>CAZQQR010000078.1:6334-18810 GCA_964595515.1 uncultured Pirellulaceae bacterium
GCTAAAGTTTCCTTTTAGAGCAATGAATATGCGCTTTCGCCCACAATCCGAGGAAATTTTCGAAGATCCGGACTCCAATCTCAGGTCTCAGATCCAAGTTCCAATAGTAAAATCGCAACGCCCAAAACAGGAAGCTGGTCGCCGATTAAACCTAACCGACCAATGAACGCCTCCGGCCCTTGCTCGGGATCGTCTCTATCCAGCAGTCACGGGTTTAATCGGTTCATTAGCACCCGAATGACAGTCGCTGCATTTAACCCCTTTAATCGAATGCAGATTAATATCCGGCGTGTCTGGTTTTTCGTTGGGCGCTGGGGCAAGCACATGGCAGTCAACACACTCGCTCATCTTGAAATCGCTATGAGACTTCAACAGCTTCGCGTCACCGTAGTACCATCCATCAAACGCCTGTATCGTTTCCCCGTTTACATGACAGTTAGAGCACGTTTCGTATTCCGGTTTGGTCGAATGAAGATGCAGCAGCGCAAACGCGTTCGGATTGAAATTGACGGGTGTTAGATCTTTACCACCTACGTTTGATGCCGAACTGGCTGCGACGCGAGGCTGAAAACTAGTCATCTGCCCAATCACGATCCCAACCACGCTCGCCGCAATTGCCGTGGCAACCAGAGTCTTCCAACCACGATTACGGGAAAGCGGTAGAGCAGGGGAAGCCAGTTTTTGAATCCGGCTATCAAGCTCAGCCGAAGGCGCCGTTGGCCTCAGCTCTTTCAACAAAGCTTCCAGTTTGGTTTCCGTTTCCACACTCATATTTTTCCCCTCAAATGTTCTTCCAGTTTTCCGAGTGCCCGGCGATATCGAGTTGCAACCGTTTTTGGCGAAGTCTCCAGGACCTTTCCAACTTGGTCAAAAGTCAAATCTCCGAATATCTTTAGCATGACCGCTTCTCGATCTGATTCAGGCAACGAATCGATGGCAGCCTTGAGCAACTCATCGCGTTCTTGAGTCAGTAAAGCATCCTCAGAAAACGTTTCCGAATTGAAACTCTCAAATAAGACCTCACAAATCCGAGCCTGACGTTGATCGGATCGACATAAATCAACCGCACTGTTGCGAACCGATCTAAAAACATAAGGCACCCAGTCAATCGATCCTTGATTTGCATTCTGGCCAATTCCGCGACGATAGAAAGCTTCAAAAGCGTTCTGAATCGCGTCCTCAGCCAGTGCCGGCGAACCCGTTATCGAAAGTGCAAACGTGTAGAGCCCCTGCCGATGTTCACGATACAGGTTTTCCAGAAATTCACTCATACAACCAATGTTTGGTTCGATCCTTCTCTCATAGACGTTTGGCAGCGATGAATTTCTTCAAAAATTTGAATAAATAAAGCCCTGCTTGAAGAAATCGCTTCCTGCCCAACGTCTTGGTTAAAGAACGTCATCGTTCTCAGTTTAAATGAAGGGTACTGGATGGAAAATTTCAAGCCTGAACAGCATCAAAGACTCTCTATCCATTTGCCTCTCAAATTGCTTTTGGCCGCAGAAGACTCATTTGGCGTAGGCCAGAATTTATTGACTCGTATAATAGCGGATTGGCCATCCAACTGGATTCACTGGCAATGAAAACCGCGGGCCGAACATCTAATTTATTAGCGTTTCCAACGAACACGAATTACCTCCATTAACGTCCAATGCAATCTGACCAACAATCCACTAGCAGCATCCTAAGGCAGCGGTTCTGGCCAATGGTTGTACTCGCAATTACGACAGCGATTTCTGTTGGCTGTGCCCCAGAACCCAAGATCACGACCCACCAAGTCTCCAAAGAACGATCGGGACATTTGGCGCTGAGAGGCCCGAAACTCACACCAGCATCCGCTGAAAATGCTTCCCGTCCCGCCAAACAGAAAACTCGGATGGTGGTTGGCCTGTTCGAAAAACCAGATGCGACTTGGTTCTTTAAAATTTCAGGCCCAGCCGCTCGTGTAACCGAAACAGAAGATCAATGGCGTCCGTTCCTGGAATCGGTTCAATTCGAAGACGGCAAACCTAGCTGGAAGTTGCCTGAGGGTTGGAGCGAATCTGGCTCCAAACCAATGCGATACAAAACGCTCGTCATGGGAGACGGCAAACCGCCTATTGAACTTGCAATTTCCAGTCTCGGACCCGATCAGGACCTGCTCTTGAATGTGAATCGATGGCGAAAGCAACTTAATCTAGACGACGTGACGCAGAGTGAGCTTGATGATCAATTGACAAAGACCAAATCGGCTGACGGGGAGTTCTTGCTGTTTGATCAAGATGGAATGGGCTCGGGTGGAATGACTCCTCCCTTTGCCCGTGGCGGCGCTGCTCCTTTTGCAAGTGGCGCCCCGATGGTCCAATCTTCTCCTTCTCAACCCGAGGCTGAGAAAACCCAGCGAAGAATGGTCGTCGGCTTATTCGAACAACCATCGGCAACCTGGTTCTTCAAGATCACAGGTCCGGATGATCGGGTTTCTTCAACAGAAGAACAATGGTCTCCCTTCATGAAGTCGATCAAGTTCAAAGATGGAAAACCGGTCTGGGAACTGCCAGAGGGATGGACGGAGTCTGGACCAAAACCGATGCGTTTCCAAACGCTTGTTATGGGAGACGGCAAACCGCCAATCGAGCTTGCGATTTCCAGCCTCGGACCCGATCAAGATTTGTTATTAAACGTCAATCGGTGGCGCGGGCAACTTAAATTGGAAGACATTGAACAGGATGAACTTGAGACAGCGCTGACCAAAACAGAATCGGCCGAGGGAGAGTTCCTGCTGTTTGACGCCAAAGGTTCTGGTTCGGGCAGCATGTCGCCTCCGTTTGCAGGCAGAGTTGATACAGAGAGAAAGCCTACTGCTCAACTAACTCCTTCGGCACCTGTTGCGATTAGCATTCCCGAGGGATGGACGAGCGGAAAAACCTCTTCGATGGTGCCTGTCCGGCTTCAGAAGAAAACTGAAAACGGTGAAGCGATGATCACGATCATCAAAATGCCCGCCGACGCGAACAAGTGGAAACCCAACGTCGATCGGTGGGCAGGGCAGGTCGGCCTGAGTGATCTCAGCGACGACAAACTAAATGAACGAACGACAACCGTCACTGTTGATGGGGTCGAAGGTCAAATGGTCGACTTGATCGATCTCAAATCTAAAAACGAAACAGGAATCGTTGCCGGCATGGTAAAACGTGACGGGCTTGCTTGGTTCCTGAAACTTTCTGGCGATAAAAAAGCGGTTGCTGAATCCAAAGACGAATTCAATGACGTCGTTTCATCAATCAAGTTCAAATAACAGAGTAAACGAACAAACCATCATGGCTATCGATACTTTTCCGCAAGATTCTGCGGTGCGTCAATCAGAAGCTTCATCCGGCGGAGAACTGTCTTCATTGGATTATGTCAAAGCAGTCTTGACGCCCCTGGCCTCACTCCGCTTAACAGTTTTCCTGCTGTTCCTTGCCGTGTTCGTCACGTTTGTAGCAACGCTCGAACAAACACGCTCCGATGTTTACAACGTCAAGATGCGGCACTTTGAAAGCCTGTTTGTATCCACGCCGTTTACTACTTTCCTGCCTCCAGCTTGGTTTCCCGACCTTCAAAACGTTCCGGGCGGCATCTATTTGCCGAGCGGACTTTCGATCTTGATCATGATGTTGATCAACTTGACGGCCGCGCACTTGCTTCGTTTTAAACTCAAGGCTCGCGGTTCGCAGTTACTGATCGGCATCGGCGTGGCCGCGTTCGCCTCGTTCATGACTTGGGCGATCATCTTCAACGGTCCCAATGTAAACGGGTTTCAAAGTGAGCCACCGATTTCGTTCAAAAGCATGTGGGTGATTCTGCAGATCGCAGTGTTTGGAATCGGGCTCTCGACTGCCATTGGTTTTGTATCAATGGCAAAAGAGCGAAAGGTCGAACGTACCTTGCTGGCCCTGGGAACCATTTCCTGCATTGGCTGCCTCGTGCTTACGTTAGTACTGGGTGAACGAGCATTTATCGGCGACTCTGCGATGCGGATCTTGTGGCAACTAGCCCAAGCCACCATCGCGGGAATCATCGCGTTTTTGGCTTGCAAACTGTTGTTCAACCGAAAGGCAGGAATCGTGCTGATCCACCTTGGTGTGGCAGGATTGATGGCCAACGAGATCTACGTCTACATGACCAACGTAGAACAGCGAATGACGCTCTTTGAAGGCCAAACGCTTAGTACCGCCATCGATATTCGCCACACGGAGATGGCGATCATCGATGTCTCTGATCCTGAGTTCGACAACATTGTTACCGTGCCAGGAGAGATTCTTTTTGCCAATAGCAACGCTCAAAAACCAGGAAGCGAAAATGTACTCATCCAAGACGACGGGTTGCCATTCAATGTTCGATGTTTGCGGTATATGGCCAACTCCGACATTCGAGATTTGACGAGTGGCGACAGCCTTGCAACGGAGGGATTGGGCAAAAGAATGGAAGCCATCGCGTTGCCGGTCGTCGCAGGAACCGATTCGGAACAGGTCGCAGACTTTGCTTCCGCATACGTCGAATTAACCACAAAAGACAAAAACCTGCCGCTGGGCGTTTTCTTAATCAGCCAAAACCTTGACGAAAACAAAGCTGACTCAGTCTGGGTTGATCGCAAAGAGTATCACATCTCGTTACGTTTCAAAACGGACTATAAACCCTACTCGTTGACGTTGATTGACGCTCAACAGGAAAACTATATCGGCACGGAGACTCCGCGTTGGTATTCTTCCGATGTCGTTCTGAATGATTTTGAGAATGACATTCAGAGCGATCAAAAAATCTGGATGAACAATCCGCTTAGGTATTCAGGCGAAACGTTTTACCAAACGGGAATGGACACACTCGACAGCGGTAAGACTTACAGCGTGATTCAGGTCGTTCGAAATCATGGCTGGATGATCCCCTACGTTTGCTGCATGTTCACCGTCATCGGCTTGATCGCTCAGTTTGGTGTTTCCCTGCTGGGCTTTTTGGAAAAAGAACGAAAGGCGGTTGCGAGAGGACTGACCAGTGCTGCTTCACTCGCCGTTGGTGCGACGACCGGCATATCACCAGGTACCGTTGAAAAAGGAATCACAAAGGCGACAGAAGCTGCTGCCAGTGCGATGCGATCACGCCCAACCGAGGACGAACTAGCTAAAAACAAATCCAAATGGACGAAACTGCCGGCGATTTTGATCGTTGGATTTTTTGGACTGTGGGCCGCAGGTGAAGCTTACAAAGCCTACTCTCCCAAGGTTGAGGCCAACGAAATCAACCTAGAGTTATTGGGGCAAGTTCCTGTCACCATCAATGGACGCGTTCAACCAATCGACTCAGTCGCTCGCAACACCGCTCGCCAGTTAAGCAAACGAGAAGAACTGGTCGACGGAGGTGGGGAAAAACAACCTGCGATCCGCTGGTTTGCGGATACGCTTTTCGAAGCCGAAGGATATCAAGACTACTTTCTGTTTCGAATCGAAGACACCAACGTTGTTTCTTCTTTGAATCTGCCTTCGGTTCGGGCAAGTGATTCCAACGCCGATAAAAGGTTCAGATTTACGCTCAGCGAAATTTTTGAAGCAGAATCGAAGCTTCGAAAACTGATTCCCAATGCAAAGGACAAAGATCCAAAGACCTGGACGCAACTCGAAAAACGACTGAATTCGGTCGCGGGAATGATTCAGAAGGTTTACGGTTTCAAGCTTGCTCTGGGCCGGCCTCCGATGCCTGAGGACGAAGACATTTTGACTCGACTCGAATCGGCAGGGCAGGCACTTTCGTCTCCCTTGATCCCTTTGGTTATTCCGACCGCCAACGAAGACGCGCCGTGGGTTTCGATGATGTCGTTGCAGGATCGAGCTTGGTTGAGCGGGCTTGCAGACGAGTATGGCAAAGATTCAACGGATGCACTTTCTCGGGCCATCATCGAGAAAAATGTGCTTCCGCAGCTCCGAGAAGAAACAATCCGTTCTCGCATTGTTCAGCGTTTTCTGTCTGATCCTGACTTCCTCAAAGTGATGGAGGAACAGCACCAGGAAACCGATCCAGAAGTTCTTGGCCGGACAATGCTGGACAACTGGGATGATTTGCCGGCCAACATCAAAGACCCTCTGGTTGCGGCAGAAAGCCCGATGGTTGATGCAATGATTGCTCAGCAAATGCCACGCTATGAGTCCGTACTCGAAGAACAAATCGCAGTCGTCAACGGTGGCAAAGGCGAATTGGATCGAACCGATCTTAAACTCGTCAGCATGCTCAACCAACTGAAACCGGCATACCTGGCTGATGACGCGGACGCGTTCAACACAACCCTGTCGAACTATTTACAACAGGTCAAGGAAGTCGCTCCGGCCGGGCTGACGGATCGTAAAATCGCGACGGAACGATACTACAACGCGTTTTCACCATTTTACATTGCGTCCGTTTTCTACCTGATCACTTTGTTCATCGCGCCGCTTGGCTGGCTGTTTGCAAGGTCGTCAGTTTCTTGGAATTTGGCGTGTAAGTGGTTATTGATTGTTGGCCTTGGTATTCACATCATTGGGCTCATATTGCGAGTGATTATTTCGGGACGGCCGCCAGTTACGAATCTCTATTCATCGGTTCTGTTTGTATCGGCTGCGTTCGTTGTTATCTGCCTAGTGGTTGAAAAAATCACGAAGCTGGGTATTGGAAACTTCGTTGCCGGACTTGGTGGATTTGGTGCCCTACTTTGGGCTTGGACGATGACGATCGCCAGCGGCGACACGTTTACCGTGATGGTGGCTGTTCTGGATACTCAGTTCTGGTTGTCCACGCATGTCGTATGTATTTCGATCGGGTATGCCGCGACGTTTGGTGCTGGTTTACTGGGCGCCAAATTTATTCTGGCTTCATTGGTCTCCAAAAAATTCCAGGACAAAACCGATCGGCGTTTGTTCGCCAATGTAATTTATGGCGTCGTCTGTTTTGGTTTGCTTTGCAGCTTCTTTGGAACGGTATTGGGCGGGCTGTGGGGAGACGATTCCTGGGGCCGTTTCTGGGGTTGGGATCCCAAGGAAAACGGAGCGTTGATGATTGTGCTCTGGAATGCGTTGGTGCTTCACGCTCGCTGGGGCGGGATCGTCAAAGAACGTGGACTGGCGGCACTTGCTGTCCTCGGCAACGTCGTTGTGCTTTGGTCTTGGAAGGGCGTCAATGAACTTGGCGTCGGTCTTCACGCCTATGCAGGAAACGAAGACAACATCACCCAGTACATTCTCTGGACTGGAGCCGGGCATGCAGCCGTGGCCGCACTTGTTCTAATTTTGCCCGGCATGCTATGGCGAAGCTATCAAAACGATGGTGGCAAAACCGGATTAGTTTAGCTCGTCAACCAAAATGCGAATGTTGGCAGATACCGAACAACAAAAAACTACAAAACAATGACGGTTAAAATCGGTAGATCCGCCTCTTATTTTGTGCTTCAGGCGGCCTTCACTAATGCGATCGTGAATCCGTAGGTAGTGCACCAATCCGAACTCCGTTGTTTCGATTCTCCAAGGCTGCGGAAATAGCCTGACCAAGCGAAACCTCACGACGAAATGCAAACAGTTTTTCTTCTCTGATTTGAACAGGCGTCGCGTATGGCTCTTGAAACAAAAGAGCATCCAGTTTGACTGCCGTACCTGACTCAAACATACAATCATCCAACTCGATTCTGGCGTACCGCTCTCCGGGCCCATTGGTAAACACCGACGGGTCAACGGATCGTTGAAGGTCAACTTTATCAAGCGTCCCATCAACGAACATCTTTTCTCGCCCAAGCGTCGGAGAAACCTCGACGACTCCTTTGAACATCGCGTGCTCACCCAAATCGCGAACTTGAGGCACGGAGTTGTTGACCAACCAGCACGGCAGCTGATTGCCTTTGGTATCCAACTCCAACCAATGCCCGTGTTCATCCGTTCGTGACAACTTGCACGCAACAAACTCATTGTTCTCTTCGCTGCCGGCTACTTTAAAATGCAATTCAGCCAAGGTTCCATCAACCAGTGGAACAACGTCAATTTGCAAGTCGGTCAGAATCACTCGCGGAGGAGCCACTAGTTTTTCAGTCGCATAGAGCTTGGCTGCTTGATGTTCTTCGATCGACAGTTCTTTGGAAAACACAATTCGCCAACGCTTCTCTGCTGCATCAGCACGAATGAGGTTCTTATTAAGCTTCGTCAGTAACCGCTCAAGACCGTGGTTTGTCATTCCGTGAATTCGAAACGGCACTTCAATCGTGTTCACATCTCCAAAATACAGTCGAGCTTCGACGGCCTTTAAAAGTGTTCCCTCGTCGGGATCAGAAAATTCAAGCCCTCGCAGAATGGTATGAAACGGACCGGGCGTTTCAACGGAATCGACGGTTGTCGTTAGCCCCAATTCGGCTTGGATTGTGCGGGCCCAGCTTTCTGCGGTTTGGGGGTGGCAGATCTTGTAGAGGACGCCGATCGTTGGCAATGCGCAAAACAGGATGAAGAAGATGCGGGCAAAAACCCGTCGCCGATTGTCGCTCATCTGACTTCCTTGTCAGTGTTTCAAAAGATGCTCTCCGGCAATGACTGCCGACCGCCCATTGTGATGAATTTGAGCACATCAGCCAATAACGATCTGGGTCGGCCAAACTTTTCCTGCCTCAAAAAGACTACTTTTCACTGGCCATTTTCTGGAAAAGATCCCAACGTGCTTTCATCTCTTGAATGCTATCACCGCCAAATTTGTCGATTAAGGCAGCTGCAATCTCAAACGCCACCACGCTTTCGATAATAATTCCGGCAGCTGAAAGTGCACAGACGTCGCTGCGTTCGTAACTCGCTTTGCTCGGTTCCTTGGTCTGCATGTCGATTGATTCAAGCGATTTCTGCAGCGTGCTGATTGGCTTTTTGGCGGCCCGGATCACAAGCGGCTGGCCGTTGGTCATCCCAGCCTCTAGTCCGCCTGCGTTGTTGGTTGGCCGAGTGTAGCCAAGGTTAGCCGTGTCCTGTTGCTGTTTGTCGAATCGAATTCCGTCGTGGACCTGACTCCCCGGTAGGGTTGCCGCTTCAAATCCCATCCCAATTTCAACGCCCTTGATCGCCTGTACAGCCATCACAGCTTGGGCGAGCTTCCCGTCAAGCTTACGATCCCATTGAGCGTGTGTGCCCAGCCCGAATGGCAACCCTTCGACAACGACTTCTACGATTCCTCCAAGCGTGTCACCCGCTTTTTTGGTGTCGTCGATCAACTGTTTAACGGTTTCGTCCTTTGAAGGATCAAGCGAATAAATTTCGCTTTCGTTTCGCCAGGCTTTGCGTTGCTCAAACGAGCCTTCCCGCGGCGGAACTTTTTCGCTTCCCAATTGAACGACGTAGCCGAGGGTCTTAATTCCAAACGTCTCTAACAGCTGTTGGCAAAGCGCACCTGCTGCGACACGCACACAAGTCTCTCTTGCACTGGCCCGTTCGAGAATCCCACGCATCGAACTCATGTACTTTATCGAACCGCTAAGATCGCCGTGACCAGGACGCGGACGGGGAAGTTCTTTGAGTCGCTCAAGTTTGTAGTCACTGTTGATGACTTGCAAAGTGACGGGTCCGCCGAGCGTTGTATTTTTCCAGACGCCGGTCAAAATATCGACCTTGTCCGTTTCCAGTTTTTGACGGCCTCCACGACCGTATCCGCCCTGACGAAGCGCCAAGAGCTCATTAATTTTGTCGGTATCAATTTCGAATCCGGAAGGGAAGCCGTCCACTAATGCCAACAAGCATTTCCCGTGAGATTCGCCAGCAGTCCAATATCGAAGCATCGAGCTGCCCCAGAGTATGATTTGAAACCCCAATTTTAATCGAATCACATCAACTTGGCAGCGGGGGATTCAAAGGTTCGAATGTTGCTGTTAACAAAGGACGACGGCAGCTCTCTTCGCATCATTAATTTCGTTGGTCGGGCTGCTCTTAAATCAACAAAGTGAAGCAGGCGTTAAGAACGTAAAACAAACGATGAACCAATTGCGCAAAAACTGGTTTCTTATATCACTTCTCGTTTTGCTGGCGATTGGGTTTGAATCAGCAAGTTCGTTTGAATCGTTGTCGAATATTGAGTGGCTGAAATGGACGGTGGTTTCCGTCACGATGTTTTTGATGGCTTGGCCGCTTGAGTTTGGGAAACTGAAATCTGCGTTTGCCAGTCCGCTTGCACCATTAATGGCGACGGCTTTGAACTTAATCGCGATCCCGTTATTGGTCTGGCCGTTGGCGAAATTGGTTGGTGCCGAGCTTGGCCCCGGCATGATCATCGCGGCCGCAACTCCATCAACGCTTGCCTCAGCAGCCGTGTTTACCCGACGCGCCGGGGGCGACGACAGTATTGCAATGATGGTTACGATCTTGACTAACGCCAGCTGTTTCCTGGTTATGCCATTCTGGGTAATGGTTCAGACCGGAAACTCGATTGACAGTTCCGCATTGGTTGGAACGATCTATAAACTGCTTTGTTTTGTTGTGATTCCGATCGGCCTCGCGCAATTGGCTCGAATCAATACACCATCTGCTCAATGGGCAACGAAGCACAAACCTAAACTTAGTTTTGCAGCCCTGATCGGAATCCTCAGCATGGTTTTTTTGGGTGCTGTAAAAATGGGCCTCCGCTTTGAGGGCGATGGTCCGTCGAACTTGGGCGCAGGCAACCTCGCGTTGACTGCGCTATTCTTGCTATTAGTTCACGTCGCGGTTTTTTGGACAGGCATTTGGCTTTCGAGCCGGTCTGGCTTGGCACGCGAATCTCAAATTGCCGTTGGATTTTCCGGAAGTCAGAAAACTCTGATGATCGGACTTTCAACGGCCATCAATCTCGGATTCAGTATCGTACCGATCGTTCTCTATCATACGATTCAACTGATCGTTGACTCGATTTTCGCAGAACGATTTAGGAGCAAGCTACTAAGAAACCAGTCACCTGAACCTACCGAGGTGGAGAATTCGCCCTGACTGAGATTCCAACGTCCTGCGGTATCGGCAACACAAAAGCCTCATCCTCAAAATTTCTTCTGCAAAATTACTGCGGAGAACCAAGTCACCGAACCTTCTGACGGCAACGAAGTCCAGTATGAATAGTCGATCATCTCAACATCGGATCACACATTCCTGCCGTAGTTTGCCACGACTGTCGTCTCTTGCTGGCAACCTGTGACGATGGTATAAAAATAAGTGTCAGAAACATCATTCGGCCCAATCATTATTGGATCTTAATCGTGCGACGCCCAGCATCCCAATCTCTGTTTGACTCTTAGCTCGCGCCCGCTCTCGGTCGCGTTCACTTGGTTCATTTTGCAATCGGGTGATTCAATCGCGGCAAATGTTTCATTGCGGTTCTCTCTACACCCAACAAAAGACACATACGATGCGCGAAATGCTTGACGAAAAGCTCCAGAAATTTGAGGAGCTTGAGAAACAACTTAGTGACCCCGAAGTCCAATCGAATTCTTCCAAAATGGCAGCGGTAGCTCGCGAACATGGTTCGCTTGCGAAACTTGCGACCAAGTACCGAAAGTTCAATGACGTAATTGGGGAGATCTCTGAAGTTCGCGAGATGGCAGGCTCCAGCGATCCTGAAGAACGTGAAATGGCAGAAGACGAATTGAAAAATCTTCTGGTCACTCGCGAAACGCTTTGGGATGAATTGCTTGAAATGACCATTGGCGGAGAAGACGCCAACCGTTCTCGATGCGTGATGGAAATTCGTGCCGGTACTGGTGGCGACGAAGCCGCTTTGTTTGCTCGCAACCTTTTTGAAATGTACAAAAAGCACGCAGAGAATAAGAAGTGGAAATTCATTCCCCTTGAATCCAGTCCGACGGAACTGGGTGGATTCAAGGAAGTCACCATCTCAATCGAAGGCGAAGGTTGTTACCGCGAGCTTCAATACGAGAGCGGGGGCCATCGCGTCCAGCGAGTTCCTGACACGGAAACCAAAGGCCGCGTGCACACATCGGCGGCAACCGTTGCCGTTCTACCGGAACCAGAAGACGTTGAGATTGACTTGAAACCCGAAGACTACGAAGTCGAACGGTATGCGGCCAGTAGTGGCCCGGGTGGACAGCACGTCAACAAAACGGCTTCGGCGATTCGAATCACGCATCACGAAACAGGATTGGTCGTTAAGTGTTTTGAAGAACGCTCGCAGCACAAGAATCTTGCTAAGGGAATGAGAATTCTAAAATCGAAACTTTACGATCACTTTCAACAACAAGAAGCACAACAAAGATCCGATCAACGAAAGAGTCTGGTTGGATCCGGTGATCGAAGTCAGCGAATTCGGACCTATAATTTCCCTGAAAACCGGATGACTGACCATCGCGTTGGATTGACGCTTTACAAACTGGATCAAATCATTGCAGGATCCGTGCAGATGATTACGGATGCACTTGTTGACCATGATCGTCAATCATTGCGAAGCTCAATGGGAGCTCTCGATTAATTGCAACGGCCCTGTGGCGACTAAAGAGTCTTGTC
>CAZQQR010000079.1:0-8021 GCA_964595515.1 uncultured Pirellulaceae bacterium
TCACGTCGGGCCGAATCTCAATTCACCTGGCGTTTAATCTAATTCACTAATCCCAAAACTCTCTCATCCGCGAGACCAAATCGTTGAGCCTGCGAGCCTACATCCTTTGCCGATTCGCCGATACCAGCGCCAACTATACAAGTTGGATGTCGGACGCTTCGATTCCTTGTGTCGTCATCGACGAGTCGCTTCCGGATTGGCATCCGCCAGAAGACGCTGGAATCATCATCACCCACATGCACTATCGGTGGGAAGAGTTGTCGAAGCTTCGTAAAATTCTCGACCGAGATCGAGTTCCAATTTTGGTGTTGTCGGATGGCATTCTTGAGTACCGTAACACTTGGGAGAACCCAGGCTTGCCTGATGGTTCGTTGTTTCAACCGTTGTTTGGTCACAAACTGGCTTGTATAGGTCGCGGCCAATCTCGCGTCATTGAGTCGTGGGGCAACGCCGGAAAATGCGAGGTCGTTGGTTTGCCACGCTTGGACGCTATCGAATCGGGGGCTGTTGCTCCAGTGCAAACATCGGGGCCGTTTCGGATTTTGATCGCGACAGCCAACACGCCTTCCTTTAACGATTCCCAGCGGGCTACGGTTGTTGATTCACTGAAGGCGGTTCAAGCTTGGTTCGAGTCGAAACCTGCGGTTGGCGAGCGCCCCGTCAAAGTCACTTGGCGTTTGAGTGACGGGTTGGATGAAGCCCTCGGGGTTGGCGATGGCGTCGATCCAGAAGACCGTCCGCCAATCGGTGAAGTCATCGAAGAAGTGGATGCTGTGATTACAACACCGTCGACGATGTATTTGGAAAGTGTGCTTCGAGGCCGGCCAACGGCGATTCTTGATTTTCACAATAGCCCGCAGTACGTGACGTCGGCTTGGACGGTCAGTGCGGCGGAACAGCTAGACCAAGTCATCGGTGAGCTTGCCGATCCACCGCTTCCAAAAATGATGTTCCAGCAACATGTCATGAATGAGCAACTGGAGTGTCAGACTCCTGCGAAACCACGTTTGCTGCGGTTGATCGAAACGATGGTTAGGTCTGGCGAGCAGGCACGAGTCAACCGCGCGCCAATTGAGCTTCCATCGCGAATTTTAGCGGACACCCGGCAAGACGGCGGGATTGGTTCGTCA
Source organism: uncultured Pirellulaceae bacterium (assembly GCA_964595515.1). Taxonomy (GTDB): domain Bacteria; phylum Planctomycetota; class Planctomycetia; order Pirellulales; family Pirellulaceae; genus Mariniblastus. Next base: position 1,131 of record CAZQQR010000079.1, read on the forward strand.
TCAATCGACATGGCGGATCTGTACAAAAACAATCCGGCTTTTCAGGATCTCGAACTTCGTCGGTTGCAGGTCGAGCTTTCGGCTGCCGTGGCGAGGCTGGAGCAAATGCCGGCAGAGCTTGCTGAAAAGAATCGTTACATCGCAAAATTGATGCGTTCTCTTGATCGGTCTCGCGTGCGAGTCGAGGACATGCACAATCGTGTAGTGGCGATCCGAAAACGATTTGGTGTTGAGCCAGCAGTACCAGAGGACGAGAAATAACGTTCAAAGGAAATTAATTAGTTAAGCAAGGTAAGCAAGTGGGGTTCTGTAAACTTCTCGAACCATTTTTCACCAACCATTTGCTGACATCGAGCTTTGGACCTTTCAAGCGAAAACCAAGTTCGCTCAAATAAAGACGTGCCCAACGAGAGCTATCATGCGTCAATACGATTCCAATCAACCGTTGATCTATACCCACATTCCAAAATGTGCGGGCAGCAGTGTCGTGCGTCTTTTGCGAGAGTGGTTTGGGAATGAATATCACAAACTGAATCAGGACGAACGGCGAGACATCATCTTGCCCAGAGTTGAGACTCGGGACAAAAAAGGCAGATGGCTTCCCAACGTTAAATCGATCCATGGACACTTTAACCATGGACGCGGCTACGGATTGCCGTATTTCTTTCCCGAGATTAACCAGTACTTCACGATTCTGCGTGATCCGTTCGACCTTGCGGTTTCAATGTATTTCTTCGCTAAGGGCCGAAGCAAGGAAGGCCGATTTTGGTTCCGAGGCGAGTCGGTAAATCTCAACGATCAGTTTCCCAACGTGGAAAGCTACGTCAATTCGTATCCCTACTGGCTGTTTGATCACTTGCCACAAGACGTAACGCTGGAGAATTACGAAGAGCGGATTCGGTCGAAGTTTATTTATCTCGGCGTTTTCGAAGACTTGCAAACTTCGATTGATAATTTGGCAAGACTGCTCGGAAAGCCATCGACGATTTTGCCGCACTTCAACGTGTCGAATTACGATGAAAAAATTCCTAATCAATTGCGAGAAAAGTTCTACGAGGACTACCCGCTGCTGAAAAAAGTTTATGATCTCGCGGTTAGTACTTATCAACTCGAAGGATATGAGTTTCCCGAGAACGAGTTACCCGTTCCGCCAGCCCAGGCAAGTGTTTTGACTGGGCCCAAAAGTGTTAGTCATTCTCAGTCCAACGCTGCGGCACGCTAGAAGGAGTCGAAGTGAAGTTTGGTTTCTATTCGTGCATGAGTGGCATGCCTTGGGGGGGAAGTGAAGTGCTTTGGCAGCGCTCCGCTCGGCGGATTCTCAATGAAGGCAATGAAATCTGCGTCAATTTCAAATGGTGGGCTTACAAAGCCGAACCTTTGGCGTTGATCGAAAGCCGTGGCGGTTCGGTTTATTACCGCGACAAACCTCCAGAAGGAATTCTGCAAAAGTGGTTCCCGCGGAACGGAAACAAAGAGCACTGGTTGGACGTTGAAAAGCCGGATGCCGTGTTGATAACGCTTGGTTATCATCCTGATCCCATTTTGATTGCCGACGAATGTATCAAGCGAAAAATTCCTTACGGAATTAATTTGCAGTGCGCGAGTAACTTCTTTTTCATCCACGGTGACCGACTGGACGACTATCGCAAGTGGTACCAGCATGCGGAGAAAGTGTTTTTTGTTTCGCCGGAAAATCAGGCGAAGCTTCAAAACAACATTGCGGTTGAACTGGACAATGCCGAGATCATCGCCAATCCCTTCAACGTGGATTACAACGCCGCTCCTGAATGGCCGTCAACGGAACCTGAGTTCCGAGTCGCATTGGTAGGCCGAATTCATTTTCAGTCCAAGGGCCAAGACATCATTGTCGATGTGATGAAGCAGCCTAAATGGAAAAAGCGGAATCTCAAGATTACGTTTTATGGGCACGACCAAGGTAACAAGCGGCAACTGGTTGAGCTAATTCAGATGTATGGCCTCGAGGACAAGATGGAAGTCGCCGGCTATACCGACAGCGTCGAGAACATCTGGCGCGACAATCATGCGTTGTTGTTGCCATCGCGGTATGAGGGCGCTCCATTGGTGGTCATCGAGGCGATGCTTTGTAATCGACTTTCAATCACCACCGATATCGGACGTAACCGAGAGTTGATGGATGATAACGAGTCGGGATTTGTGGCGCTTGGTTCAACGCCGGAGTTGGTCGACGACGCGATGGAGAGAGCTTGGCAGAGCCGTCACCAGTGGAAAGAAATGGGCGAGCTTGCGGGCAAGCATATTCGCGAGCGATACCCTGAAGATCCCGTCGGTGAGTATGCCGAAAAAATCAAAGCTTTAGTCGGTCAAAGCGTTCCGAAGCCCGCGGTTGCAGTCTAGAGCAATCGCGTTGAGAGTTGATCTAATTGAACCAGATTAGATTGATAAAAATAAGTGCTACGGTCGCCCAAATGACGGACGCAAGTACGCAGCCAAGTATTCCCGTGCCAACTTGAACGCATGAAGCATCGGGGCTTCCGCAATAATCGCAGTTAACCGTGCCGGTTTTGTTATCGTTGCCGCAAGTCAAACAATCTTTCAAATTTATCCCTTTATCCCTTTATCAATGTTGGTCGACGAAGTTAATTCGTCGATAACATCCAAATCTTGGCAACATTTGGTCACGTCAACGCAAGGTAGGATACTTGTTGGATCAATGAATTATCAAAACATGTGGCAAATGGTGGTTAGTGTCGGTCCTTTGGCGACACTCCTCTTTTTCGTCCCTCTTTGGGGGCCACAGTTGGCGCTCAAGGGGTTGACCGCTGCCAACCCTGGGCAAGTATTGAAGCCAATTGATCAGCGTTTTTCGACTTTAGACGTTTTAGTGTTGATGACCTATTTTGCGGTAGCATTCACTTTGGTTTCGATCAATCAGGAACAATCAAAGTGGGTCGCTCTGGCAGGAGGCTGTGGCACCTTGTTGGCAATCTTGCTTTGGGTGAAGTGCAATGCGTTCATGAACTCACGAGGAATTCGAAACCGTGTTAGCAGAATCATCGTCCAATTAGTAGTTTTTCCCGGTTCAGTTTTGTCGGTAGCGTATTTGGCGATTAGTTCACTGATGCTGCTGTCGGGGCTGTTTGATTCTCATCTCAACAACAAGAGTGACTATGTCGCGATGATGATCGTCATTGCAGCCATGCTCGCTTGTTCTCTTTTGATTATTTGGCTGATGCGCGTGACGTTTCAGTGGATAATCTCAAGGGAAGCAACCCCCGAAGATTTAGCAAACTAAATAAGTTCCAGACGCCGCGACAAAGTTGGCCAATAGACTCCGCTAGCGCAAAAAAAGACACGAAACAAAATGTTTCGTGTCTTTGGAATCTGTCGAGGTTCTAAACTCAAGGGTTTCTATTTATCGTCTTTGGTGAGCCCCTTGATGTCGTCTACCAATTTCTCATCGACCAAACCATAAGCCCCGCGGCCATTGTCTTCGATTCGGTTCTTGGCATCGTCTTTGATCATTTCGATGTCTGCCTCCCAGAACTCATTCTTCTTTTCGATTGAGTCAGGAACATCAATCGGGCGAAGCAATCGGAATCCTACACCCGTTCCCGGAAAATCAGTGAACCACCAAGGGCTTTTGGGGAAGTTCGGATCTTCGATCTTCCATTCCTTATCGTCTGACGGTGTTCGGGCTGCACTACGGCAATCTTCGGGTTCTAATTCAAAAGTACCGCCGCGAACAACGCGAGGGAATAGCTTGGTCGGTTTCCGATAGGCTTCCCAAACACCAACCGTTGCTCCCGCCTCAACGTGGTCGTAACCGTTTTCACTGTATTCATCCAAGACCCACTCGGCGACATTGCCATACATGTCATAGAGGCCCCAAGGGTTGGCCTCGAGTTGACCAGAGGGATGTCGTTCGTCGTCAGAAGTTTCGATGTACCAAGCGTGATCGTCCAGGTCGCCGTCATCACCGAAGTAATGAGCGGTTTTGGTTCCGGCACGGCAAGCGTACTCCCACTCGGCTTCTGTTGGCAGCCGGTAAAAATTTTGAGAAGTTAGGCTCAACCATTTTGTATATTGTTTTGCGGCGTACTGACTCATGGTTGCGGCAGGTTGGTCGGGCTCTTCGCCAGCGGAGTAAGTAAAGCTTGGATCGTAAAGCGATGATGGGGCTGTGATCGCGTCGATCTCACGGTCGGCGGTGACTTTGCGAAGTCCTTTGCTGTGCAGCGCCTTAAAAATTTTGTCGAGCTGCATGTACTTTTTGTATTCGCCCCAGGTGACTTCGTATTGTCCCATCCAAAAAGGTTCGACCTTGACATTGAACTGTGGGCCTTCGTCATCGCGCCGATCGTCTTCGTCTTCGGGGCTACCCATCGTGAACGTTCCGCCCGCGATCGGGATCATCGTGAATTTGACATCGGTACCTGGAATGGTCGTCGTGTAAGAAACCATGAACCGTCCATCAGGTAGTTCGACGCTCGGGCCCTTTGCCGGTTTCTCGGTGGCAAAACCAAGTTGTTCAGGCTTGGCGGTTTTTGCTGTTGTCTCGGCCGGCTTGGCAGTAGTTTCCTGCGCGGAAATGTTATCAAAGTTAGTTGTCGCAATCAGCAACGCGGAGCAAAGAATTACAAGCTTTGTTTTCACGATTGGAGCCTTGTGCAGTTTTGTGTCGTGTGGCAGATGAATTGTCCATTATGCTCCACGAGTTCAAAACTCGAAACAACAAAATGGAACGGATTCTTGTTGAATAATAGGATGCATTTCGAAAGTGAAATAACGAATCGTAAACCGGGTTTACCGAATTATTGATGTTTCCAAAATGTCCAAGAGACCCATGGTCGTTCTGGTGGAGATTGCTGGGTTGTTTATGAGGCTAAATCTGTTGTGAGTTCGCCAACAAGGTTTTTGCCAAGTTCGGACTTGATTTCTTGCGACGATAAATTCTGACTAAAAAGAAACATCATTTTGGTTAAACAAGCTTCGATTGTCATATCTCGGCCCGGTACGACACCTGCTTTGGTGAGGGCTGTGCCGGTCACGTAACCTGTTTGTGTCATCCCGCCGTGAAGACATTGCGTGCATCCCATGATGACCATCCCAGCGTCGTCAGCTTCTTTGATTGCCTTGATAAAGGCGGGATCGTTGGTTGGTCCATTTCCATCACCGTAAGTTTCGATGATGATTCCTTTGAGCGGCCGTTTCAAAAAGTGCCGGAAAATATCAACGGACAATCCAGGAAAGATCCGAAACGAACTAATTTCAGCTGGGTGAATCGGCAGCACGTCGAACTGGGAATGTAAATTGCCGGCTTGACGGATGTCTTCTTCAAAAATTTCAATCGATGTGCCGGCTGAAGCAAGCGGAGGATAGTTGGGTGAGTCAAACGCGTCGAAACGAGTCGCGCTGGTTTTGGTGGAGCGGCATCCGCGGTAGAGATCGTCGCCAAAGAAGAGGCTGACCTCGGGGATGTTGTAATTCGCCGCCAAGACCATCGCTGTTTTTAAATTTTCTCTCGCGTCGTTTCGGATTTGCCCCAGTGGCAACTGAGCGCCAGTAAAGATCACGGGCTTGGAAAGTCCTTGTAGCATGAAGGACAACGCCGATGCTGAATAGGCCATCGTGTCGGTTCCGTGAAGCACAACGAATCCGTCAAACAAATCGTAGTTGGCTTTGATTTGAGCCGCGATTTGCATCCAGATCTCAGGCGACATGTTTGCCGAGTCGACCAACGGTTCATGTTCGACAATCTCAAACGAAGGCATGGGGTCGCGATCAAGTTCATCCATCGCCGCCATTTGATCGGCGAGGAAACCAGCGCTGGGTGTGTATCCGTCATCCGAAGGGCGCATTGAAAGCGTTCCGCCAGTGTTGATGATGCAGATTTTTTTCAAGCTTGCCTCGTTTATGTGTTGATTAAAGAAGTCTGGAGGATTGTAGCAAAAAGGGTCTAAGAATCAGTGGAGTGTTTCGTTGAGATTCGGGTGTACGAGAATGAGCGTTTGAATTTTGGTCGACGATTCGTTGTTGAAATTGCGATTGAGGATTGGTCGTGGTGAAGGCCCGCTAAACTTTTTCAAAAAACATCGTCAAAAGCTGCGGTGGCGCGACATATCCTCAATAATCACGGAGAAATTATGCGTCCCACAATGCCTGATGTTGAGCCTGATATGGCCGCCGATCCCCGGAAGTTCATTCGACTGTTGATGGAAAATGAACGCCGGATTTATGCTTATATCTATTCGCTGATCGGTAATCGGGCCGATGCGGAAGACATTCTGCAAGAAACCAGTATCGTTTTGTGGGATAAATTCTCAAGCTTTGATCAACAGAGCGGGAACTTTATCGCTTGGTCTTTTCGAGTCGCTTATTTGACGACTCAGAATTTTCGCCGCAAGCAAGGACGATCCAAAGTTTTCTTTTCGAGCAATCTTTCTGATGCGATTGCCGAGAAGACTTCGACCATGGTCAGAGAGTTGGATCGACGTCACGATCATTTGGCAAACTGCATCAAACGACTGACTCCATCTGATCAAGAACTTTTGAATTTGAGATACGACCTGGATGCCTCGGTTGAAAGCGTCGCCAAGAAATCAGGTCGGACGATCCAAGCGATTTACAAAGCTCTTTCCCGGACCCGAGCCGTTCTTTCTGATTGCGTTAATCGAAGCATGTCATTGGAAAACAACTCATGAACAACGAATCACCTATTTCTGATCGGCTGCGAGAGCTTGTGGATGCCGTTTGTGACCAAACGATCACTCCACCGCAGGTTGAGGAGCTTGAGCATTTAATTGCTGGCGATGAAACCGCTTTGGAGTTTTACATTCAAGCGATGTGGTTGGACGAAGGTATGGCCCGGCTTTCTAGTCCAGCACGCTCGATAATCGACGCAGGCCATTT
>CAZQQR010000079.1:8121-11171 GCA_964595515.1 uncultured Pirellulaceae bacterium
TCGCGAATCGAAAATGCTCCGTTCCAAACAACCAATTCGATGCCGGTGATGTTGAATTGGCTTGCCGGGATCGCTGCTTGTTTTGTGTTGGCGATCAGCGGGATGGTGCTGTGGCAAAGCGGGATCATCGGCTCGGGAGGCGTCGCCAAAAATGGTACTGGCGGCGAAATTGAAATCGTAGCCAAAGACATCGAGGCCACGATGCTGAAGGAAGAACTTGTGAACCCAATTCGATTTGGTGTCGAATCCGTTCAGAAAGACAAACTGGTCGACGGAACGATTGTCATCTCGAAACCTGGAACCGTTTATTCGGTCGAAGGAAAACGGCAGGTTCGATTAAGCAAGGGAGAGTTGTATTTGATCGTTGCAAAATCGGATTCTCCCTTTGTGGTGAAGACACCAGAGGGGCGCGCTCTCGCGACGGGGACTCGATTCAATATTTCAGTCGGCGGCGACACCAAAACAGCCGTGGCTCAGGGGCGAGTTACGCTTGAGTCAAAATCAGGAGCCATTGAACTTGGGCCTGGCCAACAGGGAGTTTTGTCAGGAACTGGAAAGCCTATTCGAAGGCCTGCCAAACGAATTTCGCATCTCGTTAATTGGGCCAAAGAAGCGCTAAAGCAGCCCAAACGTCTTGTTGAGAAAACCAACCAAGAAAACGGTTTGATCGCCGTCGATCCCAATGGTCAAAAAGGAAGATTGTCGCTTCGCCAATACAACGTCGACGTCTATATCGAAAATGGCGTCGCTCGAACGACAATCGACCAGACTTTCTTTAATCACTATCCGTGGAACACCGAAGGCACATTCTATTTTCCGCTTCCACCAGACGCGTCGGTATCCAGGCTCGCCATGTACGTGTTCGGGGAACTGAATGAAGGCGGGATGGTTACTCGTGAACGTGGGCAGCAGATTTATACGGACATCCTTCACCAACGGCGTGATCCTGCGTTGTTGGAAATGATGGAAGGCAACATGTTCAAAATGCGAATCTTTCCGCTGGAAGGCCGTCACGAGAAACGAATCTTTCTCAGTTACACACAAAACCTTGAGGAACTATATGGCTCGGCGAAATATTGGTTCCCAATGGATCACACCAGTGACGAGGCCGGCAAGCTGACGCTAAAAGTTCATATCAAAGACGGCGCAACAAAATTTTCGCCTCAGTCGAGCACACACGAGATGCAAGTCACCACGGAGGGCGACGATTTGGTGCTCAAATATTCTGCAGACAAAGTCAAACCTGACCAAGATTTTCTGCTGAGCTTGCTTCCGAAAATCGAGCGTGGAATTGAGCCAGACAAAGTCGGTGTGGCAGTCTGTGAACGTGAGGGAGTTAAGTATATCCAAGCGAATTTCTCGCCCAACCTTGGACGGGCGATGCACAAACCTCAACCACGCCAGTGGGTTGTTCTTAATGATGTGTCGGCTTCTCGATCGCGGATCGATGTTCGAGCCCAGCATCACATTTTGAAACGATTGGTAGCAGAAGCGGATGACGACGATTCAGTTTTTGTGATCGACTTGAACACCATGGCGCGTGCGCTCGCGAAGTCACCGCTAAACGTCCGCGATAAATCTTTGGATAGACTATTCGGCCGAGAAACTTTGCGTTTGATCGGAGCGACCAATGTTCAAGCAGGTTTTGAAGCTGTCAAGAAAGCGATTCGCCAACACAAAATGCCAAACCCCCACGTTGTCTATTTGGGAGACGGCGTCGCGACGGACGGAATCAGTAACTCCGACGAATTGATCGAGATGTTGCCTGGGAAGTGTAAATTCGTTGGTGTGGGAGTTGGGAAGAAGGTCGACGCACTGTTTTTGAAACAAGCTGCAGATCGAACCGGCGGAACCTTCGCCACGATCAACCCAAATGAAGACATTGATTGGCGTGTGTTTGATTTACTCGCCTCAATGAATACTTCTCGGATGACCCGTGTCAAAGCAGAGTTGTTGGACGCGTCCGGCCGATCCATCGACGCGATCGCTTACCCAAACAGTAATGTGATTGCTGCGGGTGAAACATTGACTGTAACCGCGATGTGCAAAAAACAGTATCCATCCAAAATTCGTTTTACCGGGCGTGTGAATGGTCGGCCATTTTCTAAAACAGTCGATGTCGCGAAAGCAAAAGAAAACGGAGACTTCATTCCTAGATTGTGGGCGAAACGTCATATCGATGAGTTGCTTAAATCGAACATGGATGCGAAACAGGAAATCATTTCGCTTTCACGCGATTTCTATGTCGTTACGCCGTTTACGAGTTTGATCGTGTTGGAAGACGATGCCATGTACCAAGAGTACAAAGTCGAACGAGGCCGAAAGGATCATTGGGCAAAATATGATGCGCCGAAAACGATTGAGGTCGTTAATGAACCTCTCGCCAGCAATCAATGGGGTTACTGGGGGTGGGATTTTCAAAGCGAGGATAGTCAAACAAAAGTCACGACGAACCCCAAAACCGTGAAGGAGATCGTCGACAACATTCAAGTTCGTTTGAACGCACCGTTTTACGTGTCGTCGCCAAGTACCGATGATTCTCGAAACGGGTTGAATCGGTTGGCGGAACTACCCAAGCCAGACGGACCTTCGCTGTCCCGCTATGTCACGCTTTGGTTTTTGCTGGCGTCAGGTGAGAAAGACTCCGTGAATCAATGGATCAATCCAATGACCGGTACAAGCGCTCAGCGCAAGAAGAAGCAACCCAGGGTTTTTGAAATTGAGAAGGCTTTGAGTCCTAATCGATTTAGGAGTCAGCTATTTCCTTCAACGTCGATGCAGGGATTGAGACGGTTGCGAGGTCATAGTTTGCTCTCCGACCTGCACTTTGCTGAAGTCGACGCTGAGGTTAATGCTTGGTTTGAAGACTTCGGTGAGGCCGATGATATGTACATGCCGATGCAGTCGGTTGAGTGGGAAGATACGGATGGAGTCCGAGATTCGGTATGGTTGGATGTCGGATTGCCTGGGCTTGCAGGACCAATGAGTGGGCCTGGTTTAGATATCAGTGGACGATTTGGCGGAATGGGAATGGGTGGAATGGGAATGGG
>CAZQQR010000079.1:11271-14202 GCA_964595515.1 uncultured Pirellulaceae bacterium
GGAATGGGAATGGGTGGAATGGGAATGGGCGGAGGAGGATTTGGAGGTTGGAACCGGATGGCCCAAACAATCTCGGTGCCGAACAGCGGAAAAAATTGGAAAGGGATTCGGCCCTACTCCAGGATTCAAAACGAATTTGGGCCGAAACTTGCACAGTCTTTTCGTCTTGCCATGGAATCGCGGCGTTCAAGAATTCATCGAGACGTTCAACAGCAAAATGAACAGTACGGATACGACACAACGCGGCAGGCAGGCCAACGCCGTTTTTCAAGGTTTGACTTTTTTCAGCGATCAGTTGATCAATTGGTTCGTGTTAGTGATCTCGACGAGTTGGTCCCTTTCAGAGACTCAATTTCCAGAGCTAAACCCCAATTGAGGGCTGCCAGCGCGCTGCCGTTTTTTGATCCAGAGGATGTCTCACTGGAGGTCGGAAACGAAGAGCTTTTCGCTCTTCTGCCAATGAACTTGCCCGATTCGAATCAGTCTGGGCAGGTGGTTCCAAGAGATTTTTTCTCAGTCGCCAGACAACCGATTTCAACTCAACCAGGTATGGTCTCCGTTCTCGCGGCTGACCTGCTTTCACAACGATTGGTCGAGCTTGAGAAATCGGAAAGTTCCAACGGAATTGACAAGAAAGTTTCGGCAGAGAAGAAAGCAATTAGGTTGGCGCTTTCTCGTGTTGCGCACGTCGGTGGTGTACTTGAGCCGATGGAAAAATTCTGGGGCTATTCGACTTGGGGGTATGTTCCGGGCAACCAGTTGAGTTGGCAAATGCCAAGGATCCAGGCGCATCCTCAGTACCCGTGGTCATACGACCTGACTCGCTACACTCGCGGATTGTACAGTAGCCAAATCGACATGGCTCAGGAAGTGGTCGATCACTATGGGGCTTTAAAAACGAAGGGTCAGATCGATGAACAATCCAAGTCCCTCATTGAATTAGCTCGTTCAGAGTTCGAGCCGATTGCAATTTCGTTCGGCGACAGTGAATTACTGGTTGGTCCCAATGACCAGTTTTCCAAAACGAATACTTCTGAAATGTACCTGACTGAAAAATTGGTTTGTGATGGCAAACACTTGATGCATGTTTACGATGAACTAGGGATTGTCGCTCGTCGAGACGCGACGAGTTTGCATCTGTCGCGGCTTCGTTCGCTAGTGCCACATTTGATCAGCGATGTCGAGTCTCTGGTTCGAGACATGGATGTACAGTTGGTCTCGAAGGATACCGACACTTTTACGGTGAAGTTGACTTTGGCGAAGGTTGCTGAGAAAGCCGAAGATGAAACGACGAAAACGGATGACTATTTGTTGGTCAAAGTTGATTACAAAGGTCGTGTGCTTCAGCGAAAATTTGTCAGAGGAGACGAGACCCATGGGACCGCCGAGACACAGACTCCCGAGACTCAACTAACGCTTGATTTTGACTACAGCGAAAAAGGAAAAATCACACTGAAGTGGACTGGAGCCGACGGAAAAGAGATCGGACGCGCGAGTTTTAAGGTTCGCAGCATCACTCCTGACGACAAAACGTTTTCTGTCGACGTTGAGCCGATGGTCGTGTTTGATATGCCGATCAAAAAGCCCCAGTACTATCTTGAGAAATTGGAATCACTCGTTCCGGGAGTTTCCTTTGACGAAAACGTCGACGCACAGACGAAGTTGAGAGAGCTTCGGGATAACACGACGAAAGAAAATGTTGTTGAGGCGGTTCGTTTGCGGAAACATTTGGCGTTGGCATATCAGCAAGACTACAAATATCGACGTTGGCCGCAGCAGAATCCCGCCAATCGTGAGAACCTTGAACAAGCTCTTGAGTTGATGCGAAAGCACGATTTGATGGCCAGCAAAGGCGACGTTGCGTTGTTCGGATCTTGCACGGGTGGCATGACGAATACTCGCGACTCGTTTGGCGAATTTGAAGATTCGCCGTTGTACAACTTCTTTCGTTGGCGCGGCCAGAAGGGGATGCTTTGGAAGTCGATTGAAAAAGCCCGAGGATTGGTGGGGCATCTTGGAACGTTCAATGCCAGTGCATACACCAGCGAAAAAGAAAGGTTTGATCACTTCTCCAAAACTTATCCAAATTCTCCGCTCGCGTTGGCGTTGACGACCTTTCGACAGAACGGTGCGATGGTCGATGATTTTATCAAGCTAAATAAGCAACCTCGCTGGCGCGGAATTGCTTTGATGGTTGCGATGAACTACGCGGGCACGCCAGAGGATCAAAAGAAAGTGGCGAATGCGATTTTCGAATGGGATGAATCGCTTGAGGATAAACAACTGCTACCGATTTTGACCAAGAATGTGATCGAATACTGCAAAGCCAGGGATGAAAAGAGATGTCATAAAATGATGACCCGTCAATTCAAAAAATTGAATGAAGGTGCGTCGTCAGCCTTGATGATGCATTTGGGAGAGGTCATCGGTCCGTACTGCAACGACGAGTTAAAGCAAAAAGTGTACGCTCGAATTCGAGAGCTGTTGAAAATTGAGGAAATGGATGATCAGACGCCGATGATCAAACGATTCGCTTATGCTCAATCGTTGTGGGCCAGCGGTCAAGCGAAATTGGCGTGGGAGCAGTACGGCGAGATAATTCGTTTGTTGGAAGAAAAAGGTATTGGTAGTTCGCCTGGTTTTATCGCTGCAGCGGCGCGGCTCGCACTTCAGGCTGGCGATCGGGAAAAAGCAATTGAGCTAGAGGAGCAAGCGTTAAAGCTGGAGATTCCTTACTTGCCTGACGCGATTGACCTGAACGCGTTTCGCCAGCGCTATCAATGGCTTTGGTCCCAGTATGTGGCACAGGCTAAAACGGCGAAATCCAATAGCGAGAAACGTGAGCGACTGATTTCTCGGGCAACGGCGACATGGGATCGTTGGCGAATGGTCGATCGTGACAATCCGGGGCTTCACCAGCAAATGGCTTCG
>CAZQQR010000079.1:14302-16195 GCA_964595515.1 uncultured Pirellulaceae bacterium
TCACTATCTTGCCCAAACAAGATTTGGCTTGACGCGTGTTGGCGATTGCTGCATGTTAAGGGCTCAACCAAATTGAAATTAATCGAGGAATTCTCATGGCTAAAGAAGAGCAAAAGCAACAACCACGTCCCATAACCGTCGACGATTCCAATACGGTTAGTTCTTATGCGAACTTCTGCCGCGTGACAGGATCGCCGGAAGAGTTGATTGTAGATTTTGGGATGAACGCCCAGCCGATGGGAACCAATGACAAACCAGTCGATATCTCTCAGAGAATCATTTTGAACTTCTTTACTGCCAAGCGTCTGTTGCACGCTTTGCATGTTTCGGTTCAGCGTCATGAAGAAGTCTTTGGCAATATCGAAACAGATATCCAAAAACGAGTGAAGCCAAAAGAAGGCCAGGCTTCGTAGGAATCGATTGCCGAAGCGAGCTCCGTCGCGTGGTTCATAGAAAACTAGGTTAACCGAAACCTTCACCCGAATCTTGAGCCGAAGCCTTTAAGCTAACCCTAAGCCAATCCTTTCCAGCGGATTGGCTTTTTTGCTGCGCGGAGGGTCACGACGCATTCCGCTAGGTTCGGCTACTGGGATTCTTTAAGCCATTCAAAACGGGGCTGCGTTCGGCCCTTTCTCCGATTCGAATCGGCGATTACATTGTTGGCTCAATCAACGTTACTTTTAAAGAGCTTGAGGCGAGTAAATCCATGGCCAAATTGACGATCAGCGATGTCGATGTTTCAGGTAAAAAAGTCTTCATGCGTGTCGACTTTAATGTTCCGCTTGATGACGGATTGAACATCACGGACGATCGAAGAATTGAAATGGCTTTGCCGAGTATCAAGTCGGTGATTGATCGTGGTGGACGTCTAATTCTTGCGAGTCACCTTGGCCGTCCCAAGGGTGAAGTAAATTCAAAGTACAGTCTTGAACCAGCTGCCAAACGGTTGGCTGAAATCCTTGGGAAACCAGTCGCTTTCGCGAAAGACACCGTGGGTCCTGACGCAGCTGAAAAAGTTGATGCTCTTGAAGACGGCGGAATCGTACTTCTTGAAAACCTGAGATTTGACGCTCGCGAAAAATCTGGTGACGATGCGTTCTCGGCTCAATTGGCGGCGTTTGCCGATATCTATTGCAACAACGCGTTCGGGACTTGCCATCGCGAGCATGCTTCGATGTACGGTGTTGCCCTTGCGATGGGCGGCAAACCCAAAGTCGTTGGTTCGCTAGTTGAAAAAGAGATTAAGTACCTGAGCGAAGTAATCTCAAACCCCAAGCGTCCATTCGTGGCGATTCTTGGCGGAGCAAAAGTCTCGGACAAAATCAAAGTCATCGAAAATTTGATCGGTGTTTGTGATTCAATCATTATTGGCGGCGCGATGGCCTACACGTTTTCGCTTGCCCAAGGCGGCAAGGTCGGCAAGAGCTTGGTTGAACCCGACAAAGTAGAATTGGCCAAAGAGCTAATCGAGAAAGCCGGCGAGAAATTGTTGCTTCCTGTCGACACTCATTGCGGTGACGATTTCAATAGCGACTGTAATAAGCAAGTCGTTGCTGCTGGCGAAATCGCAGATGAGTTCGAGGGGCTGGATATCGGACCAGAGTCAGCCAAAAAATTCGCAGCGGTTATCAAAGAAGCTAAAACCGTTGTTTGGAATGGGCCGATGGGTGTTTTCGAAATGCCGCCGTTCGACGAGGGAACCAAAGCGGTCGCTCAAGCCATCGCAGATGGAGATTCCACCAGCATCATTGGCGGTGGAGACAGTGCCGCCGCGGTCGCACAGCTTGGGTTTGAGGATTCAGTCACTCATGTCAGCACAGGGGGAGGCGCGAGCCTGGCGATGCTTGAAGGCAAAACGTTTGCAGCGGTTGAAGTTTTGGATGACAAGGAAGC
>CAZQQR010000079.1:16295-18526 GCA_964595515.1 uncultured Pirellulaceae bacterium
CTGCATTTTAGTTCCGGAGGAACGGCAGTTCATAGCCCGGCACTTCAGTGCCGGGTAGCAGGACCAAATTCCCAGAGTCCCGGAGGGACGGCAGTTCCAACAACCGCCGTCACGATGACTTTTTTCGTGAACCCACTCGTTTCAAACTCGCACTAAACTACGTCACTCTGTCAACTACGTTTTCAAAAATCACTTCGCGAACCAATGCTTAAAAACGCACCCCTTCAAACGATCAAACACGATGGCTACACCGTCGAAGGCTGGTCGCGCGCGGCGGTGCAGTCCTACTGGCGAATCCCTGAATTGAAACTTGGTTTCGATCTTGGTGCTCATCCATGGGACTTTATGGGAACACCGACTTGGTTAATCTCCCATTGTCACCTTGATCATATCGCTGCCCTGCCGCTGTATATTGCTCGGCGGCGGTTAATGAAAATGGCCAAGCCGACCATTTATCTTCCCGCCTATGCCGTTGATAACGTTCGGAAAATGTTGTCTTCGTTTGAGCGGTTGGACCGCGGTCGGATGCCATGTGATTTGATCGGCGTACAAGGCGGTGACGAAATTGAGTTGTCGCGAGAATTGCTTCTCAATGTTCAGAAGACCAAACACACGGTCCCGAGTGTTGGGTTTGTGATTTCTGAGCGACGAAAGAAACTTAAAACGGAATACCTTGAGTTAACCGGAGAGCAAATTCGTGATCTTCGGGAATCAGGAACGGAAATCACGCACGAGCAGCGACTTCCTTTGGTTGGCTACACGGGTGATACTTCCCCGAAGGGATTGGATGACAATCCGATTTTCTACGAGACGAAAATCTTGATCACCGAAATGACGTTTGTCGCCGACGATCACCGTAAAGAGTTGATTCATAAGAACGGCCACATGCATCTGGATGATTTTGTCGCTCGCAAAGATGAATTTGACAATGAACTGATCATCGCTGGGCATTTCAGCACGCGTTACAACCGCCATCAAGCTGAAAAGATTGTGAAGAAACGGCTGCCGGAAATGCTGGGTGGCCGACTAAAAGTTTGGGTTTCGTAAGTCAAACGTTTGAGTGGTATGAGCAATACGGAAACAGTGTCTCCCCCGCGCTCTGCCTATTTTCATGTTCCGTTCTGTCGTCATCGTTGTGGCTACTGCAATTTTTCGCTCGTCGCGAACCGTGATTATCTTGTTGATCGTTATTTGAGCGCGATCGAAACGGAGGTCGGTTGGGCTGATTGCTCGGACTCAGATTCTGGCCGCCGTCCAACTAATTTGTATGAGTTGGATACGTTGTTTTTGGGAGGGGGGACCCCGAGTCATCTTTCGCCAGAGCACTTGGTCCGATTAGGTGAGATTGTTTCATCAAAGTTTTTTTTGGCGGGCGATGCCGAGGTGACCGCTGAGTGTAATCCTAACGATTTGACTATCGAGAAAGCGGAGTCGCTGGTTGCGTTGGGAGTAAATCGTGTCAGCCTCGGGGTGCAATCACTCAACCTTGGAAAACTGAAGGCTTTAGAGCGAACACATCACCCAGAAGAAGTTGCTCGTTCTGTTGAGTTGGCGAAGCGATTTTTTAAGAGTGTGTCGATCGATTTAATTTTCGCTGCTCCCAACGAGACTTTGGGTCAATGGAAATCAGATCTGGACGATGCACTCTCGTTGAGCCCCGATCATGTTTCGACGTATGAGTTGACGTTTGAAAAAGGAACGAGGTATTGGAATCGGCTTGCCAGTGGGGAGTTGGTGGAAGCCGACGAGGATCTGCGAGCGGAAATGTACCAGCTTGCAATTCAAGAGCTTGGGGCGGACGGATTTGAGCAATACGAAGTCTCCAGTTTTGCAAAAGTGGATCACCGGTGTCGGCACAACCTTGTTTATTGGATTGGCGATCCCTATTTCGCGTTCGGACCCGGAGCTTCTCGTTTTGTCGAAGGTGTTCGAGAAACCAATCATCAAAGTCCGACGACCTATATCAAACAAGTCGAAAACGGAGAAACCCCGGTTGTCGATCGAGAACATTTGGCCCCAGAAATGGCAGCCCGCGAACGTTTGGCGATTGGGTTAAGAGTGAACGACGGGGTTGGCAGGATTGATTTTAAAGCACGGACGGGATTCGATGTTGAATCAGTCTTGGGGAGTTTTGGAGAAGAATTGATTGCCAATGATTTGGTTTGGGAGACCGGATCAAAGATTGGCTTGACGGCGAAAGGGTTGATGATCGCGGATTGGATTTCAGGACG
>CAZQQR010000080.1:0-18392 GCA_964595515.1 uncultured Pirellulaceae bacterium
GGTATTCGTGTTGGGTTTGCGACCAACCATTCCCCATTGAGAAACAGCCTGCAAAGGCGAACGATTCAGCGAAATTTGCAACGCCGACATCGGCCCCTCAAAAAAGCCGTAGCATCATTTGAGATTCCATGAATCTGGTTGCTTGTTGACCCGAGAATTCACCAGTATATTGACGTCCGGTTGGGCGGAGATTTCGCTCAAAATCAATTTGCTGCCAAGTCAATTCTGACACAATTTTGCCGCTGGTTTTCCAAACTGCTTCCACACGGAAAACACTGATTACTAATTCACGAATTTCTAATTCGTTCGCACAACAACCCCAAGGTGATGGAATGATCAAGAAGGTTTTTGTTTTGACCTCGGCCCTATGTCTCTTAGCGGTCTGTCAACTAAGTGCTCAAGCTAGGCTCGACGACGCCTATGGTGATGGTGTTCATCAATACTTTCGGGGCCAGTACCAAAATTCGATTTCATCATTTGATGCAGCGATCGGAAGTGACCACAACGACGTTCGTGCTTACTATTTCCGCGGCCTTGCTCGCATGGCTTCTGGGGATAGTTATTCTGCGGAGTCGGATTTTCGCCAGGGCGCAATGATTGAAGCTTCCAAGAATAAGAGACGATCAAGTTTAGTTTCCCGTTCGCTTGAGCGAATTCAGGGAGGTGCTCGTTTGAAGCTTGAAAAGATCCGTCGCGAGACCATCGCTGGCTACTCAACGGGTTCTAACAACCAAGTGGCAGAAGGAGAGATTCTCTCGCCTGTTATGGTTCAGCCAAGCGAAATTGTTTTGTCACAACCGATCGTTTCGGCTCCGGTTATTTCTCAGCCGGTATTTTCTCAGCCAATTGCAACACAAACGGTTGCTGACCAAACGTTTTTTCCACAGCCGATCGTTCAACAGCCGATCCAGCAAACTTTCGTTTCTCAGCCAGTCTACTCTCAGCCGATTGCCACTCCTTGTTGCCAAGGCTGTGAAAACAATGGAATGATTGTCAGTTCTCCCCAGTCGACTTTTCCTCAGTCTTCAACGATTGGTGAACCAGTCCCGATGACGACTCCAGCCCCACTGGGTGATTTGGTTCCAATGGCGGATACCGCGGTGGCTCCGACGACCCCGACCATTGCAGAGCCAGTTGCTGATTTCACTCCTGCCCCAGCTGCGACGACCGTTGAACCGAGCAAGTCCGTATTTGAAGCGACAGAAGAAATTGCCGCACCAACGGTAGTTGATTCGGTTGTTGATTCGGTTAAGCCGAGCGAAGTCGTGACCGAAGAGACACCTGCATTTGCGAGTGAGGATGTTGCAGAGGGTTCTGCTCCTGTATTTGACCAACCGGAAAAAACAGATGCCCAGCCAGCTTTCGGTTCAGCTCCAATTGCTTCCGAGGCAGTAGTTTCAGATTCGCAGCCTGCTTTTGGTGCGGAGCCTGTCGCAACGGATACCCAACCAGTCTTTGGAGCCGAGCCAGCCGTCGTAGATTCGCAGCCAGCCTTCGGAAGTCAACCAGAAATGACGGAAACACCAACCGCTGTACCAGCCGAGCCAGCCGAAGGCGGTTCAAGCGATCCGTTTAGTTTTGATGCTTCTGGGACAGCGGATGCCCCTGCTGAAACGACGACTGAAGAAGGCTCAAGTGATCCGTTTGCCTCAGACGCGTCAGCTGCTGACACGGCAACTGATCAAGCTTCGAGCGATCCATTTGCCTCCGATGCTCCAGTTGAAACTGAAGTTCCAGCCGTGGTTGATACACCTGCAGAGACAGATACTCCTGCAGAGACAGAAACACCTGCTGCAGCGGATCCATTTGGTTCTGATACCGTAGGTGCCGATCCATTTGGATCGGAGTCGACCGACGCTGGATCAACAGACTCGTCAGACGACCCGTTCGGCAACTAGTAACGTTCCTGAATTTAGTTCTTCACAAATTTAAGCTCCTGTCTTCGGCAACGACGACAGGAGTTTTTTTTCGCCAATTCACGCCCCAACGGCAATGTCCGGCGCAATGGACTTCAGCACATTGTTCGGCGCTTCACCTACTGGCAATGATGGTCGTTTCGAGATTGTGAAGATTTGATTCATCCTAAATCCCAAATAAATCGCTTTCTTGAAATTGCTTGCTGTCTTTCACCGTGAAACGGGTCAATTCGTCTTTTAGCGCGGTTGGGGATATTCGAAGTTCGCCTTACAATGTTTGGTTCGAATTGAACGACCAACTGGACTAGATTACCCACATGCCAGCTTCGGATATTGTCGTAAAAGGTGCGCGAGAGCATAACCTTCGCGACGTAAATCTTGTACTTCCTCGTAACCAACTCATTTGTTTGACTGGTGTCAGCGGCAGCGGCAAAAGCTCGTTTGCGTTTGACACTGTTTTTGCAGAAGGCCAACGGCGATACGTAGAAAGCCTGTCCAGTTTTGCGCGCCAATTTCTTGGCCAAATGCCAAAACCCGATGTCGATTTGATTTCAGGGTTGAGCCCGTCGATTTCCATCTCACAGAAATCTTCCGGAAACAACCCGCGAAGTACTGTCGGCACGATCACTGAGATTTATGACTTTCTCCGCGTCCTCTACGCGCGGGTGGGGCAGGGCTACTGCCCAAAATGCGATCAGCCGATTACGGCTCAGACTCGCGACCAAATCATCGGCAGCATTATGCAGATCAAGTCTGGAACCAAGTATGCGGTTTTGGCTCCATTGGTGCGGGCTCAAAAGGGCGAGCACCGCGACTTGTTTGTTGACTTGCTTAAAAAGGGATTTGTTCGCGCACGAGTCGATGGCGAAATCGTCTCACTTACCTCCGAGATCAACCTCGACCGAACACGCCGTCACCATATCGAAGTCGTGGTTGATCGCTTGACCGCCAAATCCGGAATGCGATCGCGGCTTGCTGAAACTGTTGAGTCCGCGCTTAAAATCGGCAAGGGCACGCTAATTATCGCGATTGAAACGGAAGACGAAGAAAAGCCCTCGGCCCCAGACGCGCCTTCAGACGAGAGTGGTTCCGCCAAACCAACCAAATCACGCCGCAAGAAAACCAAAGCCAAAAAAACGACCAACGATAGCGATCGGGTCTACTCCGCCGACTACGCATGTGCATCGTGTGGGATCAGTTTTTCAGCGCCCACGCCTCAAATGTTCAGCTTCAATAGCCCGCAGGGTATGTGTCCTAGCTGTGACGGAATGGGCGACGTGTTTACGTTTGATCGCGACTTGCTTGTTCCTCATCCTCAGAAATCGTTCCAACAAGGCTGTTTCGAACTGCTTGGAAAATGGAAAGACCTTGGTCGCTGGAAACGTCATATCTATCAAGGCGTCGCCGATACGTTGGAGCGGGAATACGAACTCGAAGCCGGAACGATGTTGGAGACGGCTTGGGAGGATCTCACCGAAGAACAACAGGATTTCTGGCTGTACGGCACGGACGATCTCCACGTTACTTACACCTGGAAGGGTGGCAACTCGCCGATGAAGTACGGCGGTAAGTTCGACGGCGTCGTTTCTGAGTTGGATGAAAAATACCGAAACACAACGGGCGCAGGACGCATCCGAAAACTTGAACAGTACATGGCGGAAATTCACTGTATTGAATGCGAAGGCGATCGGCTGAACCAACAGGCCCGGCATTTTCGCTTGATCACATCAAGCAAAAAATTCAAAGAATCCCCGCGTCTCTCTTTACCTGAGGTTTGCGATTTATCTATCGCCGATGCACATGAGTTCTTTTCAGGATTGGACCTGGATGGCACGCGGCAGTTTATCGCGGTGGAACCACTTAAGGAGATCCGAAACCGGCTTGGATTCTTGTTGAACGTTGGGCTTGATTACTTGATGCTCAACCGAACGGCTCCGACGCTTTCGGGTGGAGAAAGCCAGCGAATTCGCTTGGCCGGCCAAATCGGCGCGGGCTTGGTGGGTGTCCTCTATATTCTTGACGAGCCATCCATCGGATTGCACTCACGCGACAACGACCGACTCGTGAACACGCTGCAACATCTTCGTGATCTCGGCAACACAGTCGTGGTTGTTGAGCATGACGAAGACACCATGCGTGCGGCCGACTACCTGATTGATTTTGGTCCGGGTCCAGGTGTTCGTGGTGGCGAAGTCGTCGTGGAAGGTCATCCTGCTGAGATTATCAAGTCAAAGAAAAGCCTGACTGCGCAGTACCTCTCCGGCGCTCTCAAAATTGATGTTCCTGAAACGCGAAGAGAGTTTGACCCATCCCGTGTTTTCCATATCAAAGGCGCCCGGCACAACAACCTCAAAGACGTCGACGTTCAAATTCCGCTGGGGAGATTCGTTTGTGTTACTGGGGTTAGTGGAAGCGGTAAAAGTTCGCTGATCAACGACATCGTCAAAGAAGAGCTGCGAGAAATTCTCAACGGCGGAATTAGCGAAGCCGGCGAGTTTGATGAACTTCAGGGCGTTGAGTTGATGGACAAAATGATCGCCATCGATCAGTCTCCCATCGGACGTACCCCGCGTTCCAACCCTGGGACCTACATTAAACTCTTCGACGAGATTCGAAAACTTTACACACAGTTACCCGAAGCAAAAACTCGTGGCTACGCACCTGGGCGATTTAGTTTCAACGTTAAAGGTGGTCGCTGCGAAGCCTGCGAAGGAAACGGTTCCAATAAACTTGAAATGGATTTCCTGGCCGACGTTTGGGTTACGTGCCCGGTTTGCGAAGGACGTCGTTTCAACCGGGAAACATTGCAAATCAAGTATCGCGAAAAATCAATTTCGGACGTGCTTGAAATGGACATCCAGGAGGCGCTGGGCTTCTTTGAGAACATTCCCAAGATCTACAACAAGCTCCAAACTTTGCACGCGGTCGGTCTGGACTATCTGAAAATTGGGCAACCATCACCGACATTGTCAGGTGGTGAAGCTCAACGAATCAAGCTTGCCCGCGAACTCGTCAAACGTAGCACCGGGAAAACACTTTATCTGTTGGATGAGCCGACCACCGGTTTGCACTTTGCCGACATCTCGATGTTGTTGGGTGTCCTGCAGAACTTTGTCGAGGCCGGTAATACCGTTCTGGTCGTTGAGCATAACCTCGACGTGATCAAGACAGCCGATTGGATTATTGATATCGGCCCCGAAGGCGGAAAGGGTGGCGGCACGGTTGTTGTTGCTGGAACACCAGAGGATGTCGCCAATTGCGAAGAGTCCTATACGGGCAAGGCGCTCAAAAAAGCGTTGGCCGAAAAACCTGTTTTGGTCAAACCAGCAGCCAAAAAGAAAACCGGTCCTGTCCAAGCCAAACACATCAAAGTCCGTGGAGCCGAGCAGCATAGTTTGCGATCGGTCGACATTGATATTGAGCGCGACAAAATGACGGTGTTCTCTGGTCCAAGTGGCAGCGGTAAAAGCTCAATGGCGATGGACACGATCTACGCCGAAGGCCAACGTCGGTACGTGGAGAGTCTGAGTTCCTACGCACGCCAGTTCGTGAACCAGTTGGAAAAACCAAAAGTCGAAAACATCGAAGGACTTTCGCCGGCAATCGCGATCGAGCAGAAAAACCTTGGTTCAACGCCTCGATCAACCGTTGGTACCGTCACCGAAGTTTACGATTACCTTCGAATCCTGATGGCGCGTTTGGGAACGCCTCATTGTCCGGACTGCGATTGCGAAGTCGGAACGCAAACGAGTGATGATGTAGTCGACAAGATTTTGGATTACGACGAAGGCACGCGTTTGCTTTTGTTGGCTCCGATTTCACTCGACACAAATCAGACTTATGAACAACTCTGGGAAGAGATTCGGACGAACGGTTTTATTCGAGTTCGTATCGACAACGTGACATATGGCTTGGACGAAGTCCCGGTAATCAACCGGCGCTCTCGACATTCGGTTGAAATCGTGGTCGACCGAATCGTGGTGCAAAAGAAATCCCGATCAAGAATCGCAGACAGCGTCGAGTCTGCTTTGTCGATCGGAAAAGGCGTCTTGCATGTCGCCGAACCACAGGATGAAGTTCCCGAGGAACATTGGAAAACTGTCAACCACAGTCAGCATTTGTCTTGTTCTGGTTGTGGCCGAAGTTTCGACCGTTTGACGCCCAACAATTTCTCGTTTAACAGTCAGCTTGGTTGGTGTCAGGACTGCGAAGGGATTGGGGTTCAAACGGGCGCGAATCCTGCAGCGATCATGAATGACGCTGAGCTTTCTCTGGAAAAAGGTGCGATTTCACTGTGGCCTGAACTCGATTCGAAACTTTCCAAATCAATGTTGAAGGCTTGGACGACAGGAACCGGAATTCCGATCAACGTTCCTTTCAATCAACTCGACGCGCGGCACCGGCGAATGGTCTTTTATGGAACAGGAGATCGTTGGTTCGACGTGGCGGAAGGAAACGTTAAATTCTCGTTCCAATACAAAGGCGTCTATCCAACGATGGAAGAAGCCTCGCGATTGTCGGCGGCACTGCGGCAACGAATGTCTGTTCTCATCGGCGAAGTCGAATGCGGATCCTGTGGTGGTAGTCGGCTGCGGGATGATGCGGCCGCCGTTCGGTTCAGAGATTTAACGATCGACGGTCTTTGTCGGCAGCCATTGAGTGTGCTCGCGAAAACGCTGAAAAAGTGGAAATTGGATGGGCGCGAGAAAAAGATCGCTGGGGAGCTTGTTTGTGAAGTCATCAGTCGTGTCGATTTCTTGAACGACGTTGGGCTGGAATATATTACGATCAATCGAACGGCTGCTTCGCTTTCTAACGGAGAGGCTCAACGAATCCGACTGGCCAGTCAGCTGGGGAGTGGTCTTTGCGGCGTGCTGTATGTGCTCGATGAGCCGACGATCGGGCTTCACCCGCGTGACAACAAAAAATTGCTGACCGCACTTCATCGTTTGCGTGATCTTGGAAACACCATGATCGTCGTCGAGCATGATCGAGAGGTCATCGAGAACAGTGACGCGATTTGTGACTTTGGCCCCAAGGCTGGAATCGGTGGCGGCAACATTGTCGCTCATGGCAAACCCGGCGAGGTTGCCAAGAAAAGGACTTCCGTCACTGGTCCGTATTTGAGCGGAAAAAAGAACATCCCGATTCCGTCCAATCGACGCCCGGCACTTGCTCCTAATCCGCCCAAACCAGCCAAGAAAAAAGCCACCAAAAAGAAGGCGACGAAAAAGACGGCAGCCAAGAAACCTGAAAAATCATTCATCCTGGCCAATACGCTCGATGTGGTCGGAGCTCGTCATAACAATCTGAAAGATATCGAAGTCAAGTTTCCGCTGGAGACGTTGACGGCCGTCACGGGGCCAAGTGGTTGTGGCAAGAGTTCTTTGATTAACGATATTCTCTTCAAGGCACTTTCGCGCCGGCTTCATCGATCGACACAGACCCCAGGACAGCACAAGGGCATTCGCGGGATCGAGTACATCAACAAAGTTATTCGAGTCGACCAAACGCCGCTCGGAAATTCGCCGTCTTCGAACCCGGCGACTTATACGGGAGCTTTTGATCGAATCCGCGAGTTGTTTGCTCACCTTCCCGATTCAAAAATTCGCGGATACACCGCGCGTCGATTCAGTTTCAATGTTCCCGGTGGTCGTTGTGAAGAGTGTTTCGGTAACGGGCAAATTTGCATCGAGATGCACTTCCTTCCCGATGTTTGGGTGCCGTGTGAAGCTTGTAAAGGCAAACGCTACAACGAGGAAACGCTGGCCGTTCGGTATCGCGACAAGAGCATTGACGACGTTTTGAAAATGTCATGTGGTGAAGCGGTTGAGCTGTTTCACAACATTCCAAAAATCCGCCGAATCCTGCAAACGCTTTGCGACGTTGGACTGGATTATGTGACGCTGGGTCAAAGTGCTCCGACGCTTTCGGGTGGTGAAGCTCAACGGGTTAAGCTTTCGGCTGAGCTTGCTCGGCCAGACACTGGGCGAACTTTGTATCTGCTTGACGAGCCGACCACCGGTTTGCACTTTGAAGATCTTCAAAAGCTCTTGGATGTGATGCAGCGTTTAGTAGATCTCGGAAACTCCGTTGTCTTGATTGAACATAACCTCGACATCATCAAAGCCGCCGACTGGGTGATCGACCTTGGCCCCGAAGCCGGTGCCGCAGGTGGACAAATCGTTGTCCAGGGCACGCCGGAAATGGTGGTCGAGTACGCCAAAGAAGCCAAAGCCGCCGCTTCCAAGACAGGCAAAAGCAAAGCCGGAATGCCTCGTAGTTGGACAGGGGAGGCTTTGATCGAGGTTCTCGATGCGGGACCGTATGTAAAACGAAAGATCTTCGACCCAGCCAAGGACGATCGCTGGAAAAAAGGCGACATGGATATCGAAGAAGTCGGTGCCGCAGCAAAAATGCCTTGGGAAGCCGACGGGCGTCGATGGCACACTCAAGACCGAGTCGGACGCGCTGGTGAACCTGTCCGTTGGGATGGCGAGATCCTCGCCAAAGTCGTTGACTACATCCAACAGAATGAGGGATTCGCCGAAACGAATTGGGACGATCGAAACGCGGCTGAAATCGGCGGCACCAAGAAAAGCCAAGGCTGGTTCTTTCACGCTCTGACGTGTGATCCCTGGTTTATGAAAATGAAGTTCCGTGTTCGGCCAAAAACGTTCAAACGCGAGATCTTGGTTGACCAGATTCCGCTACTTCGGCCCAACGACCTCGAAGACATTCCCGTTTATGGAAACGCTCCGCGCGTGAAGCTCACCAATACGAAAGCTTCATGGCAGGAGATTGAAATTCGGGTAAACAACATGACCGAAATCGACATCCCGGGGTTCTGGGAGTTTCTCGATGATGCCATCGCTTCGTTTCAGAACAAGTTGGACCGAAAAGAAGTAGAACTCGACAACGAAACGCCTTGGGCCAAAATGGGGGCCAAATGGCATTTTATGCGTAAGGGTTTCACGCCGGGACAAAAAATCAAATGGAAACCTGAAGTCCTGGAAGTGCTCCAAGAAGTGATTCAAAAAGTCGCTCCCGAAGGCCAGTTTCTCTGGAGCAATAAACAGGTCGTCCACGTTTTTGTTCCCAACCAAAAAGAACCATGGGTCAGTATTCAAACTAAAAAGCCGGACGGATTGTGGCTGCAGGTTTCAGGGCCCAAAGACAGCGTGACGGTTGGTCGCGTGGCCGATATTGGTGATACTCCAAGCATCACGACGAAAGAAAACCTCGATGTCTTGCGAATGAGTTTCAAAGACATTGAGCAAGTTTCCAATGATGAGCTTGAGGTGTTCTTGACCGAGCACGTGCAATCAATCTCGGACTAGCAAAGAGCAAACTCAACACCGAGCTAACTGATCGAAAAAAAGACACCGAGGACCAAGATGCTTTCTCGTTTTCAAACTAGCGCTTATGCATTCTGCTCACTTAATCTCTGGGTTCTTCTAATCCTGACGGGAACTGCCCAAAGTGCTTTCGCTCTTGGGCAAGAGTTCGAATTAAAGCAAGACGATCGAGTGGTAATTATTGGCTCGGAGTTCATCGAACAACAAATCAAACATAACTTTCTTGAGTCAAAATTGATTCAGTGCTGGCCTGACCGCAATATTCAAGTTCGCAACCTTGGTTGGGCAGGTGATACGCCGTCGGCAATTGCCAGAGGGTACTTCAATGGAGCAAAAGAAGGCTATCCGCGGTTGATCGAAGAAGTAAAAAGGATCAATCCGACGGTCGTTTTCGTTTGCTATGGGGCGAACGACGGAGAATCTAGTTTTGAATCAGACTTGAAAAAACTGCTGAATGATTTGAACAAGATCACTGACCGGATCGTGGTGTTTTCTCATCCGCCCGCCGAAGCAAAACCACGCGTTGGTGGCAAAGTCTACGCAGACGTTTCGAAGACTAACCAGTTGCGTGAGACGAACGCGGCAAAAATCAAAACCGTCGTTGAGTCTCTCAAGGCTGACGGCGATTCCAGCATTCAATTTGTTGATCTCTATTCCCTAGCAATAGAATCCTGGAGCACCGGGCAAAAATTCGCAAGAACATACGATTCAATTCGGTATAACTCGGGATCTTATTTGGATCTCGCCGATTTAGCTTTGAAAGGGCTGGGGGTTTCGCAACAAGTCATTGATGATCCGGAACTTCGTAAACTGATTGCGGAAAAAAACGAGCTTTACTTTCACCGTTATCGCCCGCAGAACGAAACTTACTTACGAGGATTTCGCAAACACGAACAAGGTCAGAACGCGAAAGAGATCGCCGAGTTTGACGCTTTGATCGCTCAAGCAGAAGCTCGAATTTTTGCAAAAGCCAGTGGCCAACCGTTACCGGAACCTGTGGTTGAACCAAAACCGGTCAAGCTTGCATTCAAAGCCGCCACACCAGCCGAGGAGCAAGCAACTTTCAATATCGCCGAAGGGATGGAAGTCTCTTTGTTTGCCGCCGAGCCAATGGTCGCCAACCCTATCCACATGAACTTTGATTCAAAGGGACGACTTTGGGTGGCCACGAGTCCCATTTATCCTCAGATCAAACCCGGAGCCAAACCTCGCGACGAAATTGTCGTTTTGACGGACACCGATGGAGATGGTGTCGCTGACAAGAAAACTGTTTTCGCTGACGATCTCTTGATTCCGACAGCCGTGCTTCCGGATGAACGCGGCGGATGTTATGTGGCCAACTCAACGGAGATGCTGCACCTCGAGGACACCGATGGCGACGGCAAAGCGGATCGCCGGCGAGTCGTACTGTCGGGTTTTGGCACCGAAGACACTCACCACATTATTCACACTTTTCGCTGGGGACCGGATGCCGCGATCTACTTCAACCAGTCAATCTACATCCACACCCACATGGAAACGCCAACGGGTGTTCAGCGGTTGATGGGTTCTGGGATTTGGCGTTTTGACCCTAACCAAGTTGTGGCGACCGTTGGTATGCGAGGGCTCGTGAATCCTTGGGGGCATATCTTCAATGACTGGGGGCAAAATTTTGCGACCGATGGAGCTGGAGGAGATGGGATCAACTACGCCTTTCCTGGCTCGGCTTATCCGACAGCCGTTGGTTTTTCCAAAGTTCTACAGGGAATGAATCCAGGGCAGCCAAAACTATGCGGGCTCGAAATCATCTCCAGCGGTCATTTCCCAAGCGACTGGCAGGGAACGTTGGTCACGAATGATTTTCGAGGAAACAGGGTCAACCGTTTTGAGCTGGCTGAAAACGAATCGGGTTACGTTTCGAAAAAGCTGCCGGATTTGCTTTCATCAAGTCATCGCGCGTTTCGACCTGTTGATTTGAAAATGGGACCGGATGGCTCGTTGTTTGTTGCGGACTGGTACAACCCGATTATCAATCATGGAGAAGTCGATTTTCGCGACGCGCGACGAGATTACAAACACGGACGAATCTGGAGAGTCTCCGTCAAAGGTAGTCCAAAAGTTGCCCCTATCGATTTCGAGTCGGCTTCTTTATCGGACTTGATTGAGATGATGAAGCAAGATGAGCAGTTAACACGTTTGAAGTCTCGTGTTGAACTCAAGCGACGTTTTGAAGACGGTGGATTTCAGTATGACGACACCTTTCGCACCGAAATCGAGGAGCTTCTCGGTTCCGCCAATCCAAGACACCAGCTTGAAGGAGTCTGGACGGTCGACGCGATTGGCAAGACAACGCCGGACAGTCTTGATCGGTTTCTAAAATCTGAGAACCATCGCGTTCGGGCAGCCGCAGTGCGAGTTGCTTCCAATCAGACGGAATCCCGCAAAGAGTTTGCCAGCAAGATTGCCCCGCTAGCGCGTGATGAACATCCACAAGTTCGACTTGAGTTCATTAACGCTTGGCGAAGTCTATTCGAGCCAGATCAGATTGGCTTACTTGTTGAGGTTGGCGAGAAACAAACCGATCAGTACATTGATTTTGCGCTCGCGAATGCCTTCAAAGACACGCGAGCCCATTGGCTGAGTCGAGTCGAAGAGTTTGCGTTTGCCAAAGATCCGAATAAGCTCTTGAGCGTCCTGGAAAGCGTCAACGCACCTGAAACTGTTCCTCCGTTGCTGAAATTGCTGAATACCCAATCGGATGAAACTCAACAACGCAAATTAATTGGCCTGATTGCAGAGCGAGGCTCGTCAGCGCAGTTGAAATCACTGTTTGATTTTGCAGTTGCCAATGAAACGATAAAACTGGATGCAATCCGGGCATTGACCAACGCTTCTCGTCGCAAACCTCGCCGTGTCGATGTGGATCCGAATGAACTCAAGAAAATGCTGAACGTGCCTGCCGCTGTAGAGTTGATGGGACTTTGGAAAGTCGCCTCGATGAAAGATTCAGTGTTGGAGTTGTTTCAGGCGGAAAACACAAGTCTTTCTTTGAAAACTGCTGCAGCAAGATCGCTTTGGAATCTGGGGCAAAATGCAACCATCCAATCTTATGCAAAATCTGGAGAGCCTGGCGTTGTTCGGCGGACTTGCATTACTCAAGTTGCTTCTCGCAATCCAAAATTGGCGGCGACTCTTGCCGCTAGTTTCTTTGACGATGCCGTCAAAGCGAACAAACCCGAGGAAGCAAAACTGTTGGTCGATGATTTGTTAAAGCGGCGAAACATGGGAACGTTTCTCGCGGAAGCAATTAGTCTCAATCCGTTGCCGGCGTCAATCGCCGATTCAATTCTTAGCTCTGCGCAACGCAGTGGAAGAGCAGGACAGTCACTCGCGACGCTAATAAAACGAGCTAGTGGCAAACCGGTTAAGAAAAAGATGTCTGCCGCTGAGATCCAGCAATTGATTAACACCGTTGAGGAAAAAGGCGATCCCCGTCTGGGCGAACAAGTCTATCGGCGAGACGAGCTTGGTTGCATTAAATGCCATGCGATTGGCGGTGCAGGAGGAGTTGTTGGTCCAGACATGATTTCTTTGGGAGCAAGCTCTCCCAAGGACTACATCATCGACTCGATGCTGAACCCAAGTGCCAAAATCAAGGAAGGCTATCACACGACCAGTGTTTTAACCATGGATGGCATCCTGGTGACGGGGAAACTGATGAGTGATGCCGACGGCAAGGTTGTCCTTCGCGATGCAGATAATAAAGAGATCGTGATCGCAGAAGAAGATATTGAAGAGCAGAAGATCAGTACGACTTCTTTGATGCCTGCAGAACTGACTGACAGATTAAGCCGTTCAGAATTTGTCGACTTAATCGCGTTCCTTTCTTCACTTGGAAAAGAAGGACCTTTTAAGGTTTCGTCGGAACCGCTTGTTCGGCGCTGGATCATGGATGACCAATCGGTTCGATACAGTCGGGTGGATGGGATACTTCCTGTCAGTGATATCTCTGGCGCTCACGTTGTATTTGAATTTGATGTGACGGCAAAAGGAACAATCGGAATCCATGTTGAGAATTCGAATGGGCTGCGAATTACGCTGGATGATATGACGGATAATCTTCGAGCGGAAAAAATCGTCAAAGACATAACCAAAGGACGTCATCGAATCAAAATTCGAGTCAACAAAGCGAACCGCGAGGGTATGCGAATCAAGTTGTTTGACGTGGAAGGCTCCAAAGGGCGGGCTGAGTTAGTCAACCAGTAATTCAACACAAAAAAGGGCCGGTCGCGAAACCGGCCCCCACAGTGTTTGCACCCGTTTCCTGACGAATGCACTCCTGTTGTTTAAGACACTCCTGTCGTTAGGATTGTCGTTTCATGTAAAAACTAAGCACGATTGCGATGGTGAAGAACACACCGCCACCAATCATCATCATTACAGCTGCCGAGTTCATGGCGGCCGGTAGTTGAATGAGGCTGATAAGGCCGATCACAAATGCTCCGACCAATGTCGCGCCTCCAACTGTTGTTGCTCGAACGCGGCACAACACACCTGATCCTAGCAATACTAGGCCAACCGCCAGCGTTCCGATTTCGTGAAAGTAGTACCAGAAATCATGCGGCATCTCTCCGGCAAAAAATCGACAAGCCACGAAGCCTAGCAACATCGGCATCACACTTAAAATGGTTCCAGCTCCAAATCCGAACGTAACCAATTCGCTTCGCTCACCTTCGTTTTCTCGTGACCAGCCAATGTATGCGGCCGCGAGTGTAGTCAATCCAGCAACCAATGTGCCGACTTCGATTCTTTCCATGAAAGAAAGATCACTGAGCGTCGTGAATCCGATGATTGCTGTTCCCAGAAGTGCAATGCTGAGGAATTTCAAGGTTTGCTTCCACGCCTCGTGCTTGGTGAATCCGTAGCTGATTCCGATTGCAGCAAATTGAGCTGCGATCAAACCAAAGTGCCCCAACACGATTCCAGTGGTAATGTTGGAAAGCACAAACAGAATCGTTCCCAACACGGCAGTTGAAACCAAGCAGTTTGCCGAATTGTGGAAAAACGGATGTAGTGGTTGCTTTTTCCAATCAGGCTGGGCTTCTCGGACTGACCATAATTTGCCCAGGATATGACTCGCGATCCCAAGGCTGGAGATCATCGCGATCAAAACGTAAGCGTCGGTTAGCTGATACAGCACTACCAGTTGCAAAATCGTGGTCGCTGCGGAAGCGAAACCGAGTGCCACGCCAGATTTATTGCCAGACGTCCAGACTCCGAAAAAGAAGATTGTCGTGGCCATTAATGTTGCTGCGACTGAAGTCCATGAAGCCACCTGAACCAGTCCGATCACTGCAGCGGCAACGCCAAACCCAAGGCAAACAATCGTCAGCGTAAAACTCACCAACGTCAAACGATCTGACAGTTCGGATCGCGGAACTCCCGTTGCACCTAACAAGATGGCGATGGGAACAATCAAAGCCAACAAAACAACATTTCCAATAGCCACAGCGGGAAGAATAAGCGTCAGGCTGCTAATGATTGCTACCGCCAGTGCTCCGGCCCCAGTCGCAACCATCAACTGCCCCATTGTGCGTCGATCGCTGGCCTGCCAAATTCCCGGTAAAGTCCAGACAGCAGCGGCGGACAATATCAAATGTGCAACGTACATTCCGTGATTAAGAACGATCTCGTTATCCACCAATTCAAACAAGCCTTGGCTGATTCCAACCAGTGCCAATCCGACTGCGGTTACTCCCATCGTTGCATAGTGTGCTGCTGACAAATTCGAATCTGAGGTGCCAACAGTTTTCGCCCAAAGATTGACACCAATCACGGTGGTCGCTGCGATTGCACAAATTAGATTGAAAGTCAGAGGGATGTTGAAAACGCTGATGCCGATCAAAGCAGCCCAGCCAAGCACGCATATTCCGATGATCCAAAATCCGGCACCAATCCGACGAGTTGCGTGTGAGTAAAAGTAAGTTCCGGCTGCACCGCAAAGCAGTACGATCGCCCAGACTTTTTGATGTAGTAGCTCAAGTCCGTTGACCAAGTTATTGCCGGTTGCATTCGCAATCAACTCAGTCGATCCAGAAAGTACTTGGCCTCCAAGCAGATAAGCCAAACCGCACATCAGCGCCAAATGGCCGGCTCGGAAGAAAGCCAGCCCAAACTGGTCTCGCGAAAACGCGCCGTCTTCTTCTTGGAACCACCGATCAGCGAGGATTGCAAGCGAGCCAACAATCGCGAGAAACGTTGCTGTTGGAAGCAAGGCCCAAATCAATGCGACTTTGGGGCCGGCAAGGAATAGCAATCCAGTGAGAACAACACCCCCGACCAAAGTGTAGGCCGAAAGCGGGTTGCGTGTTAGGCGAGCAACCAACGCGTAGATAATCGAGATTGCCAGTGCGGGAATCCAAAGTGGCCCGCCTTCCGCGAGCTCGATCAAACCTTGTGCGTCGTAGAACCAGAGATTCAGTGGCAGGAGAAGCGAGGCAAGCAGCGTTAGTCCATTGCCGGCCAGTTTGAAGTTCGTATTTTTGTAGAGCCAAATTCCTGCCGCCAATAGAACCAGGTTGCCGGCGCCAAGACAAACCGCGCCAACCAGGGGATTGGCAAAAACTCCAGCCGACCAAAGCCAGACAATAAAACCAATCACTAACAATCCAGCTCCACTTCCCATCATCCAGTTGAGACTTTGGGGACTGAGCAGTCGTTGAAAAAGGCTGTTGGTTGAAGTTTCAGGTTCAGGATTGAAAGGAGCTGCGGCTGGTTTTTCGACCAGTGTCGCCTCAACAATTTCGGCTTCGGGTTTAGGATGCATTTTCGTTCTCCAAGTGAACTTGGTAAGGTTAGGAAACGGGAACGAAACCACAATTCGCAC
Organism: uncultured Pirellulaceae bacterium; assembly: GCA_964595515.1. Classification (GTDB taxonomy): domain Bacteria; phylum Planctomycetota; class Planctomycetia; order Pirellulales; family Pirellulaceae; genus Mariniblastus. The sequence goes on from CAZQQR010000080.1 coordinate 16,140, forward strand.
GGAACGTGCCAGAATGCCCTCTGTTTTTGCCGAAGTTGGTTTTTCACGTTTTTTAACGTGTCAATTAAATCTGAAGGAGTTTATTGGCCTTAAATGGCAATGATTCGGCGTTCGTTTGGTGTACATTGAATGTCCTCTCAATGGACACGGCAGTTCGTTGGTTTCGGGCTGATTATTGAAGGCTTAATCCGATACGATACGTCGTTGAAATCCGAATCTGGGACGTTGGAATCCCGAATCGGAGCTTAGCAATCCCTAACGAATCTGATTGAGACCACGCATTTCTGATCGACTGGCCCGGCCTGACGATTCGTGTGAATAGGTTTCAGAGTTAGGCTTTGAACAACATCATTCACACCAAGACATAACGACCAATCAGCATGCCACTCGTAACGATTAGCGATCTCTCCATTGGCTTTCGCGGCCCAAATTTACTCGACTCTGCGAATTGTTTGATCGACGAAGGTCAGCGCATTGGTTTGCTGGGCCGAAACGGTGCCGGTAAAACGACGCTACTTAACATGCTTGCCGGCAATCTCAAACCTGACAGCGGCGAAATTATTGTCGCCCCTGGAAAGCACATCGCGACTTTGTCGCAAGAGGTTCCCACCGATATCGAGTCCGACATCCATTCACTTGTGACAACGGGTCTGAGGGATGAATTTGTTCCCGAAGGCGAAGAATGGCGGCGTCAAAACGACGTGGATCAAATTCTTTCGCGAATGGAGCTGGATGGTTCGACGCGTTTTGAAACGTTGTCGTCCGGAATGAAACGAAGAGTTCTGTTAGCAAAGGCGCTTGTTTCAAAGCCTGATTTATTGCTGCTGGACGAGCCGACTAACCATTTGGATTTAACTGCGATCCAATGGCTGGAAGAGTTCCTGCTTCGATTTAACAAGTCGTTTATTTTTGTGACTCACGACCGAATGTTTCTTCGTAAGCTTGCCAACCGAATCCTCGAAATTGATCGAGGAAGAATTTTTGATTGGTCCTGCGACTACGATACCTTTTTAAGGCGTAAAGAGGAGGCGCTCTCAGCGGAAGAAAAGCAGAACGCGCTGTTCGACAAACGGCTGGCCGAAGAAGAAGTCTGGATTCGAAAAGGAATCAAAGCCCGGCGGACTCGTAATGAAGGTCGAGTGCGGGCGCTCAAGAAAATGCGAGAAGAGCATGGCCAGAGACGAAAAAAATTGGGAACGTCGAACCTTCAAATTCAAGAGGCTGAGAAGAGTGGACAACTCGTAATCGAAGCCAAAGAAATCAGTTTCGCCTATGGTGAGAATCCGATCTTTGAGAATTTTTCCACGACGATCATGCGCTCGGACAAAGTCGGAATTGTTGGTCCCAATGGGGCGGGCAAGACAACTTTGCTGAAAACCCTTTTGGGTGAACTTGAACCTGAAACAGGGACGGTCAAACTCGGGACCAACCTTCAGATTGCGTACTTCGACCAGATTCGCGGGCAGTTAGATTCGGAGGCAACAGTCCAGGACAACGTCGGTGAAGGTTCGGACGCCATTATGATCAATGGCATTAAAAAACATGTCCTTGGCTACCTGCAAGATTTCTTGTTCCCGCCTGACCGTGCTCGAACTCAGATCAAATTCCTTTCTGGAGGCGAGCGCAATCGAATCCTTTTAGCAAAGCTGTTTGCCAAGCCAGCGAACTTGATCATCCTCGATGAGCCGACCAACGACCTAGATTCAGAAACGCTTGAACTGCTCGAAGAAAAACTGGCAGAGTTTACGGGCACCGTCATTATGGTCAGTCACGATCGTGAGTTCCTGAACAATGTTGTGACCAGTACGATCGCGTTTGAGGATTCTGGTTTGCGAGAATACGTCGGTGGTTACGACGATTGGCAGCGTCAGCGAAGCCTGCAGAAGGCTCCTGAGCAAGCCAAGACGACAGCGTCCAAGTCAAAATCCAAGGACAACAAAAACGGTTCGAAAGCCAGTGGCGATTCGGCCCCTGCGAGAAAGCTCAAATACAAAGAAAAACTTGAACTTGAAAAACTGCCGACGCAAATCGAAAACCTTGAAGAAGAGATCGCGGCGATTCACGGCCAAATGGCGGAGCCGGATTTCTACAAAAGTGCCGGAGATTTGATCGCAGACGTTCAGGCCAAATTGAGCAAGCTGGATGCTGATTTGAAAACGGCGTATGTGCGGTGGGAAGAGCTTGAGTCGCTGGCAGCTGGGTAGGTTTCGGCTAACATTTGGGCGCAATACTTTTTTAATGAAGAGTTCTTTC
>CAZQQR010000081.1:0-1428 GCA_964595515.1 uncultured Pirellulaceae bacterium
CTTGTGCATCAACGGCACCGAAAGATCACTCTGAACCTAAACAAGCACTTCGTGTCATGCACGCAAGAACGCTTTTCGACTCTCGACGAGTGACAGATTCTGATATAGTGGGTGCTTCATTTCTATCACGCTTCAAAACAATTCAAACTCGCTCGTGCAAGACAGAAAACGCGCCCAACAAGTTGAACAAGAAATCGCGATCGTTGCGCGGGTAGTCTTTCCAGATGACGCAATAGAATTTGATCCGCTCGACGAAGTCCAAGGGCTTGCCGAAACCGCTGGTGCAAATGTTATTGCTGGGCTCGTTCAGCGAAGAGAAAAACCAGACAACACGACGTTTCTTGGCAAAGGAAAAGTCGAAGAGTTAAAGCAGCTTGTTGAGTTCCATGCAGCGGACGTTGTTGTTTTTGACAACGATCTTTCTCCAGCTCAAAATCGAAATCTTGAGGTGGAACTGGGTGTCAAAGTCCTTGACCGAACCGAGCTCATTCTCGATATCTTTGCGACGCATGCTCAGACCTACGAATCGCGACTGGCTGTTGAGCTTGCCCAACTCGAATATTCGCTGCCGCGACTCAAACGAATGTGGACGCACCTTTCTCGTTTGAAAATGGGTGTGGGTATGCGTGGTCCTGGTGAAAAGCAATTGGAGACTGACCGTCGGTTAGTTGAAAAACGCATCCACGATTTGAAAACGGAACTTAGCAAAGTCGAAAAACGAAAAGAGCGTCAGGTCGCTTCTCGCAAAGGCACGATGACTGTCTCTCTGGTTGGCTACACCAACGCGGGCAAGAGCACGTTGATGAATTCGCTGACAGACGCTCAGGTTTTGGCAGAAGACAAACTATTTGCCACCCTCGACACCCGCACCCGGCGCTGGACGTTGCCGAGTTGGGGACCGGTTCTATTGAGCGACACCGTCGGTTTTATCAGGGACCTGCCACACAGCTTGATCGCCAGTTTCAAAGCGACGTTGGAGGAAACTCGTCAGGCCGATCTTTTGATTCATGTTGCTGATGTCAGCAACCCGAAAGTCGCCGATCAGATTAGTTCCGTCTACGAAGTTCTCAAAGAAATTGGGATCGAAGAGAAGGATACTCTGCTTGTTCTGAACAAAGTTGACCAAGTTCAAAATCCAGGCAACTTGGATGCGATATTGAATCGGTATCCCAATGCGGTTCCCGTCAGCGCCAAAACGAAGCTTGGTTTCGAGCGTTTGCACACGGTTGTCAGCGACGCGCTCAGCCGGAGCTTTCTAAACGTGGACATCGAAATGTCTGTTGGTAATGGAAAGCTGCTGGCGTATTTGGCGGCCAAAGGTGAAATCCTTTCGTCCCAGTATGGAGAAGAAACGGTAAAAGTTCATTGCCGAATTCCGCAAAAGTACTTGGGCCGAATCGATCCTACGACGGCCATCATTTCCGATCA
>CAZQQR010000081.1:1528-8638 GCA_964595515.1 uncultured Pirellulaceae bacterium
AATCCGCCCTCGATTCCCGATCACGATAGCGGACATCTGGAGTCCGGGTCCTAAGACCTGCTGGAATTCTTGCCTCCCAATTATTGAAATGCGGATCTCCTCGTGGCCAGACGAAACTTAGCCGGAAAACGCGCGATCCTAACGGGTGCATCCAGTGGAATCGGCTGGGAACTGGCGGTGCAATTGGCTCGTGATAAAGTCCGTTTGATCGTTTGTGCCCGGCGCGAGGAACGGCTGAGGGATCTAAAAGCGGAAGTCGAATCACAGGGCGGGACGATCGAATTTGTCGCCGGCGATATCACCGATCCGTCCGTGCGAAAAACACTTGTTCAAACATGCGTTCGTGAATTTGGTGGAGTTGATATCCTGATCAATAATGCAGGAATCGGCGCGATGGGGCGGTTCGATGCGGCGAAACCAGATCGAATTCGGCAAATTTTCGAAGTCAACTTTTTTGCGATCACAGACCTAATATCCGAGGCTCTTCCTGAACTCAAAAAGGGCTCCGATTCGATCATCGTGAACATCAGTAGCGTACTCGGTCACCGGGCCGCGCCTTTGAAAAGTGAATACTGCGCGAGCAAGTTTGCACTTCATGGTTTTAGCGATTCCATCCGAGCAGAACTAACCAAAGACAACATCGATCTCTTATTGGTTAGCCCTTCCACCACCGACAGCGAATTCTTTGATCAAGCGATCGAAGACAACACCAAAAAGAACTGGAAGAGCAGGGGCGCAATGAGCCCAGAAGTTGTCGCAGCTAAATCAATCCGTGCGATTAAAAAAGGCAAGCACGAGATCATCCTGACTCACGGAGGACGATTTCTGGTTTGGCTTGATCGACTCGTCCCCAGTTTGGCGAACAAAATTTTGGCAAGGTTTGGCCAATAATCCGTCTGGCACGGCACTTTTTGCCCTAAGTTGCCTCGATGAGACGTTTTCTAATGGTAAGTACCGAGCTTCATTTTTATGATCCTTTCAGCAAATACACTTCCAGACAGCAACATGAGGAAACATAGAGATGGCAACGCAAGAAGAACAAATTGCGATTCTGACGGAGAGTTTAAATTCGCTTGAAAACGAGAGCCGAAAACTGTTGAGAGCGGTTCAGTGGTCGTCCAAGGTAAGAAAAATCCTGTTTGCGGGAATGCTGCTTTTTGCGCTGATCTCCGCTTTCCTTTTCTATCGACTCTACAACGAAATCAAGAATGAACGCCTGGTCGCCATTCAAAAAATCATTGCGGAGCAGCCCGAAGAATTTGCCCAACCACTAACCAAACAAATCATGTCGATGGCCGAACAAGAAGGCCCTTATGTTGCAGGCGTGTTTCGTAAACAAATCGAGAAAGACTCAAAAATCTATCTCGCGGCTTTTGACAAAGAACAAAACGAACTCGTAACGAATCTTCAAGGCAAACTCGAAGAAAATGTTTTCAAGTCATACGCCACGATGCTTGATGAAAACGAAAACATGCTGCGGGAAGAATTCCCAATTCTCAAAGACCCCGAAAAGATGAAATTCCTTCGGGAAAACATGGAAGAGGTTTATCAGAAAATCGGAAAACGTTATTACGTTGATCACCTCAAAGACGAGCTACAAGACCTCACCGTCAAACTCGAAAAATTCCCAATGTCGAAACCAAAATTCGACAACGTTCCTGTCAACGAACAGCTCGCCACTGAATTCCTTGAACTCGTTCGAATGATGCTGGTCCATTCTGAACACTACGTCGTTCCAGTTGAAAAAATCAAAACGTCCGCCAAGAAGGACGAAGCCAAAGATGATTCGGATGACGACGAAACAACGGCGACAACCAAAGACTAGTTGGCCGTCTGATCGTCTGGGACACATCCATTTTTTCAAAACAAATCAAAACAAAAGTGACAAATAAATGACTACTCATATTCAAGAGAGAATTCAGCTTCTCAACAAAGAAATCGCAGGTACGCGACGTTCAACAAACTGGTCTAGCAATCTTGCCTTGTTGATCGGGTTGGTCTGCATCGTTTTGCTTTGCGGCTATTTCGGTTACGGCTACAAAGCACTCAATGACGTTACGCAACCAAAAATGATTGTCGAGGCTGCCAAAGGTTACATGGGTGATTATTCGATCGAAGCCCGAAAAGTCGCCTCGGCGGAAATTCGAAAATCGGCACCGATTTGGGCTCAAGAAGCCAGCGTCGAACTGGTCGCAAACATGCCAACTTTCCGCAAACAAGCGGAATCGACGGTGGAAACGTACTTCAATGAACAGATCGCTATGAGCCAGGGCCTGGCAGGAAAAGAGTTTAAAAAAATCATCCAAGACAATCGGGAAGACTTTGGTGAAGCAATCAAATTGATGGTCGAAGAGGGCAATTCTGACGAGTTCGTCGATACGATTCTTCCGATCATCGAGAAAAGTAGCGAGATTGATCTCAAAGACAACGCGATGCTGGTGCTTGGTGGATTGGATGAAATCAACCGTCGGCTAGAAAAGCTTGCCACTGGGACCGACCTTAACCCTCTCGAAGAACAACAACGGCACATCCTTGGTTTGACTCGCGTTCTGCGAGAAGAGTAAACCAGAAAAGTAAACCCAACGATTGGCACGTAAGTGAATGCCAAAGCTTAGATGTCAAAACTGATTCCCGTTGGCGTCACAATTGAGTATGGACGCTAATGAATTACACCGTATGTTAGCCCGGATCGAAATTCGATTCGGGCTTTTTGTTTTCGTTGTTTACCACCAAACAAGCACGAACCCTCCTGTAGCATTGTTTGTCGATTTCGTAGAATGTCGGCGTCGAAAGTTCGGAAATGGCTGTATCGCCCTTCACGAATGCCGATTGATTTTCCTTTGATTTTATAGCTTCCAATCAACACCTTAAACAAAACAACGAAACTGACATGAACGACGAAGCAAAGAGCGCCGGCACTGAAGAATCGCGTCGGAACAAGCTTCAAAAAATTATCGAGCTTGGCCACGATCCGTTTGGACAACGATTTGATGATCGTGATTTGATTGGAACGATTCGCGAACGTGCTGACGAAATCAAATACAAAACCGAAGCCGGTACCGCCATCGATTTGCCGACCGACGAGGAGCTTGGTGAAAAATCGTTTAAAGAATGGATCAAGGAACAAGAACCTGGAGCTCTTTCCGGTCCGACCGTTCGAGCTGCCGGACGAATGCTGCTTCATCGAGATAAAGGCAAACTTGTTTTCGCTGACATCGAAGACTGGAGCGGTAAGATTCAGCTGTTCATTAGCAAGAATCAAGTCGGCGAAGAGAACTGGGAGTTGATTCAGTGTCTCGACCTTGGTGACTTAATTGGTGTCGACGGAATTTTTCGGCCGACTCAGACCGGTGAGCTTTCGATCTTTGCTCAGAAAATTCATATCCTTTGCAAGACGCTTGACCAACCGCCCGCCAAACACAAAGGCTTGGTTGACGCGGAGCTTAGACAGCGCCGCCGATATGTTGACCTTGCTTATAACGAAGGAGTTCGCGACCGGTTTTTGGATCGCTCCAAAATTGTTGCATCGATCCGTCAAACGCTGACGGGGCAGGGGTTCGTCGAAATCGAAGGTCCGACTCTTCACACAATCGCCGGTGGTGCGGCCGCGAAGCCATTTGAAACGCATCACAACGCGCTCGACATGCCGCTGAATATGCGAATCGCGCTTGAGCTCCACCTGAAACGTTTAATGGTCGGTGGAATGGAACGCGTATTTGAACTTGGGCGAGTTTATCGAAACGAAGGAATCAGCCCCAAGCATAACCCCGAGTTCACAATGCTTGAGGTCTATCAGGCCTTTGGTGATTACGGTTCGATGATGGATCTTACCGAAAACGTGATAGCAAATGCGTTGAAAGCAATCGGGTCTGAGTCAATCGTTCCTTTTGGCGACACCCAAGTTGACTTTTCGACCCCATTTGCCAGAAGACCCTACGATGAACTATTTGCCGAAAATACCGGCGTTGACCCCAAGGACGCTGCTGCAGTAAAAACCTATGCGGCATCGATCGGTTTGCAGGTTGATGGCAAGCATCCGGATGTGATCAAGAACGAAGTCTTTGAAGAAAAAGTCGAAGACGCGTTGGTCGGACCGGTTTTTGTGATCGACTATCCTGCAAGTATTTGCCCGTTGACCAAACGGAAAAGTGACAATCCAGAAATTGCGGAGCGGTTTGAGCTATTCATTAACGGCATGGAACTCGCCAACGCCTACACCGAGTTGAACGATCCTGATTTGCAGGAACAACTGTTCAAGAATCAGCTCGAAGGAATGGCTGAGGAAGATTCCATGGCAAAAATGGACAACGATTTCGTTCGTGCCCTTCGCAATGGGATGCCACCTGCGGGTGGTTTAGGGATTGGAATCGATCGACTGGTTATGTTACTGACGAATTCACAATCGATTCGAGACATCATTCTGTTTCCGCTTTTGCGAGCAGAACAGGGATAGACTCATAATTTCAATCGGCACATGACGTGCCCAAAAAATAGCCAAAGGATTGGCGATGTACAAACTTTTATTATCGTGGCGATATTTACGAACACGATTCATCGCGCTCGCTTCGATCGTCAGCGTCACGCTGGGTGTGGCCACTTTGATTGTGGTGAACAGCGTGATGGCTGGTTTCGTCGACCAAATGAAAAATCGTCTACATGGCGTGCTTTCAGATGTCGAAATTTCTGCACCACTACTGAGTGAAATCCGCTCGCCAGATTTTTACACTGAACACGTTCGCCGTGCGCTTGGTGATGACCTGGAGAACATTACCTGCGTCGTTCGAACGCCTGCATTGCTTTCTTTTCACTACTGGGACTTGCCGCAAACACAGCAAGTCATGTTGATCGGGATCGATGACGAAACGTTCGGAAAAGTCACGGATTTCCGGCCTTACTTGACCAACTCGCTCAAGCGTGAACGGTTTTCTTTTAAGCTTGAAAACGAAGGCTACGAGAACATCGACGATGCTGGCTGGGATTATCGCCGGCGCAAAGTTGCCAATAGTCGGGCGATTGAAGAAGCCAGACAACGTTATCAGGACTGGAACGAAGAACAAAACCGCTTGTACGAGGTCGCAGCCGTTTCGTATCAAGACGACTCGAATAAAAAAGAATCCGCTAATGGTGTGGCGGAAAACGATACCGGTAAAGTAACCACCGCTGATGGTTGGGAAGCTCCCACCACAGATGATACGCAAGGATCTGGAATCCAATTTGCTGACCTTCCAGAGGTCGCCCCGAATATCGAGGAGATCTATTCCTCAAAAAACACATCGGATTCTAAAAACCTGGATCAACTTAAACCGGGCAGCGATGGGCTTTATCGATTGGACCCCGTCGACCCAAGTGCCCAATACAGGGAAGCCATCGCTGACGAAGATCTTTTCGATCCAATGCGAGATCAGCACATCGGAATCATTCTTGGCAAGAAAATTTCCACACGAAAAACGCACGGCGCAGATGGCGAAGTCAAAGATGTTTTCATGGTTCGTCCTGGCGACGACGTTACCATCATGCTGGCTACCGTTGGCGACAACGCTCGCCCTACCAGCGACAACTGCACCGTCGTTGATTTTTATGACTCCAACATGCATGAGTACGATTCAACGTTCGCGTTCATGCCGATCAGCGAACTTCAAAAAATGCGAGGCATGATCGACCCGGTAACCCAAGAAGGTTCGGTCTCAACGATTCAAATCAAATTGAAAGAAACCGCGAACTTGAACGAAGTTCGTAACAAGTTGATTGCATTACTACCGCCCGAGCAAACTGGCTACGATATTCGAACTTGGGAGGACACCCAGCGACCGTTGCTGAGCGCCGTCAAAATGGAGCTCACGATTCTGAACATTCTGTTGTTCTTGATTATTGCGGTGGCCGGTTTTGGAATTCTGGCAACTTTTTACATGATCGTGGTTGAGAAAACCAAAGACATTGGAATCCTAAAAGCTTTGGGCGCTCCTAGCCGGGGGATCATGTCGATTTTCCTTGGCTATGGTCTTTCGCTTGGTTCGGTTGGGACCGGTGTCGGCATTATTCTCGGACTCGTGTTTGTTTGTTACATCAACGAAATCGCCGATCTCGTGGCGATCGTTACAGGCCAAGAAGTATTTGATCCGACGATCTATTTCTTCTCCGAGATCCCCACCATTGTGAGTCCTTGGATGGTTGTCTGGGTTGCCATTGGAGCAATCATGATCGCGGTAATGGCCAGCGTTCTCCCGGCACTTCGCGCCGCACGTTTACACCCCGTTGAGGCACTTCGCTATGAATGATGCAGCAAGAAGTAAAACAGTTGACGATCGCCATTCAAAAACGGTAACCGATTCTGGATCGGGCGCCCGGCTGAAAATCGCCCGCGCGGATGCGATGTCCGTTTCGAATCTGTACAAAAGTTACAGCAAGGGGAAACTCAAAGTCCCTGTACTTAAAGGGGTCGATCTCAGGATTGAAGAAGGTGACTTTACAGCGATTGTTGGTCAAAGCGGTTCCGGAAAAAGCACTTTGCTGCATTTGCTAGGCACACTCGACGCGCCAGACAGTGGCGAAATCTGCTTTGGTGACGAACGCATCGATCAAGCACCGGCCAAACGCAAAGAGTATCTTCGTAACAACGAATTTGGTTTGATTTTTCAGTTTTACCACTTACTTCCTGAACTCACGACTTTGGAGAACGTACTAATTCCCAAGATGGTCCAAGATGGGTTCTTTGGCTATTTAACGAACAAGCGAAAATACAAAAAGCGGGCAATTGAGTTATTGGAAATGGTTGGGTTGAGCCATCGATTGAAACACAAACCAAGTGAACTTTCTGGTGGCGAAATGCAAAGGACCGCCATCGCACGCTCTTTGATTTCCAATCCATCGGTTCTCTTAGCGGATGAACCGACAGGGAATTTGGATGCAGAAAACGGACGCGAAGTCATGGATACTTTGACGTCATTGAGAAAGCACGACAATCTAACCGTTGTGATGGTCACGCATGACGAAGTTCTTGCAAGCAAAGCAGACAAGGTGATCCATCTGGAAAACGGCAAAGTCAAAACGGCTTAGTTAGAGCGGCTTTGTTTGAACGGTTTAGTCAAAACGGCTTTGTCAAAACGGCTTTGT
>CAZQQR010000081.1:8738-18337 GCA_964595515.1 uncultured Pirellulaceae bacterium
GTCAAAACGGCTTTGTCAAAACGGCTTTGTTTGACGCTGGCCTTTGAATGAAGCCTGAATTCAGCTCACCGTTTCCATTTTTTTGACAGGATGAACATGACTTACAGGATGCCGGTTTTCCATGCAACTCATCATGTCCATCTTGTAGATCCTGTCTAAAATTCCCAAACTCATTGCTAATCTATTCGCTCACTGCCTCAAAGTCGCTGATGAAAACCCCGCGGCTTCGCGGCTCCGCGTGAAACTTTCTTACCCGAAACTTCCGTTTCCATTTTTTTGACAGGATGAACATGATTTACAGGATGCCGGTTTCCATGCATAACACCATGTCCATCATGTTGATCCTGTCTAAATTCCACGGCACACTGCTCAGTTGTTCGACGCAGAACATTTGGCTAGATACATCCCTGAACTGCCTAAAACCCCCGTATCCGGCAGGTTTACCTTCACTTTCGCACCAGCTAGTCCGCTAGCGGTACGACTGGAAAGACTGGTACGACCAATTTTTCTGTGAAAACAGGCATAAGTACAATCTTCGTTAAATTCGGCATAGCTTAATGGGCGATTACTTGGGTGAGGTGATGGAGCAGCGTCTTCATCACAGACATATCCAGGTTCTCGTTTTTGGGAACTTGGAATCCGCTTTTGGGGGAAACCATGTCCAAGAATGTAGCCGTCCAGGACCTTAAAACTAAACACCGTCGATCGACGCGTGTTCGGCAATTTTTAATTATTACAACCGCAGCACTCCTCGCGATTCCAGTTGGATGCACCAGCTCGGGAACGTGGAGTCGAAACGCTCTGGCCGACGCCTTGGTTGTTTCCTACCGCGATATGGTTTGGGCCAAACGTGCCTTCAACCTTCGCTATGGAAACTGCGATCGCCCGTACGCCCAGCACTTCGAAAATGGATTCTGTGCAGGCTATGCAGAAATGTGTGGAGGTGGTGATGGATACACACCAGCTCTTCCTCCAGAAGACTATCGTGGTTACGAATACCAAACCGCTGATGGAGCCAAGTGCATCAACTCTTGGTTCGAAGGTTATCCAGCAGGCGTTGCTGCTGCGAAGAAAGACAACGCGGGAACTTATCACGACGTTTTGATTTCTCGAATGATTAACTCGGCGATCAAGCAGGACAATACGGAAGCCAAACTTCCGTCACAAGTTCCTGTTGTACAAGCCAACGGCTCGCAAACGACTCAACGCGCTCAACCAGCGTCATACACGCCGCGACCGGTTGATCCAACTTATGACTACATGCGACCGGCGAACACTTTGCCGCCGATCGTTGCTCCGAAAGGTGCTTCAACATCGAAAGCAGTCGGAACACGAGTGGCGCAAGCCGATTATGAGCCGACTCCTGGAAACAATGCACCGCTTCCGATGGGAGCAAGTGCTATTCAAGACACTGACGGACCCGCGAAACAGTAGTTAGCGAATCCACAACGATACAGAAAACCAATTATTCGCCGCTGTTTAACAGCAGCATTCAAGGGGAGTTTGAAAGTGATGGTTATTCAAAACCACAATCGAAAGAATGCTCAAAAGCAAGCCAAGACGCTTGTCCTGCTTGCGGCTTTGATGGCGAGCCTTTCGCTGACTGGCTGTACAGCGCTGTTTTCGCCGATTGATACCATTCCGGCGAATCGCCTTCCGGCACAGTTCTTGGCTGAGCGTCAAGCAGAAAAAGTTCCGCTTGATCCAGCTCGACTACGCCAGACGAAGCCAGAGTTCTACACGCTCGATTCCGACGATGTTCTCGGTATCTTTGTAGAAGGCGTGCTTGGGAACTTCGAAGATGCACCACCGGTTCAGCTTCCAGCTCCCGACAGCGATCTTCCGCCTGCAATCGGATACCCGGTTCCAGTTCGAGAAGACGGAACACTTTCATTGCCGCTTGTAAAACCAATTCCAGTGCGTGGTTTGACGATTCAACAAGCCGAAGCTTTGATTCAACGAGCTTACCGAGGCGGTCCAGAACCGATTCTTCGTGAAGACGGTCGAATCATTGTGACGTTGATGCGAGAGCGAACTTACCGAGTCTTTGTTGTGCGACAGGATAACTCCTACGCTCAAGCCGGTCTAAACTTTCAAGGCGTTGGGCGAGCTCAAGGCGTGACAGATCGTTCCGATCAAAGTTCTCGAGGTTTCGTTCTTCAACTCCCTGCATATAAAAACGATGTTCTTAACGCATTGCTCCAAACGGGCGGTATCCCGGGTGTGAACGCGAAGCCAGAAATTCGAGTATTGCGTGGTAACCGACTAGACATTGCAAAACGCGATGCCCAAATGGAAGAGTTCTATCGGACTCGGAACCAGGACCAGTTCCCTTACGGAGCGTTGCCGAAAATCAACGACGAGACTAACTCGCTTCGAATTCCACTTAGGCTAAATCCAGGCCAGAATCCCAACCTTCGGATGGAAGACGTGATTCTTCGTGACGGTGATGTCGTCTACGTTGACACTCGAGAAACGGATGTCTACTACACTGGCGGATTGCTTGGTGGTGGAGAATTCCCGATTCCTCGTGACTACGACCTCGATGTTCTAGCAGCTGTTTCTTTGGCCGGTAACGGTGTCGCTACAACTCAGCGGACTGGTTTGTTGGGCGGATCAGCTCAGAACCTTCCGCCTACTGAATTGATCCTGCTTCGTCAGATTCCAGGTGACAATCAGATTGCCGTTCGAATTGACTTGAATGACACGATCAACGATCCACGTCAAAGGCTCTTGGTCAAAGCGGGCGACACGCTTATCTTGAGATACAAGCCGCAAGAAGAATTCGTGAACTTCTTGACCAATGTCTTCTTTACGTTCGGAATCCGAAGACTGTTTAACAACTAAATCGCCTTAGAGGCAAGACTCAATAACGAGTCGATGATCTAAAATGAACGGCTTTCAACCTTGGTTGGAAGCCGTTTTTTCGTAGTGCGTACAGAATTTGATCGCCACAGAATTGTTAACAGTTTCCGATTGAGTTTTAAGATTGGAATTATCACTTGGATCAAAACAATGACATTTCATTGCACATTTAAGACCGAATGCAGCATCAAGCTTCAGGCAAGTCTCGGCAACCAAACCATCCAATTCGTTTGTGGCATCGGCAAGACAACTCAATTACACTGCTGATGCTCTTCATTTCTCCATTCCTGATTCATCCGCTCTCCTACAGTTCTTCAAATGATTCGTACGCAACTAAGAGCTGGGAGTCTTCTTCAGTGTGTGTTTGACCTGATGCACGACTCAAAGGCGGACGAGCGATTCGTAGAGCTTTTTGAAAACATATGTACTTTTGACCTTTTGAGTTCTATTCCAATCGCCAATTTGGATGTCGATTCGATTCCAAGTCCACTGGCTGTATTTCATAACCAGCTACTCCGTGGTTTACCGACTATCTGTTCGACAATGGTAGAGGAAGCGGTTTCTAATGCGATTGACCTGACGGAACACGACTCAAGTCGTGGCAGCTTTAAGTTCCTCCTTAAATCTGAAGTTGACAAATCAAAATTTGCAGTAAAAGTATTTGATTCTCTTCACATAGTCGACCCTCGCGTTACTTCAACCTATTCACAGCATGATAGTCCACTTGAGAAACAGTTCTTTGACCAATGCCTCACCGGAGAATTCGCATTTCTAAACCAACTGCTTCAGGCACAAAGACCTCTCTCAGAGATGATTGAAGATGACGAAACACACATACGCCAAAGGGTTGATTTTTCATGCGAGGCTCCGTACTCAGAAAACGCTCGCGGTTTTGTAATTGAAATTGATGGTGAAGAGTTTCATGGTCAAGATCAGCAGCTTCTAGACCAAACTAGAGACTCAAAACTCAAGCGAGCAAATTGGCAAGTTTCACGTTTCAAGGCGAAGGATCTTCTTCAAACAGCCAACCAAACGCTACTAGAGTTGACCAATGGCGAATATTGTCAGCGAGTCAAACGCATTTTTGAAGATGGTTGGTCTGAAGAAGCGAAGCAGATCCTTTGCCTAGCTCTTACCCCAGTCTGCATTTCTCGCATCCAACTTTTGCTGTTTCATTTACTAGCGAACCAAGAGGTTGGGGGCAAGACTCGAATTGCCTTCTTGGAGCGAGATTTGCCTTGTGCGGCGTTGGCTGTCAAAGATTTGCAATGCTGGTTTCGTAACTTTCTCGAACTGAGTGGCAACAGCTGGGAGTTACCCGACTTTGCTTTCGAAGTTTTTTCAACACCCGAGTTTATTGCTTCCAAATTACACGAGGGAACACATGTCAAACCAGTTTTAAAATTCGACCCTAGCGAATTTGATATTACGATCGACATTAGTATCTTGAGTCGTTCCGGCTGGGAGACGGCTTCGCATTTAACTACCAAGTACTGTGTGCTTCGATCAAGTCATTGCCAGTCTCCGAATTCTTTGCCACATTTTCTATGCAAAGAACCAATCAAGTTTAGGAGTCTGATTCCAAGCAATAACGGAACTGCAACTGAAGTTGATCAGGAGAACGTCAAAAGCTTGACTTACTTCTTGAGAAACATCTTTCGAAAAAAAGAGTTTCGAGTTGGTCAAATTGAAATTTTGAACCGAGCTTTGGCATACCAAAGTGTTATTGGCTTGCTTCCCACTGGTGGCGGCAAGTCTCTAACATACCAACTAGCCTCATTGATGCAGCCAGGGATTACGATTGTTGTTGATCCAATTAAATCTTTGATGATGGATCAATATGACAACTTGAGAAAAGCCGGAATAGACTGCTGCCGGTATATGAATTCGTCGCTGACGACCGATGAAAGACGTTATCAGATAGAAGAGTTCACAAGCGGACAGCTGCTATTTACTTTTGTCTCGCCTGAGCGATTTTTGATCGAAGAATTTCGCAATGCGCTACAACGGCTGCAGAGTAGCGGTCTGGCAATTTCGTATCTCGTAATTGATGAGACTCACTGTGTCTCGGAGTGGGGGCACGACTTTAGAGTTTCTTACTTGCGGCTAGGTCAAAACGCTTTCGATTTGCTGAGAACTCCAAATGGCAACCGAGTCGCAATTTTTGGTTTGACAGCAACGGCTTCATTCGACGTACTTGCAGATGTGGAGCGTGAAATAGCCGCTGACGGAAATGAAGTTGATCCGGAGATGGTGGTACGTTTCGAAAATACCATTCGAAACGAAATCCAATATGTTGTTCGGTCGGCCAAGCTTTCATTTCATCAGCGATGGGAATCAGACAACTCAATTGACTCAGACTTGGCCATCACAGTAAATCCCGATAAGAGTTTGTCGATACAGGGAAGCCAATCTTCCACGACAGACGATCCCTACTGGCTGCTGCGTCGCATTGTAGGTAGCGCGAAGCAAAACGCTCTCGTGGGCCTTTTCAAGAATATTTCGGTGGAATTTTCCGAGTTCAACACAAGACAGACTATTCGAACATTCGTCTCGCAAGCGTACGAATCATTTCTCGCTGATTCCGAAAAGCTAAAAACTGATCGAGGCGAATATCTAAACGCAGAGGTTGAACGCATAATCGACGAAGCCGGTGATCCATTTTTCACATTCGATAATCTGCGAGGCGCAGTTGTATTTGCACCTCACCGCAGTAGCTGGCTCGGAGTGACTGACCGCTATAAGCGAGTGAAAGACCAGAATAAAAATTTTGTCCCGCTTCCTTCATTTGAATGGAAGGGCTCGCTAGACCGCCTTGAGCAAGCGTTTCCAAACTTGAACTGCGGTTCTTTTTTTGGATCAAGCTCTTCCGGCTCGGTATCGTACGATCTTGATACCGAGCAGATTGAAAAAGATTCAATTAAGAACCAGCAGGACTTCATCAACAATCGAATCTCTGTCATGGCGGCGACCAAGGCATTTGGAATGGGAATTGACAAGGAGAACATTCGTTTAACAGTTCATATGAACTTCCCGTCGTCGATTGAAAGTTTTGTACAGGAATCTGGCAGAGCGGGACGAGATAGAAAACTTGCTGTTTCATACGTTCTTCTAGTTAAGGAAACGTTCAATTACCTGCGGCACGATGAATTTATTTTGAAGCATTTTTTTGGCGACGAGTTGGGCAAAAAAATACACTCACGCTTCAGCGGTAGACTTTTTCTAGATTCTGACTTCGAAGCCATTGCCACTTCGCTGATTTTATCGGCAGATCAAAAGGCTACTTTTCAACGGCTCAACCCGCCTATTCACCCAGACAGAGAAGTATTGGATTTCTTTCTTGGAAATTCTTTCAAGGGGCCTGATAAAGAGGAAATGATGTGCTTTGAGTTGCTCAATAAGATCCGAATTCCAATTTGCGAGGAAATCACCGAGGAACTTTGCAAAAACAGCGGTTTCGAAATGGTGAAAGTAACTTTTTGGAAGTCACAAAGGCTGTACTTCGAGAGAGCTGATGGCGCCCCTGTCGGGCATCTAAAATTGCCTTCACTTGGAATTTCGGCTTCAACAAGTAACGGTCGCATCTTGTTGCAAACCGCTAAGCAAGTGCTCAAAGAACAGTTCAAGTTGGATCAAATTGATACCAACAAGCCGCTATTGATTCATTTCAGAAACAACAAACTAACCACGGAACGCCCGGGCATTTTGAGGTGTATTGAGAGTGCCGGTGATAAAGAAATAGAAATACGGATACCTTTTGTGAATCTGTTCTTCGACGAAGCCAACACCATAGTCTTAGATGTTTGGGCATTTTTAAAAAACAAATTTGAAAAGCCAATCGAGAAGGACTGGGTGGAGAAGTGGTTTGTCACAAAGCGCCCGGGCAACTTTCTGGAGCTGATGATCTTAATTCGAGCATGGAGCGGTATCGAAGACATTCCCGACGAAATAGTTAGGTGGCTGAAGTACTTCTATTTCTGCAGAAGAGGAGAAGCTGAAACTGCCAAGGCAATTCATCGACTTAGCGTTGCAGGAATTGTTGACAGTTACACCGTAGACTACCGAAGAAGACAATTTGTCGTGACCGTGTCATGTAAAGAGAAAGGCTTTTATAAAGACCGACTAGCCGAATACTTTTCACGTTATGTATCCGACAGGCATGTCCAACGTCTGATTGAAGATATTGATTTGGACAATGAAGCATGGTCTTGCATCAGAAAGCAGATCGAGTTTGTCTATGGTCAAATCTACGAAAAGCGGAAGCGTTCAATTCTCGACATGGAGGACCTTTGCCTTGAGGGCCTGCGTCAACCATCGGCCGCTAGTTGCAACCTAAATATCCGAGAGAACGTATTCCTTTATTTCAATTCCAAATACTCCAGGCAAAACTATCAAGTCAACGGTGAAAATGCGTCTCTTCTGGATCATGTTGGCACATCGGCAATTGAACGAGGATTCGGAATTGTGGTTAAGTTCATTGGCCTTCTGGAAGAAGATCCAACGGGTGGATTTCTCGATAACGTTAAGCATTTGCGCGGAGCTTGCAGGAGGCTGCTTCGTGCCAACCCGGTGAATGATACGCTTCTTTTGTTGAGCAGCTACACCTACCTATTCCTTGCTTCTAAGATGAACAACGGACGCTCGCAATACATAAACACTGGCGGAGAGCGTCTTATGTTTGGATTGGAGCAAATGAAAACGGAAGAGAACCTTAGCACATCCGAGCTGAAGGATAGGTTCTTGGAATTCAAAGACCTCATATTACAGCATACGTCGGAGCCCGACCTCATCGAAGTAATGGACCAAATTTGGAGCGCATTGCAGCTTCGCTTGGTTAACACATGGCTCGAAAACGAACTTAAACCAAGGTTTATACATCATGAATAATCAAGCATTGATAACTCAAGAACTCGACAGGTTGAAAGTAAATTTGCAGGATATTGATAGCGCAAAGAACTACGTCCAAAAAATGCAAGAAGTCAGCCAGTTGCTGGAGTCAAAAATAGAAAGCATAGTTGCGCGTTTAGAAAACTTGGCGACCGAAATCCGCGGTGGTTTTGACACGCCCTACGAATCTTTGTTGGCCGTTATTTCGAAGGGTGAGTCTGATTTGGTAGCGGCAATCGAAAGACTTGGAACGCAGCACCAACAACTATTGGACTCGAACAGAGACCAAGTGACACTTTTGAACAGTAGTCTTTCGTCTACCAACCAAACCTTGCTTGAGGCTGTCACTCAAAGTGAAACGGGGTTCGTCCGTCTGAACAAGGAATTTGAAAGTACGTTCGCGGAGGCGATCAGCCGAATGGAGCAAGACTTTCAAGGACTTTTGGATATTCAGAAAAAGCAAACGTCAACGTTGTGCGAAGAAGTGTCAGCAGTAAACACAGAAACTTCGAACTTCGTCGATGAGATCAGGCGAGTCGACATTAAGCAGCGAGTAGACAAATTGGAGTCCGAACTGTCAGACGTTCGATCCTTGGTAAACTCAAACATCAGTCTAGTTAAAAATGGAATATCTAAAAGCAACAAGTCGATTCGGACTGATATCAAGTCTAGTAATACTGAGCGACATTCGGAAAGCAAGGAAATCGAAAGTAGGATTCACAGCCTTGAAATTCAAAACAACTCAATCGCTAACCTGACTCGATTTTTCCGTAACACGACTTGGGGCGCAGGTGTCGGCATATTGGCATTGTTAATCTATATTGCGTTTTTTAAATGAACTGCCGCTATTTTTTTTAAACACTTAGCTTGAAGCACTCGCCTTTCTCATTTGATTCGCTTTAGTTCCTCATCTTGAGATTCAAGCCTCAAGAAGAATTCGTGAACTTCTTGACCAATGTCTTCTTTACGTTCGGAAGAGACTCGATAACGAGTCGATGATCTAAAATGAACGGCTTTCAACCTTGGTTGGAAGCCGTTTTTTCGTAGTGCGTACAGATTTTGATCGACATAGGGAGAGAAGAAGAAAAACCTGAGACAAACAGACGCGGAATACGTTATCGTAAGAATCCTTGGGGGTCGCCATTGAAGCGAAACGAACCCACGCTTTCGCTTCTCAATTGCAAAATCAGACATGCTTCGATTCAATCAATTTAATCTAACGATACTGCTGGCTCTCATGGCGATCGTGTGTGGGTTGATGGCATGGAGCGAGAATTGGTTGATTGGTTTCGTTGCTTGCGGATGTTTAGTCTTGCTAATTTCAGCCGAAGTGCTGACAAGAAACCTTCCCTCACCAATCGTCAAAGCGATGAACTCGAATTGCCAACGACACGATGGCTCAATCTCGCCTAAGCGAACCAATGTTGAACAACGAGTTTTACGAAAACTCCGCCGTGATTTTCTCTGGCTGCTTGCTTGCGTCATGGCTCCCAGCTTGTTCCTGGTCTGGTTCGTTGGCAGTCAAGTCGTTCCTCTTTCGATTGGAGCAAGCGCCCTGACTTCGATGAGTTCCTCCAGATCAGAATGGAAAGCCAAACTTTCGGACGAAGCAATTGAGTTTGATCGTTGGAAAGAAAAGGCCCAGTTGTTTGGAGATGGTGAAACTCACAAACGATTTTTATGGCGGTATTGGCCATTGATTGTGATTGCCGGTATCGCTTGGTTTGCAACTAGTTTTGTGATTCTCAAAACCGGCTACATTCGACTGTTACGTCAAGCCAGCCATTTGGCGGACAAACGAGGTGGTCACTACGTGTTGAGAGATTTGGCAAAACGTGATTTCGGAA
>CAZQQR010000082.1:0-2352 GCA_964595515.1 uncultured Pirellulaceae bacterium
ACTTTTCGAGATTAAATTTCCTGGGACTAAGTTTCTCGATTCGACTCAAAACATTGGGCTCAATCTTTCAGCTCAAACCGAACCGTTAGTGTTTCTGTGAACCCAATTTCGTCGATGCGGTTGGTCGCATCGTCCGTTTGGTCCATAAACGGTGCGTAGATCGCACTTACGTCGTCCGAGCCTACGCTTGCTTTGATGGAAATGACACGTCCAAGTTGCCCGCCGGACAGAGACACTAATTCTTCCGCTTGTTCCCGTGCGTTTTCAAAAGCTTTCGAGCGTGCTGCTTTTTTAAGTCGGGTTTCGTCAATCAGTTTTCCGTAGGCCAGTGAACTGGTGGATTCACCGGAATAGTGAATCATCGGATTGCTCTCTTCCGCAAATGAGACACCAAGATCTTTGACGGTGTCGACCATTTTAGTGATCTCGGCAATTCGGGCTACTTCGGAAGCCTCTTTGTCTGTTTTGATTTCTAACGACATTGGTTGGCTGATGGAGAAACCCGGATCGGTCGCGTTGGCATTTCCACCTTGCATCATCATCATCATGTCTTCTTCATTCTGATTGACAGTGAGCTTTGCACCTGAAAAATTTGCCGTGATGTTTGGGAGATCCATTGGGTTGATTGTTTCAGCCAGTTTCTTTTTGATGGCCTCGAATTTTTCTCGAACTTCTTTGGCCGTCTCGCCTTTGGCTGCAACAAATCCGTCAATCACGATAACGTCTGGTTTCTCAGTCGCAATTCCGATTCCGACGACTTCGATAAATCGAGATCTCTCTTGAGCTAAGCCGGTTTGAGAGATTGATTGAGCGGTAAAAGCGAAAACAAATCCAACCAAGAGGAACTGAATAGTTGATGGCCGAATCGAGTTGAAAAGCAGCATGTTTGGAACTCCGTGGAGTAAAAGGCAGGCGACATGGCCTGCAAAAAATTAAAGCAACCGATCTAAATTTCAGCAATTAGATTCTACGACGACGGCCAATTACTGCCATGGAGCATAGGCCAAGAACAATCAATCCGGAAGGTTCCGGGACCGCGACGACGAGCGTAAATTGTGAATCATTACCGACCTGATAACCGGTAAAAGTCTGAGTCTGTCCGTCTAGAGTTACACTGAATTCGTAGGTTCCATCAATGACATCGTCGCTCCAATTTCCGAACTCGTCGAGCGAAATTCCATCATGTGTTGTCATCCAATCACCACGAACAAGGTCATACCAGGCAGAGGCTTCGGTTTTGACATTCCAATCTGCATCAAACAAAGGTCCGTTGCCTCGCCAATGAGCTGAATCCCAGAAGCCCCACATCGTAAATCCGTCAACGGATTGATGCTCGAAAGTTGCCGTCAGGATATCATTGAAAATCTGTTCCTGACGTTCAGGAGTGATCTGGCCTGAATCATCCCGCATGTCAAATTCGCTGATGGCAATTGGTAATCCGGTTTCAGCAAGAATGTCGAGTCGACGTGTGATGTCGGCTTTGGTGATACTCGATACTCCAATGTGAGCTTGTACTTTGATTCGATCAATCGGAGCACCTAACGCGAGTAAGTTGTTGACCATGTCGCGATAGTTTCTGGCGTTGCCGTCGCCTGTGGAACTCAGAATGTTGTATTCATTGATCGCCAGTTCGGCATCTGGTCTCAGTTGATCTGCTTTGGTGAAAAAATCAGCATAAGCGTGGTTGCGCGACGCGTAGATTCCTGCGCTGGAAAAAGTGTCACCGTAATAGGTTTCGTTGATTGGCTCGTTGAGTACATCCCAGTCGCTGATCGTTGGCCCATCTCCGGAATCGCTATAGCGCGCCATGATCCCCGAATTCCCCAATCTTGCATCGGTCAAAGCGGTGTGAAATTCGTTGGCGTCGGGACTCGAAGCAGAGCGAAATCGGTCGGGTGTCGGCCAACCGTCTTTGCCCCACACTGCCGCGTGTCCAGTCACTGTCAGCCCATTGGATTGCGCTTGATTGATTGCTGCATCTGGCCGTGCTGGTCCCATATTTTCATACGCCACCCACTGCATCCCGTTGGTCGGTGTTACATGATTGAAATTTTCGTGAACTGCATTTCGATAATTTAATGCATCTTGCCAGGTGGGAATTACCGTTGTGTTTCCTGATGCAAGAAGTCCCATTTTTTGTGTGTCATTAAGTGAATCAAACTCGGTTTGAGAAATCGCATAAAAACGATCTCGAACCTGAGTACCAAATTGAAATGCATGTTTCGTCATTTTGAGATCAACGACGGCATCGGTGAGCGCGTTTCCATTGGCGTCTTCGACCAAAATGCTAAGGTTAGACTTTCGATGGTCGATGTTTTGCGCCGACAACTGATCCGTGTTTAAGCACGAGAT
>CAZQQR010000082.1:2452-5182 GCA_964595515.1 uncultured Pirellulaceae bacterium
AAACGCCACACGATTACTCGTGTCGGAGGGCTTCGATAGGATCCATTTGGGCCGCTCGCATTGCAGGGTAGAGCCCAAAGCAAACGCCGACCAACACCGAGATGAAGAACGCGACTGGGATCGAAGCGGGTACGATTTCAGGCGTCATGATCTTCGCTACCTCCGGAAGACCCGAGTACATTTTCGGAGCGAACTCTTCAACGCCTTTCCGAGCAAGTTGCACAAGTAGTGGGCAAAGCAGGCCACCCAAAATACCCGTCAATCCACCGACGACCGACAATGAAATGGTCTCGACCAAAAACTGCTGCGTAATGTCTGAGCGTTTACCGCCAAGCGCACGGCGAATACCGATCTCACGAGTACGTTCCGTAACGGTGGCCAGCATGATGTTCATAATTCCGATTCCACCAACGATCAAAGAGATCGCCGCGATCAGCCCCATGAACATCATGAACATTAGCCGAGTCGTTTTGGCTTGTTCTAGCAGTTCAAAAGGTACGACGACCGAAATGTCCTGTCGCTCTGGGTCTTTGGCGCGAAGGGTAGCCTCAACTAATTTCGCGGTACGAGGAACGTCATCTGATTTGGCAACTTGAACCGTGATTTGGGAAAGCTCAAATTGCTTGATTGAGAATGAACCACCCGTTCGCTTGGTTTCCTGATCTCCCATTCGCAATCGCATCGTTGTGATCGGAATGTAAATGTCGAGCGAAAAATCCTGAGCGGCCAGCGAACCACCGATGGCTGCCGTTGCGTTTCGATGTTTCAAGACGCCTACGATTCGGTAGTACTCTTTTTTCTCGGGCAAAAAGATTTGTTTGTTAAGTGGATCTTCCGAAGGGAAGAGCTTGCTGGCGAGTTGAGCCGCGATGACACAAACCGATGAACTTCCTTCGATTTCGCGTGGCGTCAAAAAGTGTCCCCGGTCAACAACGAGGCGAGTCACATCGGCATATTCTGGTGTGCAGCCGACCAATCGTCCGTCGATGGGTTTCGCGTTCGCGTTTCCTGTGTAGGCGAACTTCTGAGTGATTTCACGAATCGGAAGTACTTGTTTGACCGTCGAAATGGTCCGCCCAATCATTTCACATTCAGCTCTGGAAACGCCAAACGCGTTGACTTGGCGGAAATTGCCACCGCTTTCGTCAGGGGGCTGAATACTGCGGATGATGATATTCTCAGCACCGAGGTCTTCAATCTGCTTTTGAGCTTCTTTACTAATTCCTTCACCAATCGCCAACAACCAGATCACACTGGCGACACCAATGAAGATACCCAGCACCGTCAATGCTGACCGCATTGGGTGAAGTAGCAGGCTCTTGATGCCTAGTTTCCAGGTTCGAAAAAGGAGCATGGGATGTTAAGAGGGAAAGTGTTTTAAATTTGGGAGCGTTGTGAAGCTTCAATCGTCTTGAAGGCATCAATTGTCTTCTTCGATGCGGCTGGCGTTTTCTGAAATCTTTTTGATTTGTTCGACAGTAAAGACTTTGCGTCCTTGAACTGGTTCGTCCACCTGAATCTTGCCATCTCGGAGTCGAATGATCCGTTTGGCGTGTTCGGCGACTTCGTCTTCATGGGTGACCATGATGATCGTTCGGCCTTCGTCGTTAAGACGTTGGAAGAGGGCGAGGATTTCTTCGGTTGTGACCGAATCGAGGTTACCCGTCGCTTCGTCAGCGAGAATGAAGTAGGGATCGTTGACCAGCGAACGCGCGATGGCAACACGTTGTTGTTGACCACCAGACAATTGTGTGGGGCGGTGGCCAAGCCGGTCGCCAAGTCCGACCATGGCGGCCAGGGAGATGCTGCGCTCTCGCGATTTTGGCGTCAGGTTGCCCATGTAATATAACGGGACCTCAATGTTTTCAACGACGCTGAGCTGAGGGATCAAATTGTAAGACTGAAACACGAACCCGATTCGCGAAGCTCGAATGCCAGACAATTCATCGTCGGTCATTTGAGCAACATCGTCTTCACCGAGGACAAAGGAACCGATGGTTGGTCGGTCAAGACATCCCAGGAGATTCAAAAGCGTACTCTTCCCAGAGCCCGACGGACCCATGATCGCTACGTAGTCGCCTTCGGGAACGTCGAATGAGACACCGCGAAGCGCACGAACCGTTTCGCTTTTGAGAACATAGTGTTTTTCCAGATCGCGGATGACCGCGGCCATTTTCGTTGGAGTCGGATTCACTTACTGACCTCCGCCTCGTCCGCCGCCGCCACCGAATCCGCCGCCGCTACTCATTCGAGCTTTCATACTCTTGATCGAAACGTCGGCTTCGCTTTCGGAGATGAATCCGTCGCTGTCGGTGTCGACCCGGTCAAAGAAGTAGCTGTAGGGACTGCCGGCTTCTTCTTTAGTTAGTTTTCCATCGCCGTCGGTGTCCTTGGAAGAAATCAACGCTTTACCATTTTCGGGCATTGAGAATCCTCCTGCACCTCCACCACCGCCAGGTCTTCCACCTCCGGCGCCAGATCCGCCAGGCCGACCGCCACCGCCTTGGCGACCTGCACCTCGACCTCCGCCGCCCTCACCGCGGGCTCCGTCTTTTTTGCCGCCCGCTTTGCCTTCGCCCATCGCAGCGGTACCAGCTCCAGCCATTTTCTTTGAAGCGTTATTCTTTGCTTTGTCGGCTACACCTTCAGGAAGTTCAATCCGAGTATCGAGCTGAGTTTCAGGCAAATCCATCAGCTCTTTATAAGCTCCCGGGTTCATCACCAGTTCTT
>CAZQQR010000082.1:5282-6422 GCA_964595515.1 uncultured Pirellulaceae bacterium
GGGACGACGATGCGGCACTTTTCGACCATCTCTTTGATCTCAGCCAGTTTTTCCTTTTCAACGCCGAACGCTTTTTTCTCACTGCGAAGTTTCACGTCTGCAGCTTTGATGTCGGCTTCAAGTTGAACCGTTTCTTTCTTGTAAGAGATTTTCTCGAGGACGCGTTTTTTCTCTTTCGCGAGTTCAAGGGAAAGTTCTCCTTTGTCGAGTGCGATTTCAGCGTTCTTGAGTTTGAACTTGTCTGCCTCAAGTGATTGAGCGGTTACAAATCCTTTGGCTTGAAGCTTCTTACTGTGAGCGTAGGTATCCTGTGCCGTTTTCATCTGTTGCCGAGCTGTCAAAATCTCGCTTTCGGCGTCAAAGATCTCGTTTTGAATCAGTTTAAGATTCTGCTTGAATGTTCCCTCGATATATTCTTCTTTGGTCGCTCTGGCCGTTTCGAGATTGGACTCGGCTTGAATAACCTGAGTCTCTGCATTGGCCATCGAAATGTTTTGTTGCTCAAGCTCTTTCTCAAACGACGTGGAATCCAATTGAACGAGGAAGTCACCCGCCTTCACCCTTGTTCCTTCTGGAACAACGCTCAGGACTGAGAGCGATCCGTTTCGAGCGCGGACCTCACATCGAATCTCGACATTCTCGCTACTCTGGATTTCGCCTTGATCGAGTACCTGCGAAACGAATTCGCCTCGCGTCACGTTCGCCATGATCGGTTGGATCATGTCCGTGGCATCACCCATGCTGGTCCAATAGTAGATCCCGACTCCGACCAATCCCAAGGCAACAATCCCAAAGATAACAAAGGGAGCGACAAGCCCATTTCGAATGGATCTGACAGAACGGGCTGTAGTTTGAAAACGCTGATGCATGTTTTTTCGACCTAACAAAATGGAAGCCGGTTTTGATGATTGAGGCAGGGTAACCGGAGCCAAAAAGATATCCTAACCAATCGGCCAACAATGGCTCTTTGAAAATTGCCGGAAAACGTCTCATCCCGGGTTTTATTGGCAGAAATGCCCTCGGTGCTTTAAACCCACGCAAAAGATGCTGGTTTCGCAGGAAAGAGGGCTGAATTCGATTTCCAGAGAAGATTTGGCCACGAAATGGAAAGTGACCTTATTGGCCGTGATTGGTGGTTCA
>CAZQQR010000082.1:6522-11848 GCA_964595515.1 uncultured Pirellulaceae bacterium
GGGTAGTTTCCTTGTCCCAAAACCTTATTTGGATCGATCGGATGGAATATAGAGGTGGACTCGTTTTGTTGTGGAGCCTTTTTTGGTTGAACAGCGGGTAGCGCCAAAGCATCGAAGGAGCCAAGTCCATTTTCGAGACTTGCTTCGAAATTTACGGCTCTAATTTTCTGATCGTCAGCTGAAATATCGGTCTCAACTTTTGACGCCCGGCCAAGCAGTGTTGGTGCCTGGACCGTTTTTATGCCCGCTGCTTGTTCGGGTTCAGCCCGGATCGCGTTTGCCTTTTGAGCTGCGATGCGGTCGGGCAGTGACGGAACATTCCAAATGTCTGAATCTTCAAAACCAGTTTTCTGATTTCGTTTAATTTCTGGACGGCTCCAACTGGTATCCCCATTTTTTAGCTCAAGGTCGAGCAAGTTGTTCAAATTCTCAAGTTGGTCAAGCTTTCCTTCCACTTCTGGCGAAAGCTCATCACGAGAATTGATTGGTTCCAGCTCCGGTTGTTCTGGAACACTTTCCCGTCGGAGTTCTCGTCCAAAATAGTCGTCATCCGTCGCGTCCATTACCGACCCTCCTGGAATCTCTGAATACGAGGTCCCGATGTCTTCACAGAACTGGCAATCCAATTCGATTCCGAACATGGCAGCAGACCGAATACCAATTGATTCATCGATCACACCGGGATCAATCCAGCGCCCTGATTCGTCCAGTTGCATGGTTCCAAGATCGAAATCGAGGTTTCTGCGGAGGACTTCGAACTGAACCCATGAACTCAAGAATGAGTTTTGAGCATTGTTCAAACCGATGATCGAATCCGCGAGGTTTCGAGCGGTTTGTGTTCCAAGCCGTGCGTTCTGATTGGCAGCGACCGGGGCTTCCAATTCAAAACGGTTAATCTCTACGTTTTCAATTTGTACCTGAACGGTACGACGATCCAGTTCGAATAGAACTTTGTTTCGATCGATGTTTCGAACGATGTTTCGCAAGTTCTGCTTCATGCGGTCTTCGAATTGATAGTAGTTTCGTCGAGCCTGCTGATAGGCGATCAAAGCGTTACGATAGGCGTTTCGCTCTGCCATCCGAACAATCGGAGCGTCAAATCGAAAACCTGCTCTCAGTTGTCCGGTTTCGTATCGAATCTTGAACGGGTTGTCTCCAAAGTTTCCAATGTCGCCTTCGAATACAAGGTCGACTTGGGCTTCCAACTGGTCGGCAACGAACTCGATGTTTCGCCATTGATCGACCAGCGCCGCTCGAGCATTCATCAAGTCTCGCCGCATGCAACGGGCGATTCGCATTGCGAGTTCCGCATCAATCGTTGAATTGTTAATTTCAATCGAGTTGGAGCGGGCCAACGCTTGAAGCAACGAAATTTCCAGCATCAAATTATTCAGTTCAGAAAGCTGACCGGGAATGGTCTGCTGAAATTCCGTCAGAATGTAGTTGTAAAGCTCTGGATCCAGTTCACCTTCGCCAGGAACTCGCTTCATTTCTTGTTGAGCTTTTTTAAAGTCATTGATCTTCTTCGTCACGGCTTCAAAATCGGCCTTGAGAATCTCAGCACGTTTGAGAATCGAACGAGGTGGAATCTCTTTTTCACCATCTTCGTTGATGATGAACTCACGATTATCCAATTCAGGATCCGTCAATCGCTTGCTAAGGTCATCTAATTTAGGAATGGATTCTGGTTCGAACAATTTGTCATCGACACTCGAAATAACTCTCCCAGAGTCAATCGAAGCCTGGACGGTTTCGAGATATGCCAAACGCGCTTCACGTTTGGAATCCAGCCGCTTGAAATCAGATTCGAGTTGAGCGCGGTCGATTTCGACGATCTTTTTCAGCGTCTCTTCCGCTTTGTCGATGTAAGGAATCAAGTTTTCAAGTTCCGACGTCAGGTTGCCAGGCCACTTGAACTCGTTCCAATCGAATCCTTTTTCATCCCGATCCGCAAACAAGTTATCAACTTGATTAAGCGCGTTTCCAGTTTCCTCTCGCAGATCAGAAATTGCAATCAAGCGAAGGTTCACTTGGTCACTAATGAGTTCAAACTGATCGAGATAGCTGTCTTCGATGACAACCTCCAGGTCAGGTGGAAGCCCCAATTCAATTTTGAATTGATCGAGTGAAGTTTGATACTGCGTTTTTGCATCGAGCAAAGATCGTTGCTGACTGTAAACGCTGGTTTCAAATAGCTTTAACTGAACCGCGTCCAATCGCTCACGAGCAAAGAACTCGCGAAACTGTTTGAGGACGGCTTCGAGTTGCCGAACATTAAATTCCTGGTTTCGAATCCGCTGTTGGTCTTCGAGCAATCCAAAGAACCCGCCTGCATTGGCGGATGCCAGCCCGGGGGCATTTAGAAGAGCACCGCTAACACCAGCTCCAGGGTTTCGTCCAATCGCAACCTGAAGGTAAAAACCTCGCCGGAATCGCTCAAGCTGCCGGACACTGGCGAGCAGGTCACGTTCGGATTGGGTGAGAGATTCCATGATTCGATCGCGACCTGCACCTCGCAAAAGCGGTTGGATAATCGAGAAATCGATCAGTGAACTGGCAGACCGAGTATTGTTGCCGGCAAACTCAAACAGAATGGTGTTGGCGAGGCCAACCGCGAAGTTCGCCCCTGTAATACCGAGTCTTCGAATGTTCAGTCCGCCACCATTGGATCCAATTTGAGATTGAAACGTGGAACTCGAGGTTCCACTGGTTCCCCCGCGCAATCGACCTTGGCTGGTAAAGAATGAGTTAAATCCAGTGAACAACTGGGAGTCAAAACCGAATCGTTCAATGCTGACTTCGAGTGCTGCTAGATACAGACGCTCCCGCTGTTGTTGAAGATCAGGAGAGTGCATCAAAGCCAAATCAAAAGCTCGATCCAGATCAAGAACACACTGTCCTTTTTCATTGAGCGGTAGGTACTTCAGCCACTCAGGGGCTTCGACATGATTGGTATCGCCGTTGGCATGCCAATGCGGATAGCCTTCCTTGCCATCAACACGATGCATGAATTGGTGCGACGCCGCGTCATCTGGCGGTATTGGCGGGTGGTCCTTGGAGAACGGATTGAACATTCGCGATTGAGGATCGATATCGATCGCACCATCAGCGGAATCCCATCGCGGGTCCAAGGATTTTTCACGAATCAGTCGACGCGCTTCAGCATCAGCCTGGCGTCGGTAATATCCTCGATGGCATCCGATTGCGGCAACGATGTTGCACAAAATGACGACCATGAGGAGTTGGTTGATTTGGGTCTTCACCACCAACATCTCCGTACTGATCCCCGTAATTACACGGGAATCATCAAATTGAGGTTCTCGATGTAGCCGAATTGCGGGTTTTCCGGGCTATACCAATTTGTCTATGTTTACGGATTGTCGGTATTTTGAGCTTATTAACTTGAAGGATTGTCCAGCTGTAACGGTAACCCATCGATTCGACAGTTGATCCAAGCTCAACATCGGAATAGGACGATAGCAAAACTTGACGAGTCAAATTGCCCAATTTATCATCGACATACGGCTAATTCCGCGTAATTTAGGTGCCTTGCGGAAGGTCGGAACGTAAGATTGGGTTGGGCCATCCAACAATCAGGTTCAGATTCGAACAAGCTACGAAATAGATCAGGCTGGTAATCAATGGGAATTCACAACGCGCTACACCTTGCAGCGGTCGACATGGTATCGGCGGGGATTCTCGGCCTGGCTTTTATCCTGGTTGTTGTCTTCGCCGTTTTGGCGGCTAAGCATTGGCACTGGGTGAATATCGTTTTCCTCGTGTTGTGCTTCTTGACCGGTACCGGTGCAATCTGGGGAATGACTGAGGTCTACTCCAAACGAAGCAAAGCCATCAAGGCTGCAGTCGACGCTGAAAAGAAGGCGACCAAAGCAATTGCCGACGCTGATCTAGCGATCAAAGGCGAAGCTTCCTCTTTGACCTACGACCCAGGCACGTTGCGAGCGGTCAGCGAAGAACTCTCTCGCGAGTTTGCCGGACGTGGACGAGTTTGGTCACACGGCCAAATCGAAGCAACCGGCGGGCTGAGAAAATTCACTTTTGAAATGCCACGTGTGCTCGAGGACGAAGCCGACTCTCTCAAGGACGTTGTTCTCTATGCGTTTCTCGAACGCCAAGTCAGCAATCAGGTTTACCCATCTCGATACATCGGTGCCGTTCGGGTCAAAGAAGACACTGGAGACGACGTTACGCTCGAAGGAGTGGCGATGGCGGACCCAGACCAATTCACACAGCCGACAGGTACGTGGTCACTGTTTGAAAAAATGCCGCTTGACCGAAGCGGGCTTTTCCGATCAGCCATTGTCACCATCGTCAATTCGAACGAACAAAGTTCGGCTGAGGAAAAAGAACTTGCCAAACAAATTCTTGACGAATCCACTGACGTCAATATCACGTTGTTGCGTCAGATCTTGATGAGTGATTTGTTTCTGCCAGCCGCTACGCTGGGCTTTGATCCTCAAAGCAAAGAGTACGAAGAGTTGGTCGATCGTTATGCTTTCGATGGAATGTCATTGGGGAAAATTCAAAATTGGATTGACCAAAACACAGCAGGCCGAAAATCAACTCGATTTGAACCACTTCCAGAAGAAGTCTTCGTCCAGTATCGGTTTAACAAGAAATCATCCAAGTCTTACCAAGTCGATGCCAATGGTTCAGTCGAGAATGACGGACTATTTACACCTCTTGGTCAGGCAGTTGATCCAGCACTACACGCAGGAAAAGAAGTTGAATTTGCCGAAGGCGACACTGTGTTGGTCGACAAAAAATCAGTCGATGGTTACCAACGAGGAGGAGTTCAGATTCCTCCGTTCAAACAGGGTGAAGATGTCACCGAGATTGATCAAAAGTACTTCCGTCAGGTAAGAGATTTTCCTTACGAATTTGCCGATTCGCGAATTCAAACGCAAAAATTGGTTAGTGAAATCGAGCGAATTACACGAGCCAATGAGATTCAACAAAAGTCGATTGATGACGCCAATACTCAGATCGATCAACGGTCTCAGTTGACCGCCAATCTAGAAGCCGATGGAGAGAATCTCGAGAAAGATCTTTCAGTCATCAGCCTGCTTGCTCAACAGAGGAAATCTGAGATTGATGCACATCGGAACAAGATCGCCGATTTGGAAAAACGAATTCAGAACACTTACGCTCAGCTTCGCAATTTGGCAGTGACATTGTCACAGCGAGCTTTCGGTCGTCCGTAAGTTACGTTTTCGCGCCTGGGCGTGATCCAACACTTCCGGCAGCTCCGCGGCAAGGAACAACTCAGTGGAACGCTGTCGATAGTTCGCCTGATCCACAGCAT
>CAZQQR010000082.1:11948-13156 GCA_964595515.1 uncultured Pirellulaceae bacterium
GCATCCGATACAAGGCCGATAAAACGGCTACATCGGCTTTGCAGTTTTCAGTAATGATTCCAACGCGTCATGAAACGTTGTTTTTGAACAGCAACGTGCCATAGGCTTTGGGTCGGACTATTCGTTATCATGTGGGTTGCCGGATTCGATACGGCGAACACAACAAGCGAAAGATACGATGGGCTTCGAAGACAGAGACTATTACCAAGAGAACTATGGAGGTCAGAGCTTTCGAGCGTCTGGCGGATCTGGTTTCGGCGGGCAGCGAAGCATGCTGGTCACGATTATTATTATCAATGCGGTCGTCTTTTTGGCGGACATGTTCTCGCCTGAAGTTGCTGCCGACCACACCCAATGGATCTCCAAACAACTCAGCCTCGATTCAGGTGCCCTCTGGAAATTTTGGGGGTTTCTAACGCATGGGTTTGCTCACTCATCAATGATGACCGAGAGCGGAATCTTTCACATCTTGTTCAATATGTTGAACTTGTTCTTTCTTGGCGGAATGGTCGAGCGGCGACTGGGCAAGTATGAGTTCTTGAGATTTTATCTTATCTCGATTGTTGTTTCGGGCATCGGATGGTTGGCTTGGGTTTTGGCGACGGGAGCTGCTGGTTCATTTATCGTTGGAGCATCCGGCGCAGTTTCTGCCGTCACCGCATACTTTATCTTCATGGCTCCCAAAGCAACGCTATTGATGATGGGCATCTTGCCGATGCAGGCTTGGGTTGTCGGCATTTTGTTTTTGGGTGTCAATCTGATGCACGCGATGGATCCCAACGGTCACATCGCTTGGCAGGCTCACTTGGTAGGAGCAGCATTTGGTGCACTTTACTTTCACCTCAATTGGAATTTTGGTCGTTTTGATTTTGGTCTGGAGAAATTCCTGAGCAGGGAGCCTCGGTTGAAAGTTCATGACCCGAGTGCCGCCGATGAAGACTTAAAGAGGCAGGCGGATAAAATTCTTGCCAAGATCAATGATCAGGGCGAAGCCAGTTTGACCAAAAAAGAACGGAAGATTCTCAATAAGTACAGTGAACGCCTCCGCAATTCGCGAAACGAATAAACGTTCGGTTCAAACCGTTTTGCGAATGCTGTTGTGCGGATGTTAATTCGCGAACGCTTGTTTTGTGACACTGTTTTGTGACACTGTTTTGTGACACTGTTTTGTGATCGTTGTTTTGTGATCGTTGTTTTGTGATCGTTGT
>CAZQQR010000082.1:13256-18322 GCA_964595515.1 uncultured Pirellulaceae bacterium
TGTTTTGTGATCGTTGTTTTGTGATCGTTGTTTTGTGATCGTTGTCTTACGATCGCTGTTTCGTTTAACGGCAAGCCGGAGGCGACTGCGTTTCATACAGCCCAAACGCAGTCGCCTTCGGCTTGCCGTTAAACTAAGTTGAATATGAGTCAGCGATTGAACTGGGCGATCAAACTAGGCAAAGATGCCTTCACCAAGTTCTGATGTTTTTGGTGCTGCACAACAATCCTTGCTTGCACGGAGATGCCTTTGTTTTCCAAAACGTTCCAATGGAATTCGCAACGATTCTACAAGTTCATCAATTTCTCTTTTGATTTGAACCTGCGACGAAAGCTACAATAAAAAACTTGCTCCAGTAATCAGTTGTTAGCTAGTCAGATTGATTTTAAGAGAATTACTATGCCGCGATATGTTCGCTTGGAACTACATCCCCCCGGTTTATCCAGCATCCTTTTTCTAACTGCGATGTTTGTGCTGGGTTGCGGACAGACTTATGCCCAGCAGCAGAAACAGAATTTGATCTTGAATGGAGGCTTTCGCCCCAAATCGATCGAAAGCGATGGCAAACCGTCTTTTTGGAAGACAAACACATGGGGCGGGCAACCCGATTTTTCTTTTGAACGAGGCGAAGGGAAAAAAGGAAAACTCAGTGTTCGTATTGCTTCTGAAAAAGGAGCCAATGCCAGTTGGAGTCAAAAAGTAAAAGTCAAACGCAACTCGACTTATAAACTTTCGGCTTGGGTGAAAACGGAGAACGTCAAAAAGAGTGATGGCTTTGGTGTCGTCGTCAATATGCACGAACTCGGGCACAGCGGAAAATCAAAAGGCCTCGATGGCAATCACGACTGGACGTTGTTGGAAGTCACGGCCAATTCGGGAGATCGAGATTCGCTTCTAATCAACATGACGTTTGGTGGTTGGGGGAATGCAACCGGCTCGGCTTGGTTTGATGAGATTTCATTCGTTGAAGTTTCAACCCCCGGTTCGCTGGGACCCATGACCGAGGAAGAAGCTGTCAAGTTTTACCGTGAAAAAGTCAAACCGATTTTGACCGAGAGTTGCTTCGAATGTCATGCGAATGATCCAGAAGACCTCGGTGGATCTTTGGCGCTCACGTCGCGTGCTTCGATTTTGCGAGGTGGCGATTCTGGGCCTGCGGTTGATGCAAACTCTCCTAACGAAAGTCTGTTAATAAAAGCGATCAACTACGACATCTACGAAATGCCGCCCGATGGAAAACTCGCCGATGAAAAGATCAAAGTTCTGACGGCGTGGGTTAATCTTGGAATGCCGTTTGCGCCCGAGGACGAAAAGGATCTTGGCGGAGATAACCATTCAAAGGTTCCGCAGGTCAACGAGGAAACCAAAAAATGGTGGTCGTTTCAGTCTGTGAAACGCCCCGAGGTGCCAGAGGTCAAAAATTTAGATTGGTCCAAGAATCCAATTGACAATTTCATTCTTAAAAAACTAGAGAGCGTTAGTCTTCAACCGGCGGAGTTGGCTTCCAAAGAGACGTTGATTCGGCGCGTTTACTACGATTTGATCGGGCTTCCGCCCACACCTCAGCAAGTCGAAGCCTTCGTCAACAACAGTGAGGACGACGCTTATCCCAATCTGATCGAAGAACTTCTTGCGTCCCCGCACTACGGCGAAAAATGGGGACGTCATTGGCTTGATTTAGTTCGTTACGCGGAATCAAACAGCTTCGAGCGAGATGGCACCAAACCGTTTGTTTGGCGATATCGAGACTACGTGATTCGGTCGTTCAACGCTGACAAACCTTACGACCGTTTCTTGCGTGAGCAATTGGCCGGAGATGAGCTTCCTAACGTGACGCCGCAAACAATCATTGCGACCGGTTACTATCGGTTGGGTGCTTGGGATGATGAGCCGGCAGACACATTGAAAGCAAAATACGATGACCTTGATGACATTCTCGCCACGACCAGTCAAGCGATGTTGGGGCTGACCGTTAACTGTGCACGATGTCATGATCATAAGATTGATCCGATCCCCACCGCCGACTACTACAAAATGGCTTCGTTCTTTGAGAACGTTCGTCGCTACGGCGTTCGCAGTAACGAATCCGTTGATGAAGCTTCGATCAAGATTGTTCAGGCTGGTGATGCGACTGACCGGCAAACGAAGCAATATAAAAAACAACTGGAAACGGTCGATGCCCAAATCAAAAAACTCGTCAACAAAGCAAAGAAGGGCTTTCAGGATGTCGAGCACGAAGATTTCCAATACGACATGAATAAGATTCCGATCATGCGGAAGCGAATCGGAAAAGAGATCACTCGCAAAGAATTTGATAAATTCAAACAACAACTGTCGCGTCGCAAAGAGATCATCGCCAATCCCCCCGGTTCGATCAAAGTGCTTTGCGTGAAAGAAGACGGCGATCAGGCCCCAGATTCGTTCGTTCGAATTCGAGGCAATGCACATGTGACGGGAGCAGCCGTCGAGCCTGGATTCGTTTCGGTGCTTTCGCCCCCCGAGCCAGTCATTAAGAAACCTGAATCGGGAGAGTCAACCGGCCGGCGTCTAGCACTCGCCAAATGGATTACGCGGCCCGACAACCCTTTAACCGCCCGTGTGATGGTGAACCGAATCTGGCAGTATCATTTCGGGAGAGGAATCGTTCGGTCGGCGAGCGATTTTGGGTTCCAAGGAACCAAGCCGACTCATCCAGAGTTGTTGGACTGGCTGGCAAGTGAGTTTGTGGATCAAAAATGGTCGGTCAAAGCGATGCACCGTTTGATGATGAATTCGGCTGCTTACCAAATGGCAAGCATTTACGATGCGACCGCCTACGAAAAAGATCCTGCCAACGATTTGTTTTGGAAGTTCAACCTTCGCCGACTTACCGCCGAAGAAATTCGCGATTCCGTTTTGGCGGTCAATCAACAATTGAACAAAGATAAAATGTTTGGCCCAAGTATCTATCCAATCATGCCCAAAGAAGTCTTGGCGGGTCAATCTCGGCCCGGGCAAAACTGGGGCAACTCCAGCGAAGACGAACGTCGCCGCCGTAGTATTTACATTCATGTCAAACGATCGTTGGGGCTTCCGATTCTTTCGACCAACGACTCAGCCGACACCGACAACAGTTGCCCAGTCCGATTTATCACGACCCAGCCGACACAAGCTTTGGGGATGATGAATAGTGAGTTCACCAATCGACAGGCCAAGATCTTTGCCAAACAAACGATGGCGAAGCACCCTGAAAGTGCAACGAAGCAGGTGCATGCCGTGCTGCATCGTGTGATGCAACGACCGCCGACAGGTGACGAAGTTCAGCAAGGTTTGGATTTGATTCAAGCTTTGGTCGATCAAGAGAACGCTTCGGCGACTACAGCGTTTGAGATGTTCTGTTTGATGGCGTTGAATTTGAATGAGTTTGTTTACCTTGATTAAGAGAAGCAAACCGACAACGGCTGAGTCTGCTGCGAAGTTATCGCCAATACGATAAGAGAAAAACCATGAGTCAAAATTTTTGCCGACGAACACGCCGCGAGTTTTTGTGGCAAGCCGGTGGAGGGTTTACTGGCCTCGCGCTTTCTGGATTGTTAGACCAGAAATTTTTAGCAGGTCAGGAACAGGCCGCCGATGGAACCGACTGGGTCAATCCGCTTGCGCCCAAACAACCTCACTTTGCTCCCAAAGCGAAATCAGTCATTTTTCTGTTTATGTATGGCGGGCCAAGTCACATCGATACGTTTGACTACAAACCGTCGATGTACGGCATGGACGGAAAAACGATCGAAGTAAAAACGTTTGGACGTGGTGGTCACAAAAATCAAGGAAGAATCGTTGAGCCTCGTTGGAAATTCAAACAGTACGGCCAGTGTGGGAAATACGTTTCGGATTTGTTTCCAAACGTGGGTGAGCTTGTCGACGATATCGCGTTCGTACACAGCATGACGGCCGATTCGCCGATCCATGGTTCGGCGATGTTGCAGATGAATTCAGGGAGAATCCAGAGCGGTGCTCCCTGTCTTGGTTCCTGGGTCAATTATGGTCTCGGCTCGGAGAATGAGAATTTACCCGGTTTCGTGGTCATGCTGGACGACAAAGGCGGTCCCATTAGTGGTCCGAAAAACTGGACCAGCGGTTTTATGCCCGCGACCTATCAGGGTGTCGTGGTTCGCAGCGAAGGAACGCCGATTCTAGATCTAAAACGACCTGAATCGATGACTGATGGAGCCCAGCGAAAGATGCTGGATACGCTGAGGAAATACAACGAAGCCCATCAAGCGACTCGGCCTGGCAATTCTGAATTGGCTGCGAGAATCGCCAGTTACGAGTTGGCCTACAAAATGCAAAGCACCGCGCCTGAGGCTGTCGATCTTGGCAAGGAAACTCAAACAACATTGGATGCGTATGGTGTCGGCAAAGAGCCAACGGACTATTTTGGACGTCAGTTGATCATGGCGCGGCGTCTTGTTGAACGCGGCGTTCGTTTTGTTCAAGTATATTCCGGCGGCGCTCACAACGATGACAACTGGGATGCGCACGGGGATCTGGAGATCAATCACAACTTACACGCTGGCGAAACCGATCTGCCGATCGCAGCGTTAATCAAGGATCTCAAACAACGTGGATTGTTCGAAGAGACTTTGGTCGTTTGGGGCGGTGAATTCGGTCGTCAACCGACGGCGGAATACGCAAAAGGATCAGGGCGCGACCACAACGCCTATGGGTTTACGATGTGGATGGCCGGTGGAGGGATCAAAGGCGGAGTGAGTCTCGGCAAAACCGATGAGCTCGGTGCGACAGCCGTTGAGAATCGGATGCACGTCAAACGAATCCACGCAACGATTCTTCAGCAAATGGGTTTAGACCCCAACCGGCTTTCGTATTTTTATGGCGGTCTTGATCAAAGACTGGTCGGCGTCGAAGGCGCGAAGCCAATCACTGAACTCATCGCGTAGATTGAATCTCAGTCGTACAAAAAAACGAATCCAAAACCAGTGGTTGGCAAAATCTAGTGGTTCATCAAAACTAATAGTTAGGATTGACCGTAGTGGACGAGGTTACGAATCCCTTGCGTTTGTTGGCTC
>CAZQQR010000083.1:0-9250 GCA_964595515.1 uncultured Pirellulaceae bacterium
ACGTCAATGGTGCGTTCGAGAATCAGAGAATCGGCTCCTAACGCAGCGTCAATCAATTCGCTTCGCTCAAACGCGCGACCCGGTTGCCGAATCAACGTATCCAATAGACGAAATTCGCTTGGTGTTAAATCAAGAACACGGTCTTGGTGTATCACGCGATGTTTTGTTCGGTCGACGGTCACGTTGCCTCTCGTGACCACGTCAACGCTGCCGGCCTTTTCACGGTCGTTTCGTCGCAAAAGCGATTTAACTCGTTGGAGAAGAATTTTCACGCTGAAAGGTTTGCTAACGTAATCGTCGGCACCAACGGAAAACCCGACCAGCTCATCGCTTTCTTCTGTCTTGGCCGTCAGCATAATGATTGGCGTATTGCGCGTTGCGGATTCGCTTCGCAAAGTCTTGCAGACCTCGAGGCCATCGATCACAGGAACCATCAAATCCAAGACAACGAGATCGGGGAGCCGAAGCCGCGCTTGATTGATCGCATCTTGTCCGTCATTGGAAACGAAGACGTCATACCCATTGCTTGAAAAATTGTATTCCAGAACGCTGGCAAGCGAACGATCGTCCTCTACGACCAGAATTTTGGGTTTCGTCATGATGTGTTGTCCGTGCGAATTTTGATTTGTCAATCGATGCTTTTGGATTCGTCAACAAAATGCCCATGCCGGTGCCGAATAATATCCCCATCGACGAGGTAGATGACGTCTTCTGCGATGTTCTCAGCAAGGTCAGCAATTCTTTCGACATGTCGAGCCGCAGAAAAGCAATGCAACGCCGGCTCAACCAATGACGAATCTTGTTGCATCAATTCGCGTAACTCAAGAATCACATCGAGATTGTTGGTATCAACGGCCGCGTCCATTTTGATGACTTCTTTTGCAAGTTCTCCGTTGGAGTCAACGAAACTGTCCAGCGCCATTTGCACCATCGTGGTTGCCTGGCGAACCATCTCGGGAAGCTGGTTGGGAATCGGGAAATAGCGATACTCGTGCATGCACTGTGCACGCTCAGCGATGTTGCAAGCCAAATCTGCCATGCGTTCGAGGTCATTGTTGATCTTCAAAACGGTGGTCACGCGGCGCAACTCACCAGCGAACGGCTGATGCAAAGCCAAAATCTTGAGGCACTCCTCTTCGATTTCGACTTCGGTTTCATTCACCGCCGTATCCATCGCGATCACTTCGCCAGCGAGATCGGTTTTTTGCTCGCAAAGCGAACGCATCGCCATATCGATCATTTTTTCAACCGTTCCAAACAACGCCATCAGGCGTTGGTGAATTTGTTTGATATCGCGTTGGAAATGTTTGGACATGAGTGTGGAACCGGTAAAGAAAAAAGAAAGAGGCAGTGAATCAAATCCGCCGTACATCAAAAATTGACGAACGGCTAATTGTTTCCGTTTTAGCCAAACTTTCCAGTCACATAGTCTTCTGTCTTTTTGGATTTAGGATTCGTGAACAATTGCTCCGTATCGCCGGATTCGATGATTTTGCCTTCGAAAAAGAATGCCGTTTTGTTGCTGCATCGTGAGGCTTGGTGCATGTTATGAGTCACAATTACGATCGTGAATTGTTGTTTCAATTCGTAGATCAAATCTTCGATTCTCGCGGTCGAAGCAGGATCCAAAGCCGAACAAGGTTCATCCATCAAAAGAATTTCGGGTCCAGTTGCGATGGCCCGGGCGATACACAATCGTTGTTGCTGACCACCAGAAAGTCCCAACGCCGACTTTTTCAATCGATCCTTAACCTCGTCCCACAGCGCAGCTTTTTTTAGCGACCACTCAACCAGTTCGTCCAACTCTGCAGAACTAATTTTGTAGTGCAGACGGGGGCCGTAGGCCACGTTGTCGTAAATAGATTTTGGAAATGGGTTGGCCTTTTGGAATACCATCCCGACTTGACGGCGAAGGTCAACGACATCGGTGCTTCGGTCCAGCACATTGATTTCACCAACGTTTAACGTTCCGCTGGCGTGAGCGATTGGAATGATATCGTTCATCCGATTGCACCACTTCAGCAGGGTGCTTTTGCCGCATCCGCTTGGGCCGATAAAAGCCGTGACCTGGCGCGGCGGAATGTCCAGACTTAGATTGTGAAGCGCCTGGAAGTCGCCATAAAACGCATTGAAAGATTTGATCTCGATCGCAGGTTTCAGGTTGATCGGTTGCTTGCTCACCGGTGGTTCAGCAGAACTCGATGGTGATGCGGATTGAGGAGCGTTAGTCATGGAATCTTTTTTTAGTTTGGTAGTCATATACTTTGATTTACCTTTGGCTTAACCAGTAAGCGTTTAACCAGTAATCTCTTAACCAGTAAGCTTTTTCTCAAATCTGTATCGCAAAATGATTGCGATCGAGTTCATCAGTAGAAGTACAACGAGTAGGACGATGATTGCGGCGGCAGAGAGATTTTCGAAGCCCGCATTCTCGTCTCCAGCCCACTTAAAAATCGTGACGGGTAAGACGGGAGTTTTGTCCATCAGGCTTCCCAATCCGTTGGTCGTGCCCAGCACTCCGCCCATCACAGCGAGCAGCGGAGCGGCTTCGCCGATTGCCCGGCTCATCGCCAAAATCGCACCCGTCATAATCCCCGGAGTCGCGACCGGCAACACTGCGCCGCGAACCATTTGCCATCGCGTCGCACCCATTCCAAAAGCTGCCTCTCTAAGTGAATCAGGCACGCCGCGAATGGCTTCTTGGGAAGCAATAATTACGATTGGCAAAATCACCAACCCAAGCGTCAAACCTGCGGACAAGACACTTTTGCTGAACGGTAAATGTAGATGGAAAAACGAAGTCTCACGGAAGATCGAAGCGGACGATCTCTTTTTTGGATTGGGAGAATCGGCAAACACTGATCGAGCTTTGATGGTCTCATCGGTAGGGACCGCGTCAGATTTTGAGAGAACATTCAGTGTAAATGTTTCGCCATCGAACCCAGTGACGTCGATTGGTTTAAGAATTTTTGCGAATGGACTATAGGTTGGCTTTGCCGGAAAACTAAATTCGGTACCGTCCATGGTCGAAGCAACGTAAACGCTTTTGTCATCTCTTGTTTCAAGCTTTGCTTCGACGCCGCGAACGACAGTCTGGGATTTCTGTTTTTCAGATACTTCTTTGGACTCTGATACCGAAACAACGTTCAGCCGAAATGTTTTTCCTGTCGTATCAGCGACGGTCTTGCCAGACTGAATTTTAACGGACGGCTGAAGTTTCGCCTCCGCAGGAAATTTGACGAAATCGCCGCCTAGTGTTTTCGTTTGATAGTAATAGGTGGCTCCGACTTCGACCGACGGTTGCTCGTTGACTTTGATCGAATTAAACGCCCCGAACATGTAGACAAATGCTGTCAAACCTAGAATCCCGTAGACGATCGACGGCACGCCGGCAAGATTGTTGATGTTCAATTGAACCAACC
Organism: uncultured Pirellulaceae bacterium; assembly: GCA_964595515.1. Classification (GTDB taxonomy): domain Bacteria; phylum Planctomycetota; class Planctomycetia; order Pirellulales; family Pirellulaceae; genus Mariniblastus. The sequence continues at coordinate 3,423 of CAZQQR010000083.1, forward strand.
CGTGAAACATCCTTAGCCAACGATTGCGCGGCTGAAACTCTTCCAGAAAAATCGCTGTCCCGACGCCAATCGGTAACGCAAATAATCCGCAGATGGAGCAAATAATCAGCGACCCAAATAACGCTTGGCCGATTCCCGATTCTTCAGGATTGTTCTCCAAGTGATTGGCAAAGAGGAAGTTCAGGTTTAGCCAACTGCCGCCAGTCACGAAAATGGAAATCAACAAAGTGATCAGTACCACGATCGCGAAGCTTGAAACCAGCAAGCAGATCCATGAAAACCAATTGCTGAAAAGTTTCCGTTTGGCTTCGCTGCGATGAACTCGGTTATCCAACGGATTTAGATCATCCATCAATCGTATACCTCCCGGTATCGTTTACGGACAATCTGACCAATCAAAGTGATGCCGAACGTGATCAAGAACAAAACCGCTGCGACAGCGTAGATCGAATAGTATCCCAACGTTCCAGGAACAACCGATTCACTTTTGAACGTCTCAACAATAAATCCGGTCATGGTCTGCGACGGCATCCTAGGGTCGAGCGTCAAAGTGGGTGTACTGCCGGCAGCAAGTGCGACCACCATTGTCTCGCCAATCGCGCGGGCCAATGCCAACAAGAATGCAGAGATGATGCCCGAAAGCGCCGCAGGAAGGATGACTTTTACGGTGACTTCGAGGCGGGTTGAACCCAGTCCATACGCACCCTCGCGAAGCTTGTTGGGAACCGCTTGTAAAGCGTCCTCGGTAAGCGATGTAATCAGCGGAAGACAGAGAATGCCAACCGCAATGCCCGCCGACATCGCGTTAAATGTTTTGAAGTCACCAAGCGGTTCGAGCAAATAAGGCGTAATGAACTTTACCGCAAAGAACCCGAGAACCACCGTCGGAATTCCCGCGAGAATTTCAAGAGTCGGTTTCAAGATCGACCGAACCCGTTTAGAAGCGTACTCGCTCAGGTAAACGGCTGACACTAATCCCATCGGCACCGCGATCAACATCGCAATCCCGGTTGTTCGCAATGTTCCCGATAGTAACGGCCAAATTCCGTAGCTCAGTTCGCCTTGGGATTGCCCGACCGTCCACCGAGTTCCGGTTAGAAATTTCCAGAGGTCGATGCGATCATCCGCGAAGAAGCCCCACGACTCAATGATCAGCATCGCCACAATACCAATCGTCGTGACGACTGATACCAGAGAACAGAATACAAGTCCGGTTACTACAAACGTTTGTTTGCGCTTACTGGCCGAAGACGAACGAACTTGATACTGCGGCCGCCCGCCATCAAGCATTCCTGTTGAATTCGTCAAATTTGAACTAGCCATCTTGTCCAGTTGCAATGATTCGAGGGGATCCAAAAAGGCGAGACTCCTGTCTCGCCTTGTTTGGGCATCGGCTACTCAATCAAATTTTCGACTGTGTAGACAGTCGTGACTCCGCCTTCTCGTTTTTCACCGTCTTCGGTCAGGTAATGAGAACCGGTTAGATCTTTGACGATATGGTCTCTGGCGGCTTGGTAAATTTCACTCGGAAGTGGAACGTAGCTGGCGTCTTTGACAATATCGACAACGTTGTCGAGGTAAAAATCAACGAACTCTTTGACTTCGGCTCGTTGATAAGACTCAGAATTGACGTAGATAAACAGCGGACGGCTGAAGGGAGCGTACTCGCCCGATTCAATCGTTTCGATACTTGGTGTGACTGCGACGCCGTCTTCGTTTGCGATTGGAACGGCTTTTAATTCGTCTTTGTTGGCTTCGTAGTAAGAGTAACCAAAGAACCCGATCGCGAACTTGTCCCCCTTGACCCCTGTGACCAGTGATTTGTCGTCTTCACTTTTCATCGTCTGGTCATCGTTACGCATTCCTTTGCCGTCTTTTTTACCGATAACTTCGATGAAGTAGTCATGGGTCCCAGAAGCAATTCCAGGAGCAAAGACGGAGATCTTTTCGTCTGGCCAATCTTCGTTGACGTCTTTCCATGTCTTGGCGGCAAAGTCTTCACGGAAGATCTTCGTCAGCTGTTCAACGTTGAGAGATTTTACAAAATCGTTCTCGTTGTTGATGACAATGGTAAGCCCGTCGTAGGCAACTGGGATTTCGTAAAAGTTGATTTCCGCTTCTTTGCAAAGCTTTTGTTCCTTAGCCTTGATCGGTCGAGAGGCATCGGAAACGTCACATTCTTTGGAGCTAAGTGCTTTGAAACCATTGCCGGTTCCGTTTCCACTCACTGAGACGTTGACGTTGGAGTATTTTTCGTTGAATTTTTCTTTGGCGCGATTTGAGATCGGCTCAACAGTGCTGGAGCCTTCAATGGTGACCGATCCGGATAAGCTTTTGTTTGCTTCTGATCCGGATTGATCACTGGTTCCGGTTGCCTCGGTAACACCCGAAGCACCGGTTGAACTTGTTGGAGTCGGTTTTGAATCACATCCGAATGATACGACCAACATGGCGGCGATTGCGACCGCCAAGACTTCCTTTTTCATTTAAAACTTCCGTATTTTATGCTCGTCAAATGTGCTGGTGCAGCACCTATTCTGCACCCATCGATCGAAAGCATAGCAACCCATCATGAATTTTGGGTTAAGGTTTCTTAACGTTCATGGGAATTCACATTGGGCCGGATTTCACCTAGTAAAAATCGGGTTTTGCAGCCAATTGTTAAGATGAAATGATCGCGGCAAGACAGTGGAATCTTAGCGAAATTAGAACTTGGGCAATTCTTGGTGTGGGCTCGATGAGTCGTGCTAAATCGACTAAGCGCGCTGGCGGTGTCGCCGGATAGCGTAACGTGGAGGAGCATTCGAAGCCTGGTGTTGAACGTTGGTGCAATCTCGAAACGAGTTCACTTGCATGATCGCAAACCACTCAGAGATCCTGCGGCAAATGGACTTCGAATACGGAGCCCTTTCCGACTTTGCTGACCAAGTTGACGCGACCGCCCATTGCCAGTGTCAAGTGTTTGACGATGGCCAAGCCGAGACCAGTACCACCGACGTCGCGGGATCGTGCTTTGTCGACTCGGTAAAATCTTTCGAAAACACGAGTCTGCTCTGACTCAACGATTCCAATCCCGGTATCACGAACTTGAATCACCGCCCAATGCGAATTCGCAAATACGTCGACAGTGACGCTTCCCCCTGACGGAGTGTAGTTGATCGCGTTGGTGAGCAGGTTATTGATGATGGTCTGCAAACCAACATGATCCGCTCGAACGAAGATGTCAGAGGCTTCTTCGAATCCTAGTTCAATGTTTGATTTTCTTGCGATCTCAGCGAGAGAGTCGATGGCTTCTTGGCAAACCTGATTGATGTTGATTCGTTCCGACTCCAGATGCGTTTGTCTGGATTCGATTCGAGCCAGCGCCAACAGCTCGCGAACTTGATCTGAAAGCAAGTCCGCGCTCTTTTCGATTTGGCCGACGAACTCTAGATTCTTTTCCTGATCATTGATCGCTCCCATCCTCAACGTTTCGGCATAGGCTTTGATAGATGAAAGCGGCGTTTTGAGTTCGTGTGAAACATTGGCGACAAAGTCCTTCCGCATCGTTTCTAATTGACGCAATTCCGTTACGTCATGGAGAATGATGGCCAATGGAGGATGCTCTTGGTCACCCATCGCCGAGACACGGGCGCTAATTAGTCTTCTGGGCGTTGTTGTGGTTTCAAACTCCGTTTTGGAGTTCGAGCGATTCTCTTTCGCGGCGTTGATTGCTTGGTTGAGTTCAGGCACGCGGGCGACTTCAAGCAGCGGTTTCCCGACGAATTCGCGAAAATCTCGATCGAGAATTTCGCAGGCTGCTCGGTTGGCGATCTGCACAACACCGTTTGCATCCAGCGAGAACACGCCTTCAATCATGCTACTGAGTACGGCCTCCAATCGCTCATTGTTTTCTGTCAATCGAAGCTCACGATTCTGCAATTCGTTTTGCATTTGATGAAAAGCTTCCGCGAGCTCGCCCCATTCATCATCCCGGCCAATTAACTTTGGTCGTTCGTCATATTTTCCGTCACCAATTTTCCGCGCAGATTCGGAAAACAGACTGAGCGGTTGGAGAGCTTTGGAAGAAAACAACATCATCAAGAACCCCGTCAGCAATCCGGTAGCCAATGCAAAAAGCCAAGTATATTTTTGCAGTGCTCCAATGGCGGAATTGATCTGGTCGGCGGGGATTGCGATCCGAATAAACCCGTCTTTGCCTTTAAGAGCGACAGCGCAGTAGAGCATCGAAGTTTTTAGTGTGTTGCTGTAACGCTCGGCAAAACCGCGATCGCCTTGGTCGCCTTTTAACGCTTGAACGATCTCAGGACGATCAATGTGATCCCCGATGTCTCTGGTCTTGGTTTCCGAGTCGTAGACAACAACGCCATTTCTGTCGACAAGCGTGAATCGGTATCCGGTTTCTAATCCGATCGCATCGAGGTGCGCAGGAATGCTGCCGTCTTTCATGCCGTCAGTTTGTTCTTCGACGTGTTCGCGAAGGACTTCAGCGATCGCGCCCATTTTTTCTTTGGCCGCATTCTTCATTTGGGTGCGAAGGATTGCCGTGAGCACCCAAACGAGCAAAATGACTGCCAGAATGTGCAGCAACAAATAGCCGAAAAAGAATCTGCGAAAGGCGCGAGGAAAGACCACTGATCAAATCACTTCATCAAAATCTGGTGCAATTAGTCGATCTTTTTGATGTAAGCGTAGTACGCGCCCACTGATCCATCAGGGCCGTGAAACATCGTTTTTAATTTAGTCGTTCCTGCCGGAAGTTCGGCCGTCAGAACAACCTCTTTGGCATCCTTTTCAAACTCAGCTGAGAAAGTTCGATCCGCGATTTCGACGATGGCTTTGTTCAGCGTTTTGAATTCTCTTCCCGATTCCATCCGGTAGGCTCGCAATCCCGGCACAGGTTCTCCGGGCTGCAAACCAGCATTGATGGGAGTGTCTGCTTCTTCTGGCCATCGTCTGAGGCGGAATTCATACTTGCCTGCCTCGTGAACTTTCACATACCAAAAGCCAGTCATTCCATCCTGATCAAGACCTTTTCGAACATGTTGCTGGTTCCAGGGAGTCGATTTGGTCGTGATCCAATCGTGACAAGTCAGTCGTGACGGATTGTCGTTGGGATGCCCGATATAGATCGCGGTTGCTTTTTTGAAAGACGGTTCAATCTCTTCCCACCAGCCTTGGTAAAATTCTCTGAGACGTCGGACTTCAGCTGGATAGGCGGTGGCAACATCCTTGCGTTGGGCAGGATCGGATTTGATATCGTAAAGCTCTTTTCCATCGATCAGTCGCCAACGTGAAGTCATCACGGCGCTGGATTTCCACATGATTGGATCTTTAACTCGTTGCGAATCCGTTACCAAAATTCGTTCGTCCCATTTTGCCGCCGTATCCTGTTCACCTCGCAGTAAACTGGCGATGCTCTTTCCGTCAAACTCAACGCCATCAGGTTTTTGTAATCCGCAAAAATCAATCAACGTTGGTAAAACGTCAACAGCGTGAGTGATTGGCTCAACGTCGGTACCTGATGTCATTTTCTGTTCAGGCCAGTGAATGAAAAATGGCACGCGATGCCCGCCATCGTATTGGCTTCCTTTTCCGCCACGCATTCCGGCCGTGTGAATCACATTTCCACCCGCTGTTCCGTTGTCGGTCGTAAAAATGAAAATCGTGTTCTTGTCTAAGCCTTCTTCTTTGAGGAATTTTCTCATCTCCCCAACGTTATGATCGATGTTGGCGATCATCCCAAAGAAGTGCGCCAGTTTCAGTTGATTGCCTTTGTTGTTTTTGTTTTTAGGGTTCTTGTTGTTGGGGTTCTTGTTGTTGGGGTT
>CAZQQR010000083.1:9350-12223 GCA_964595515.1 uncultured Pirellulaceae bacterium
GGGTTCTTGTTGTTGGGGTTCTTGTTGTTGGGGTTGGACGGAATTTCAACGTCCAGATACGGTTTTGCGAATTCCTCGGGCGCGTGCAGCGGACCATGAGGTGCGTTCGTTGAGATGTAGGCCAGGAAGGGTTTGCCTTCTGCCTTTTGCGCGCGAATGAACTTCTTGGCGTAATCAAAATAGACATCGGTGCAGTAGCCTTTGACCGGTTCCGGAGTTCCATTGTGCCAATATGCTCCGTCAAAATAGGCGTTATCCCAGTAGTCGGGTGTCTGACCGACACCACCGCCGCCGTGCCGGAGCACTTCTGTGTATCCACGATCCTCAGGACGATACGGGTAATTGTCACCAAGGTGCCATTTGCCAAACATTCCCGTGGCATATCCGCCGGCTTTGAAGACTTGGCCAATCGTTGGTTCGTCTTCACGAATCATGCTGCGACCCATAATCGTGTGCCAAACACCTGTTCGGTTTGTCCAGTGTCCTGATTGAAAGGCAGCACGAGTCGGCGAACAAGTCGGAGCAACGTGGTAGTCTTTCAGTCGAATCGATTCACTGTATAGCTGGTCAATGTTTGGCGTTTTGAGAACTGGGTTTCCATGACAGCCAAGGTCGCCGTAGCCTTGATCGTCAGTGATCACAATCACAACGTTTGGCTGATCAGCAACGACATGCGTTGAAACAAAAACGAAACACAAAATCACCAACAAGAACGTTTGAAACAGTTTCATATTTACACTTGGCCTAGTAGTTGTTTTAACCTCCAGATTCTAACAGATCAGTAGCCTAGAAACATTCCCTTGCAGGAACTTCTGAGCTAAAGCACTCCGCGAGTTTATAGAACTTGGTCAATGCTGACTTTGGAAAGACTCCTGCCTGAATACCACCAATTCGGACTGGGGAGTCGGTTTTTAAGATTTAGTAAATTGAATGTAGTATCCAAATTGGCCGCTATTCGTAATAATGAGGGCCTAATCTGGTCTGATCGATAACTCGCAGGCTACAACTGTTGGGAAATTGATAACTTTGATTTCTTGAACGGTGATCTTTTCTTCAATTGATGACTTTTATTCTTGTTCCGGAGTGGTGCTGAATGGTTCCTAGTCGACGGCAAGCTCTAAAGACGATGGCGGGTTCCGTCGCCAGTGTCGCGACAGCGCCTTATGTTTTTTCAAAACGAAAACAGAAAATTCGTGTACTTGGAACCCATGTGACTTTGCAGGAGCCGATCCGCCTAAAGGCTCAAGAGGATCTGGGGATTGAGATTGAGTTTCAGCCAGGTGGTAGTGCCGAAGTCATTCATCAAGCTTCGACTAAGCCGGAGTCTTTCGACCTTTACGAGCAATGGTCCAACAGTATCCGAGTGCTTTGGCAAGCCAACACGATCCAATCCATTGATGTTTCAAGATTGCGATACTGGGATGAAGTTAATGACTTGACCAAGACAGGACGACTGACCAAGGAGGCGAAACTTGGAGCCGGAGACGCGCCAAACAAACTGCTATTCGTTCAGCCAGACCAAACACTTGGATCCGACCCATCGGGTCAGATTAGTTTTTTGCCTTACGTCCACAACGTTGATTCATTTGGGTACGATCCGGCGATTGTACCGCGAGGAAAAGCTTACAAAACGGAGAGCTGGGCGTGGTTGCTGGACAAGCAATGGAGTGGGCGAGTCGCCATTGTGAATGAACCAACGATTGGGCTTTTTGATTTGGCCTTGGCCGCCCAGTCGCTGGGAATGGTTGAGTTTGAAAACATCGGTGACATGTCCCAGGGTGAAATCGACAAGCTATTCAAAATCTTGGTCGACCTGCGGCGGGACGGACATTTTCGAGGAGTCTGGAGTAGCGTGCCTCGGTCCGTCGAATTGATGCAGTCTGGCGAAGCGGTAATCGAAAGTATGTTTTCACCCGCGGTTTACTCGTTGAGGGGGAAAGGAATCGACTGCGTTTACGCGTCCCCCAAGGAAGGATATCGCGCTTGGCAAGGCGTGATGTGTCTTTCGTCGTCGACTCAGGGCGCAGTTAAGGATGCGGCTTATGAATTTATGAATTGGTGGCTGTCAGGATGGCCAGGCGCATTCATTGCTCGACAAGGATACTACATTTCAAATCCCGACCGTATCAAAACCCATCTCTCAAAAAATGAATGGGAGTATTGGTACGAAGGTGGGGCGGCCAAAACAGATTTGACGGGAACGGCTGGTCAAGTCGTCGCCAAAAAAGGACGCAAGCGTGATGGTGGTTCTTATGAGCAGCGATTCAACAACGTCGCGGTTTGGAATACGGTGATGAACAACTATGAGTACACGTTGTCGGCTTGGAATGAATTTTTGTCTGCAACTTAGAGGATAATTCTGTGAATTTGTCATCGCTACGATTCAAGATTTATCTTGGTTTTGGTCTCATTGCAGTTCTGTTGATACTGGTTGGTGTGGTCTCGCTATTGGGATTGGCCGCGACTCGGAATGCCTATTCAAAAATCGAGAAAATCGAGAACCTCAACGCAACGGTTTTGACAATCGACCGTGACGTCCAAGAGATGCGCATGCAAGTCGACCGGTTTGTTAACTCTGGCCATCCGTCGCTTAAAAAAGAAGTTAGAGTCACGCAACAGCGCGTGGCAGAGGGAGTCGAAGCAGCAAAAAATTTGATTTCAGATCAAGAAGGAAAACAAGAGCTTGAGTTGATCCAAAACTACGTCGAGTCTTACGCTGACAATTTTGACAAAGTTGTGATTGAGCGGCAGGTTAGGCAAGAACTGGTTTACGAAAAACTTCCCGCACTCTATGAAAAAGTTGAAGATCAACTCGCTCAATTCTCAGAGGAATTGCAAGGAAAAGAGAATCTGGATTCCAATCAGTTGAGATT
>CAZQQR010000083.1:12323-15812 GCA_964595515.1 uncultured Pirellulaceae bacterium
TACGATGCGAAAAAGCTGAGGGCGTCTGCGCAGAAACGAAAATCAGACATGTCGGTGAAGGTCCAACGTCAAGTTCAACGTACCAACTGGCTTACGGGCGGCATTACTCTTGGAGCGTTGATTATGTCCTTGTTGACTTCCGTTCGGTTGGCGGTGTTGATTCTGCCGCCACTGGCGAGGCTTCGTGACACGTTCCGGCAACTGTCGTTTGGAGCTACTCTGGATGAAGTTCCGGGTGAGCATCGCAACGATGAAATTGGTGAACTGGCCCACGCGGCCAGTGTTTTCAGTGATCAAAACAAAAAGACACGTGAGCTACTCCAAGAGTCGGAGATGCTCGCTGAAGAACTCGAAAATCGCGCGTCAGAATTGACCGCGTCCAACGAGGAACTCGATCGGTTCGCTTATGTTGCTTCTCATGATCTAAAATCGCCACTACGTGGCATTCGCCAACTGGCGCAATGGATTCATGAAGACGCGCAGGATGATTTGCCGCCAAAATCCAGAGAACATTTGGCAAAAATGAACCTTCGAGTTGAAAAGATGGAAGAGTTGTTAGATGATTTACTGCAGTATTCGAGAGTTGGAAGAATTGAATCAAATTCTGAGTTCGTGAATACTTATGAATTGTTGTTGGGTATTGTTGAATTGATCGACAATCCGTGCGGTGTTGAGATCAAGATTCCCAGTACCTTGCCAGCCTTCACAACAATCCTGGCGCCGTTCAAGCAGATTTGGTTGAACTTGATCGGTAACGCGGTCAAGCATAGCGATAAAGGAAAAAAGGGTGTCGTAGAAATCAATTGGGAAAACGATGGCGAATTTTACGTTTTTTCCGTTCGCGATAATGGTCCCGGGATCGATGAACCCAATCATGAAAGAGCTTTTCAAATGTTCCAACGTGTTGGCAACATGAGTGTCGATGGTAGTGGAATGGGATTGGCGATGGTTCGCAAGGAAGTTCAGTCAGTTGGTGGTGTTGTAGAACTAGAATCCGAATTGGGTGCGGGCGCCACATTCAAATTTTCTTGGCCGATTGAGTTAGACTTGGTCGCTAAGAATTAACGTTTTAAATGAGTAAAGAATATGGAACAAAATTACTCCCCAATCGTGATGGTGATCGACGATGATGAAGTCGACATTGAAGCGTTTTGCCGTGCCGTCGATGAGCGGGAAATGAACTATAAGGTCATGACTCGGCAGAACGGCCGCGACGCACTGGAACTGCTCAAGAGTGATGAGTTTACGCCTGAACAATTAGCGACGCTGATCGTGCTGCTGGATATCAACATGCCCGGAATGAACGGTCATCAGTTCTTGAACGAACTGCGAGAGACGCCTGAGTTACGTCGGACTATCGTTTTTGTATTATCGACATCCAACCATAATCTTGACAAAGCGAAGGCTTATGACAAGAACATCGCGGGATACTTCGTCAAAAGCAAACTTGAAGGCGTTTTAGAAGCGCTTGAGTCTTACATAGAAAATGTCGAGTTTCCTCCGGCTGATCTTACGACTGGCGAACTTCGACACTGATCAATCGTTCAAGCGGAAGGTGAACCGAAAACGTTGAGCCTTGGTTAAGTGAAGACTCAAGTGTGAGTCTTCCATCATGAAGTTCGGCCACGCGAGTGCAAATCGCCAAACCAATTCCTGTCCCCGGGAATTCTTCTCGGCGGTGAAGCCGCTTGAACAGCCCGAATATTTGCTCATGATATTGCCGTTCAATTCCGATTCCATTGTCTTTTACATCAATTCTAAATTCGTCTTCGCTGCTGACCCAAGAAATTGAAATCACTGGATTTTTACCGGGCTGTTTGTACTTAAGGGCATTGCCTATCAAGTTTTGAAACAGCTGAGTGAGCATGCTGTTCACGCCCATGACTTGAGGAAGGTCGTTTGCGTGGAGTTCCGCGCCGCTTTCTTCAATCGCTGTTGACAGGTTTTCGCATGCTTCTCTGAGGCAATTATTAAGATCAACACTCGCAAATTCGCTAGACCCTTCAACCGTGTGTTTCGAATAGTCCAATAGATCATTGATCAATCGGTGCATGCGCTCCGCACCATGCACCATTCGCTGCACGTACCCCCTGCATTTAGTATCAAGTGTATCCCCTGATTCCATTCGAAGTTTTTCGCCAAATCCCTGAATGGCACGAAGCGGTTCTTGAAGTTCATGGGAAGAAACGTAAGTGAACTGACGCAGCGCGTTGTTTACCTGTTCAAGACGTTTGGTTTTTTCGGTTAATTGCTGTTTCATACGGTGACGATGCATCGCATTCTGAAGAACTATTTGAAACCAACGCTTCTCAAATCCATCTTTGCTTACAAAATCCTCGGCTCCATTTTGAATGGACTGCAAAGCAAGGTGCTCATCAGCGAGTCCCGACATCAACACGATCGCAGTCGAGGGCACCAACGAACGAAATCGCCTAAGCGTCTCTAGCCCATTCGTCGTTTGGAGGTAAGTGTCCAAGATAACGATATCGATGGTTTGAGCATGGCATGCCTCCACGCCCGCATCCAAAGAATCTGCATCGAAAACTTCGTAGTCGATGCTGTAACGGCGAAGAGCACGTCGTATTCGTTCCCGGTCGACGTCATCGTCATCCACAACCAGAACACGGATTTTCTGGAGTTCAGCGGGCGGCTGAGTTGACATGAGTCGGCTCGATTAGAAAAAGAGAAGGTTACGCCGGTCTGTATTGTATCGGATGATAGCAACGCCCGCCTAAGATAGTCTTGAATTACTCCCCATTTGAATGAATTGAACACGAGACGCGCTCACGCCCTTACGCGCTGTTCGAATTCGGAAGCGGATGAACAGCTGGACGTCATCGTGGTCGACTGGGCTGCTTACAGATCTCGGATCCCCAACGTTCCACGGCCGACGGTACCCGCGTTGCTATTACTCCCAGTGTGCAACAGGGAAAACCATATTTAGCGGCTCTTTCACTTACTGTTTCGCGGATCCGTTCACTGAAACCACTGTTGAGAAATAGCCGACTTGAACGGAAAACAAGTCTACTGGTCTTCAGACAGAATCTTGAAGGCGTTGTGATACTTCAACAAACGGTCCAAATCTTTGGCCGATAGTTTGGGAATCTCGAAAATGTTGCTGTTATCCCGTAAGTCGGCTAGTTTTACGGCGCGGGCAATCGGATTGGTTTGGATCTTTGCGATGTACTGCTCATAAGTGTCTTCAGAGTCATGCGTCACCAATTGCAACGCATCAAGAACCTCGTCCGAAAATCCTTCGTCTCGCAATTCTTGAAAAGTTGTCGGAGTGTCTTCCACAACGTCGTGTAAAACCGCAACGATTTTCTCTGAATCAGATTTAACAGCCATCATCAATCGGAGTGGATGCAGAATATAAGGCGAGCCGTCCTTGCGTGTATGTTCACTGTGGGCGGCAACTGCGATCTCAATTGCTCGTTGTAAATTACTCATGGTTGCAAACGAAAAAAAGAAGGTGTTAGCGAATCTGTG
>CAZQQR010000083.1:15912-18072 GCA_964595515.1 uncultured Pirellulaceae bacterium
AACCCGATATTGGCTCCCACGTCAAAAATGCAATCGCCGTCCTTCAGCTCAATCCCGTGCTTGTGATAGATGTTGCTTTCAAACTCACGTTTTAATGCCGCCAAATTGCCCATGGATGAATAACAGATATCCATGCCGTTGGGTAAAGTGCATTCCTTATGTTTCACGATCTTTGTTCCGCCTATTGCCGAGCACAACCGCCTTGATCCACTCGTTCGATTGGTGCCCGGATTTACCGAAAATCGAGTTCGGGAGTGGTGCGAGAAAGCTTAGATGTTAGCTCAGTAGCCGCAGTTCTTCAATTCGAGCCTATATATAGCCTCGTTCCTATAATCTGCTCATTCAATTAGCTTTTGCAAGGCCGCAGAATTCCAGTGTTTGAAGCCAATCCAGAGGCAATCAAGCTGAAATGTGATTGATTTGCGAGCCTTAGGGAGTTGGCCGTCCAAAGTCACTTAAGGCTTTTCACCGGCTCGGAAACGTGCCATAAATCGTTCTGTTGATTACCGCCTGTTTGAAAAATTATGCCCGAACGTTCCATTGACAACCGCTACGAAGATCCCGTCGACTTGATTTGGATCCGTGCAGCCGCCGATTTAGGGTTGAAGATCCATCGTTCGTCAGAAGCCTTTGCGGCTTACGATGGCAATGGAACACTAACGATCTCGGATGCGACACACTTTGATCCAGATGACTGTTTGGCGCAGATGATTTTCCACGAGATTTGCCATTGGCTGGTTGCTGGAACTCGGGGCAAAAATTTGCCTGACTGGGGGCTTACCAATGTTGATGATCGCGACCTGGTTTACGAATACGCCTGTCATCGTCTACAAGCTGCGCTTTCGGCCCCGTTTGGTCTGAGAGAATTTATGGCGGTGACGACAGACTGGCGGCCTTATTGGGACGAGCTGCCAGACGACCCTTTGCGAGAAGGTGACGACCCGGCGATCGCCATCGCGCAAGAGGCGTTCCATCAATCGCGACTACCGCCATTCAATTTGGTACTGCAGCGAAGTTTGTCTGCCACCGCCGCCATTGCAGATGTGGTTCGAGACGTAGCGTCATCGTCGTCTCTGTGGAGTCTAACCCGAGCAAGACATCGGCTTGGTTCGTTAATGTCTGAATCGGCTGACCTTAGCTGCCAATCGTGTGGCTGGGCAATTGCAGGAAAGTCCGGCTTGCGATGTCGTCAACACAAACTACCTGGAAAGATGGCTCCAATGGTAGATAAGGAAGAGAGAGCATGTGAACGGTGGGAGCCAAAGTTTAACGATGATGAGTGTGGAAGTTGCGGAGCATGTTGTCGTCAAGGATTTGATCTGCTGACTGTTTCCTCTCGCGATCCTTTCAAAAAATTGCACCCAGAATTGGTGCAGCTGCACAACGGACAGCATGCTGTGCCAAGACCGGATGGAGTTTGTGTCGCGTTGGATGGAGATGGCGAAAAATCACCTTACCGATGTCGCCACTATGCGACGCGTCCGAAGAACTGCGCCGATTTCGAAGTCGCCGGGGATGCTTGTCTTCTCGCCAGACGCCGGGTCGGGCTTAGTCGATAGTGGATTGAGAAGCGATCAGTAGTAGCGCAAAGGCCCAGCTATTTCCGCCCGCCCACAGATGTTATTCCACGAAAATTCACACCGTCGCTGCGAAGATCGACCGTAAGGTAGGAAAAGTAATCTTCTTTTGCTGTGAGTTGATACGCCAGAACTTTATCAAAATCGCTTCCATCAAGATTTAGCATACTACTGCATTCAGAGAGAGCATCAGGGTCTGGCGGACCAAGCAGATCCAACAAGTATGACTTGGTGTTCGCCTTTGATTCGTGGATTAGGTGGCCTCGGAGAACTGGCCGCAGTTGCTCCCACTCGTTTTCTCTATTGGACACGGAGCCCGAGCGAAATCGAAGAGCTAACTGAGCAAGATCAGCAGATCGCATTTTCGCGATTCGTTTTTCCAGCTGGACCTTATCGGCGAGATCAAAACGAGTCCTTCTCGCCAACATGTTGGCTGCTTGCCAAGCGTAACAAATGTCCCATTCTCGCTCCGATACGTCATACTCTTTGTCAAGGATTTCACGGATCTTGTTTTGGTCCAATTGAGCTAGTGCCGTTCCAAGCGAGGCTCTGACCATCAATGCTTCGGTTCGAGAAACGGGTA
>CAZQQR010000084.1:0-17841 GCA_964595515.1 uncultured Pirellulaceae bacterium
AACCTTGGCTCAAACCCAAACCGAAGCCCTAAATTGTCTCGGCTTACGTCGTAGTTGGCTCCGAACTGCCAAAGGAACGACTCTCCGATGTAAACAAAATTCAAAGACTGTCCGATCGTCCCTGTCTCACCGAAATCGACTTGTCCACCGGCTTTGACGCCCCATTTGTCACTCATTCGATACGTTAAAGCCGCCGACAAAATGTTGCTGCTGATCGGACCTTCGATCATTCGATATCCCACATAAGCGTGTCCGACTTCGGGCCGACCAATATTGGTTCCGACACTCACCGTTCTTAAACCCTGCGAAAAGAAATCAGCGTAGCCATCGGAAACAACTGAAAAACGATCCCCCAAATACCAGCGGAAATCGTAATCGAACATTCCAAAATCGGCGGTTCCAAAATTGTCGCGCTGAGCATCGGGAAACAGAATGGCTTGCATATCAAGCGTCATCCAATCAATGATTCGTTGTCGCCCGGGAACACCTCGCTTTGTTTGCCAACGTTGGCGAACACCAAACTTAACCACCGAAAGATCATCGGCAATTTCTGACGACGGAGCGGTGACATTGCTTTGCATTCCCGATCGAAGCGCAAAATATCGTTCGTCAAACCTGAGAGGAACATCCCCGCCCGGTGCAATTCCAAAAGTATCGAACGCGAACCGGCGACGAAAGTGTTCTTGAGAATCGTCATCAAGCGAATCATAAAGCGGTAACTCATCGAGGTCCTGCGAAGCATCCGCATAGAACGCATCCAAATCAAAATTGACTTTATGCGCCAGCCCGTTGACATTCCAAAGCACGCTTTGAACCGTTGGATCAACTCGCCACATTGGCAAGCTCGCCCGAATTCCGACTTGACCATAAGCCCGAGTTAGATCGTTGCCTGTCAGGTCTTCCTGCCAATAAGTAATATCGCCGATCCCATAAGGCACGACTTTGACCGGCCCAAGCTGCTGAGGAAAATCAATCTCATGCCGGGTTCCTGCCCGAATCCCATCCACATCTGCTTCCCAAGCCAACGGATCGAACTTGGCCAGATCAGTCGCGTCCAATGGCGGTTCGGCTTGACGCATTCGAACGTAACCCGCGTGCGTGTGACTATGCCAAACAGCACCGTTGTTGAACACCGGTTGCCCGATCACAAACTGATCAAGTTTAATGCCGCTTGTTTGAGTGAAAAAATCATTCAGATGCAGGTCAGCAGTTAAGTTATTGCTCTGCGTCCCCTCATTCTTTTCCAACCAGATCCCAGTGGTCGCGTCCTTATACGTGTCCCATTCTCGTTCGTAATATTGCTCCAGGAAATTTCGGTCCGAGATATAACCGACCTCTGCTCGCAACCGAAATCCAGGTCCAAAATCATGTCGATGCCGACCCCAAATTCGACCACGTTGTTCTTTTTCAGGAACGAGATCGCGTCGGTCTAGACCGAGAAAATCAAGCCCGTCGTCATTGATAAACCAGCTTCGATATTCTCCGACCACTGGACCATTCACACCAAACAACGAGTTTCGCTGATAGTCAAACTCGCTACCGATTCCAATCCCGCGGTCAGTCAAAACATCCAGTAGACCAATCCATTTGGTGCCCTCGGGCGGGCGGTCCAAACCAAGCAGCTGATACATATTCCAACCGGTGTTCAATTGGAATCCAAAAATTCGATCGTTGTTCACTCCAAATCGTTCGAGATAAAGCGTTGGGTCACTCAAACTGGTTCGAAGCCGAGGCCAACCAAACACTGGGACGCCACCAAGAAAGACTCGGTTCTGTTGGCCGTCGACGAAGTATTCGTCTTCCGTTGCAAACTGACCAGTGCGAGGGTCCAGTTTGGGAGCGCCCGTAAGCGGATCAATCGCCGTTCGCTTTTGCCCCTGTAGAGCGACACTTTCTGATTGCAGCCAATACCTTGGCACACCTAGCCGACTCGAGGTAAACGCAGAACCGAAGGCTCGCAAGTTGTTTTCGTCATACTGCTGAACCACGTCTGCCTTGAGTCGCACCGCTCCTTCGTAGTCTCGAACGGTCGTTAACACTTCTGCATTGAGAATGGTGCCTTGCTGCATATCAAGGTCGTAGAACATTCTGTCGGCGTAAATAACGCGACTGCCTTTCGCAAATACAACATTACCTTCCAAGTAAAATTGATCGCGCTGCGTTCCATCTGGCATCTTGAATTGCCAGTTCACCATATTGTCCGCAAGGATGTAAAACTTACGATCCTGATCGCCTTGAAATTGAGGCCGATTGGCGATCTCTGGACTGTCGACCGCAATTCGAATTCCACCAACCGCGATCGTCACACGTTCGTTGGGATTTTGCGGATTGATAAGTGATTTAGAATTCAGTGCAACCGTCGAGTCGCGACTGGTGATTGTGGCTTGGAAAGGCGAACCGGATCCACCACTTTGAGGTGCTCCAAATGGACCGGGAATCGCGCCGGCCCGAGACTGAGGCGGCAATGGATTCTGATTTTGAAATTGATTGGGAAGCTGCTGCGAAAATTGCCCTGAACCTTGATTTTGATTTGACCCCGAAAATTCCGATCCAAGCTCAGACGGAATGTTAGGTGTTTGAAAAGTCGGCTGAACGGTTTGAATCTGACCCGTCTGTGGATTTACCAATACCGATTCCTGCGCGGCCACAAAACTGGCAGGGCGGATCTTTCCACCACCGCCATCGTTCAATGATTTTTGAGCGCGTTGGAAAATTGCAGGTGGATCGCGCGTGCCCAATGGCTCCGCCGTCAGATCAAGCTCCAACATTCCGCTGGTGAAAAACCGGCCCGTCCAAACGTCGTCGATGATTCGATCCGTTGCAACGCCCGTTCGAGGCAAATCAACAATCGTCTGTCCTTCGAGATAGGCAATCACTTTGTGAACAGACTCTTCATTGGCATCAGCGTCGTCGGGAATCGTGACCCACAAAATGGCTTCGTTGGCAGATGCCTTCATCGTCTGCTGACGGATTTGAACGTCGCCAACCAGATGCAACATTTCGTATCCACCAAGTCTCCAGCGAGTTGCGTTGGTGGCACTAACTTCGATTGAACTCGTCACGTCTGGGCGGTCAAACGATATCTCCTGGCCGCTCGCCGGATGAGACAAAATGAAAGCAAGCAACAACAGAAAGGCCCGCGCGCACAGAAGCGACTTCGAGCAAGTCGAATTCCGTTTTTCATTTTGAAGAGACAAGTTCAAGTCGTTTGAACCGTTTGTCGATAAAATTGATACGCCCCGATCCACTGATCTTTCTGCTTGCGCACGCTAAAGCGCAAATTTAGGGTGCGGGAGTATAGGAGTCGATTCTTGCTCAAACAAGCCAAATGTACGCCTGTTTCTGGGCTTATTCAAAACGAAGTAAGCGATCACGAGCTTGGAATCCTTGACGATGTCACTACAAAAACGTGACAATTGAAGCCATGGATGCTATCAACGAACTGATAGCACCGAGATTAATTGCCTTAATACGATGGTTTCTGAGCCCGCTAACCAATGAATCAGCTTCTTTCCATTGAGCTTCCGCCAGCTTGCGAAGAACTAGTCTCCGCGCATGCATTCCAAAACTACATCGTTGGTCCGGCCAATCATGAAGCCGAAGATCAACTGAACGATCTAACGATCAGTGAGCTTTTCCCTTCCGGCATCGCAAACGAGACGATGGCTGACTGCTGTATCTCTGGGCTTTGGTTGCTTCACAATTTTCTTGATCGTTCACACGATATCAGTCAAGAAACTCATTCTCGCGAGGGAAGTTATTGGCATGGCATCATGCATCGACTCGAGGGCGACTACTGGAATAGCAAGTATTGGTATCGCAAAGTCGGAGCACACTCCGTTTACGACGTGGTTGCAGAAGGTTGGAATCCAGAGGTTTTCGTTGACCAATGCGAATCAGTAAATCTGGCCTTCAACCAAACGGCAGCCGGCGATGTTTCGAGTGCCCACGCGATCGCTGTTCAGGAATGGAAAGCGTTGTTCGAGTTTTGTTACCAACAAGCGAACTAGCAAGCCTTCGAATTCTCATCTACTGAGAGAGCCCCGATAGATCGAAATCGGTGTACCAATGATCATCGTCACCACAACCAGCGACAATCGTCAAGAACTCGAAACGATCGCTCGGGTCTTGGTCGAGAAACAACTCGCCGCTTGTTGCCAGATTGGTGGACCGATCACAAGCGTTTACACTTGGAACGGCAAAACAGAATCGACGGACGAATGGACCTGCTCCATCAAAACAATCGAGTCGTTATTCGATCAAGTCGCGGCTGAAATCAAATCGAACCACCAGTATGATGTCCCTCAGATCGTTGCAGTCAAATCAACTTTAGTGGATAAAGCTTACGATCAATGGGTCAAAGACAACGTAATTTGAAACGCAAGGCGGAACTGACCATGGTTTTTGGGGCGAGGTTTTTATCTTTGCCCTCAGTGGTATGGGTATTTTAAGACTCAACCCATGGAAAAACCCATTTCCTGGAAGACGTCTACCGGAGTTTAACGGCAAGCCGGAGGCGACTGCGTTTTGGAAGTTTGAAACGTTACTAGCTCAGTCATATTCTACCGGTCACGACACTTGATCGCTGAAAAACCCTACTCGCAAACAATCACCGAACAACCAACAAGATAAACTATGCAACTTATTTCATGGAACGTTAACGGGATCCGCGCTTCGATGGAGAAAGGATTTCGAGAGTTCGTCGAATCGGAAAATCCTGACATTCTTTGCTTACAAGAAACAAAGGCCGAACCGCAACAAGTCGATCTGTCTTGGACTGAGATTCTCGGTTACCACAAAATTTGGAATTGTGCTCAAAAAAAAGGCTACAGTGGGACATCCATCTGGAGCAAAATCCTGCCGACGGATGAGTCGCTAGGCATTGGCATTGAAGAGCATGACCAAGAGGGCAGGGTGATCACCGCAAAATTCCCCGACTTTCAAATCGTCACCGTCTACACGCCCAACTCTAAACGCGGATTGCTAAGGCTAGACTACCGCCAAGAGTGGGACGCGGCATTTCTAAAATACGTTTCCAAACTGAATAAGAAACTGCCGGTGATTTTTTGTGGCGATTTAAACTGTGCCCATCAAGAAATTGATTTGGCAAACCCCAAACCCAATCGCAAGAACGCCGGGTTCACAGAACAAGAACGAGCCGGTCTGGATGCCATGGTCGACGCGGGTTTTCTGGATTCATTCCGTGAATTTGAGCAGGGCCCGGACAACTACAGCTGGTGGACTTACCGCAATAACGCAAGAGAACGAAATATCGGATGGCGTTTGGATTATTTTTGGATCGCTCAATCGTTACGTGACCGCGTCAGTGGCGCACGCATTCGAACCGATATTTTCGGGTCTGATCACTGCCCCGTTGAACTAACGTTCTCATAAAAAAACGCCCTCAACCATTTCGAACTTTGGGTTCGGATAGGTGAGAGCGAGTGCTTTTTAATACCTTAGCTGAAACGTATTCGACTACGCTTCGACTGCATTTGGCTGATTAACTGGCGGACGACCGATTGAGTAATAGGTGAATCCCAAACTTTCAAGTTGCTGCGGGTTGTACAGGTTTCGACCGTCGAAGATCACGGGCGACTTCATCGCTTCTTTGATCTTCATGAAATCTGGATGACGGAAAACGTCCCATTCGGTGTTGATCGCAAGTGCATCGACTCCTTTGAGCGCGTCGATGGAATGCTCAGCGTACTCAATCTTGTCCCCCAACTCTTCTTTGACGTTTTCAAGAGCTTCAGGATCAAACGCACAAATCGTTGCACCACGCTCGATCAATTCATTGATCAAAACAAGAGCCGGGGCTTCGCGGATATCGTCTGTTTTTGGTTTGAACGCCAAACCCCAAACTGCGATTCGTTTTCCAGCGAGATTCTTGCCAAAGTGTTCATCGATCTTATTCGTGAGAACATGTTTTTGACGATCATTGACCGCATCCACCGCATCAAGAATCGTTGGAAGCAGATTGTTAGCTTTCGACATTGAAGATAGTGCTCGGACGTCTTTGGGGAAACAGCTTCCGCCGTAACCAACACCAGGGAACAGGAACGAAAATCCGATCCGTTGATCGTGACCGATTCCGCGTCGAACATCGTTGATGTCGCCGCCCATCTTTTCACACAGATTCGCCATCTCATTGATAAAGCTGATCTTGGTGGCAAGCAAAGCGTTGGCAACGTACTTTGTCAGCTCCGCACTCTCGGGTGACATGGTCAAGAACGGTTTGTCAGTTCTCAAAAACGGAGAGTAGAGTTCTTTGAGGAGATCGCCAGTCTCTGATTCACGTATGCCAACCACGACTCGGTCAGGATACATAAAATCGTTGATCGCAGCGCCTTCTTTGAGGAACTCAGGGTTACTTGCAACGCGGTAGCGCTTTTTGTTGATCGAAAACAGTCGATCGTAGATCCCCTGGTTCGTTCCCACGGGAACCGTACTTTTGGTCACGATAACGACATCATCAGATACATGTTCCGCAATCGAATCAACGACACTCCAAAGAGCACTCAGATTGGCCGAGCCGTCTGCGCCCTGCGGCGTACCAACACCGATGTATACGACCTTGGCTGACTTAACGGCGCTGGAGATATCCGTCGTGAATTGAAGTCGGCCTGCTTTGTGATTTCGTTGCACTAGCTCCGTCAGACCTGGCTCATAGATCGGGATGATGCCTTGATTCAATCGTTCAATTTTTCCTTGATCAATATCAACGCAAGTCACGCTGTTACCGCTTTCAGCAAAACACGTCCCAGTAACCAGGCCAACGTACCCGGTACCGATCATTGCTATGTCCATGTTTCGTACCTATTCAAATAATGAGAAAATTTGGAGATGAAAGCACTCATGAAGATCTGCCATAACACGAATGTGCGGCTGATACTCTGATGTGGTGGATAAATGCTGGCTGGGTGTTGGATGAAGTCCTTACCGATCGACTGCCGAATCACTCCATCCACGGTGAAGCCAACAGTCTAATTAGACTTTCGATTTTCAAGCATTCCCGTTTCAAATTTGATCCATTTTTTGAAGTCGGGGCGCACGGCCAGATAACTGAAACGAATCCAAACGGGGACTAGTAATTTTTACAAACGCACTTATTCATCCGATTCATCCGCTGTATCCGTCACGTCAGATTCACCAGTAGGCGAAGAAGCCTTGTCGTCAGCGGATTCTTGCGGTGGATTATCTTCCGTTTTGGGTGGATTATCTCCTGCGTCACCCACTGGGCCTTCGCCATCCTCTTCGTCTAATTCATCGCGTGGAACACGCGCCAAAACGGCCAATGAGTCTTCATCGTCCAAGCCCATAATTCGGACACCCTGAGTGTTACGCCCGATCGTACTGATGTCGCTACATTTGATTCGCTGGATTTTTCCCCGCGACGTCATCAACAACAGTTCATCTTCATCGTTTACGGCTTTGATCCCAATCACACGACCGTTTCGATCAGTCGTCTTGATATCGCGAAGTCCTTTTCCGCCACGTTTTTGTGTTCGGTAACGACTGCCGCTGGAGGACTCTTCTGACTCTTCGGTTTCATCTGAGTTCGGACCAAACGGAGTTCGTTTGCCGTATCCTTTTTCGCAAGCCGTCAACAACGTTGCAGCCGGATCCGCAACAACCATTCCAACGACATGATCGTCAGTGGAAAGCGAAATGCCTTTGACACCGCTCGTGTTTCGGCCCATCGGCCGGGCATCGGATTCTCGAAAACGAATTGCCATTCCATCGGCTGTCGAAAGCACGAGTTCATCACCTTTTTTGGTAACCAGCACATCGATAATTTCGTCATCATCACGAAGCTTGATCGCAATGATTCCGCCACGACGAGGGCGCCCGTAGGCCGACAAAGGAGTCTTTTTAACAAGCCCTTTTTGAGTCGCCATCACCAAGAAGTGATTCTCTGCATCAAAGTTTCGAATGGCTCGACAGGAAGCGATCGCCTCGTCTTTTTCCAACGGAACAAT
Source organism: uncultured Pirellulaceae bacterium (assembly GCA_964595515.1). Taxonomy (GTDB): domain Bacteria; phylum Planctomycetota; class Planctomycetia; order Pirellulales; family Pirellulaceae; genus Mariniblastus. The sequence continues at coordinate 7,983 of CAZQQR010000084.1, forward strand.
ATTCACAATCGCACGCCCACGGCTTTCGCGACTGAGCGCCGGCAACTGATGGACCTTGCGCCAATGAACGATCCCGCGATTGGTAAAGAACAACAGGTAATCGTGCGTGCTGGCCGCAAACACATGTTCGATCGGATCTTCATCCTCGATTTTGGCGCCCTTGATTCCTTTGCCGCCACGACGCTGAGCACGGTAGGTACTGACTGGTGTTCGTTTAATGTAGCCACGATGGCTAATCGAAACGACCATATTTTCTTCTTCGATCAAGTCTTCAAGATCGATGTTTCGAACTTCTTCGTCCGACAAAACAGTCCGACGTGCGTCGGCGTATTTCCGTTTGATCTCTGCCAAATCATCTTTGATGATCGCTTTGACGTTGGCGTCATCGGAAAGAATCCGAAGGTACTCGATGATCTCCTCAAGCAGTTTCGCGTGCTGGCCGGCGAGTTTCTCTTGCTCAAGGTTAACCAATTGCCCCAGCGTCATCTTGAGAATCGCATCTGCCTGAACCCCAGTCAGATTGTAGATGGCCGCTTCGCCGCGTTCCTCCTGAAAGACTTTGAAGCCGTTATCGCCAAGGGCACGCTGCATCATTGCGGCGGGACATTCGATGCCCATCAAGCCCGCTTTGGCTTCAGCCTGCGTTTTCGATTTGCGAATGATAGCGATAATTTGATCGATATCGGCCAGAGCGAGCAAAAGACCTTCGACAGTATGTTTTTGTTTTCGGGCTCGCGAAAGCAAGAACTGCGTTCGACGCCGAATGACTTGAACCCGATGGCGAAGAAACTCCGTCAAGAAATCTTTGATCGCCAACTCGCGAGGTTTCCCGTCGACGAGCGCCATAAAGTTCATTGAGAACGAAGTTTGCAATGGCGAGAACTGATACAGCTGATTCAAAACGACTTCCGCGTCAGCGTCGCTCTTGATTTCGATTTCGAGCTTCACCGGCTCTTTAAGGTCACTAAGATCCTTGATCCCAGAGATGCCTTTGACGCGATCCGTTTTCACCAAGTTGGCGATTTTTTCCACGACGTTGTCACGGACCTGTTGATACGGCAGTTCGTTGACAACGATTTTGAAACGATTCTTTTTATTTGGAACCGGAACAATCTCGCATTTTGCCCGAACGACGATCGTGCTACGGCCAGACTGATAGGCGCGAATAATGCCTGCACGACCACAAATAATTCCGCCCGTTGGGAAATCTGGCCCCGGCAGAACAGTCATGATTTCAGAACTGGAACAATCAGGCTGATCGATTACTAGATTGAGAGCATCGCAAACTTCACCCAAGTTATGTGGAGGAATCGACGTCGCCATACTAACGGCGATTCCACTGGATCCGTTAACCAGAAGGTTAGGGAACTTGCTAGGAAGAACAGTTGGTTCAAGCCGGCGCTCATCGTAGGTCGGTGTGAAATCGACGGTGTCGAGTTTGAGGTCTTCAAGCATCAACGCGGCGACGGCCGACATGCGAGCCTCAGTGTATCGCATCGCAGCGGGAGGCAGTCCTGCGATCGATCCAAAGTTACCTTGTTTATCTACCAGAACATGTCGCATGTTCCATTCTTGAGCCATCCGGACCAAAGTTGGATAAACGATACTTTCGCCGTGAGGGTGGTAGTTACCACTGGTATCACCGGAAATTTTCGCGCATTTCACTCTGGCTGCACCAGGTGTCAGGCTTAGATCGTTCATCGCAACAAGAATTCGACGCTGGGATGGTTTGAGGCCATCACGAACATCAGGAAGCGCACGCGAAACGATGACGCTCATCGCATAAGTGAGGTAGCTGTTTTTTAGCTCTTCCTCAATCGGCATTTCGAGAATTTGATTGCCCGAGGTTTTTCCATCATTCTCTTCGGGTTCTTGACTGTCAGTCGACAATTTCTCCGCCTTTCAACATTCAATTAACTGGTGGTAGATGCGTGCGGCATCCGGCGCGAATAGACATTAAAAATGGGCTGAAGGGCTAGCGTTTGTCTAAACAAATAATCGCTTGATTAAACAAGCTAAACAGGCCTTATTTTTAACGTTGGAACAAAGTGGGTCGGAACAGATTTCGATTGAAAAAACCGCCAAAAAACGCTGGTTCCCGCCCTACTATTGACTCTTCGAATCTTACCAAATCCACCTCCATTTCACAACGCACCCAAGCCATTTTTGAAGCGTAAAAACGCGGGCAAAAACGCTAATTTTGCTTTCATTATTTTTCCTCTCGTGAGGTTCTGCTACAAGTAAAAACTTGACTCCTAATGGCCCCCCAACCGACAATGGAAGTGGGACAGAATGAACGAACGTACAAAGGGAGTACTCTTTGCGATGATACGTGCGCGTCCCATCCGTTCCGTTCTCTTTGCCAGCTGAATATGACCAACCCCAATCGAAACGAGAACTATCTCGATCAGAATATTCTGAGCCGATTGGAAAGGCTTCAGCCGCCTGTCGACCTAAGCAGTAAACCAAAACCAACCAACCAATCGTTGGTTCAAATCAACCTCGGATCAAACGCTTCCCTAGAAAGTGATTCCCCAGAGGACTCAGGTTCAGCCGGATTCCTTGAATCCTCGGCGATTGACGCCAGCCAAACAGCCCGCCACCGAATCGTCTGTGAATCGGGAGATATCTGGGTCAGCGGAAACACACTGCTATGCTCCTGTCCAGATTGCCAAGCCCCAATGTCAATTCGGCTCTGGCTAAGACTCGGTGATTGCTGGCGATGCCAAACCAGTATTACGCTCACCGAAGAACAATATCTTGCCGCCAAAGAGCTTCATTCAAAGCTACCCAAACCCTCGTTCAACAAAACACTTCCGCCACCGCCTCCATCACCGATCGATCAACCAGCGGCTCCCTTACCCGAGCCCACGCCTGAGGAATCTTCGCCCCTAGAAGACGAACTCGAAACACTCAGTCGGGGTTCACTCGCTGCCCGTGTTGTAAAAAATGGGTTCCGATTGACACCCGCCTGGATGGTCAGCTTTATTCTCCATCTGATTGTGATCCTCATTCTAGCGCTAATCGTATTGAGCGACGGGTCGCTGATTTCAGAGTCGATCACGCTCTCGACTTTTCTCAGTTCGGACGACGAACGGGGCGGCCATATCGTCATGGAGAATCGCCTCGATCAACTTCAGGATAATCTGCTTCAATCAAGCGACATGGACCTGGGTGACAAAGAACTTCGTCAAGTCCTCAAGAAAGCCAACCAAGACGCCAAGAAAATCCTGGTCGACAACAATCCGCTTTCACCACTACCAGCCATCAAACAAGTCAAAGCCAACATTACAACGCGGAAGGGCCAGCTCATGTCTTTTGCTGCCCGCGACCCGCGAGTCCGATCGGAAATCGTTCGCAAAGAAGGCGGAACGACAATCACCGAAGCCGCCGTCGCCCGAGGACTACGCTGGCTGGCATCCGTGCAAAATGATGACGGTGGATGGAGCCTGAAGAATTATCGAAACCATCATCGAAAAGGTAACAGCAGCGATATCATGGCCACGTCGCTGGCGCTGCTTCCTCTGCTAGGCGCAGGACAAACGCATGAGTTTGGTCCCTATAAAGAACACGTCTCTGCGGGGTTGGCTTGGATGATCAACAATCAAAAAGCCAATGGCGATCTGCGGGCTGGTTATTCTGGCCAAGCCGGTATGTACGCCCACGGACAAGGTGCCATTGTTCTTTGTGAAGCGCTTGCCCTGACTGGCGATCAGAAATTTTACGAGCCTGCGCAAAAAGCAATTCGCTTTGTCGAACTGGCCCAACACGCCCGAGGCGGATGGCGGTATCGTCCCGGACAAGAAGGAGACACCAGTGTTTTTGGCTGGCAAATGATGGCCCTCCAAAGTGCTCGTGCCCCGGAGCTTAATCTCAACGTGGACGACTCAACGTTGAAACTGGCCGACTACTTTCTCGACTACGTGACGGTCGAAGCCAAATTTGACAACCGAAGAAAGTCAAAGCTCCCCAAAGGTTCAGCCTACGCCTATCAAAAAAATGGAGAACCGACAGCGGCGATGACCGCAGAAGCCATTCTCTGCCGAATGTATCTTGGCTGGAAAAAAGACGATCCGCGATTGTCGATAGCTGTAAAATGGTTGATCGACGACCATTTCCCAAACATTCGTGATCGCAACCTTTACTATTGGTACTATGGCACGCAAGTCATGCATCACTACGGCGGCGCTCCTTGGGAAAAATGGAACGACCGAATGCGTGAACTATTAATCTCGACTCAAGAAACCCGCGGTAGCAGTCCCGGCAGCTGGGACCCAGACGATTTTAAATGGGGCAGCAAAGGCGGCCGAATCTACACCACGTCTCTGGCAGTCTGCACGCTCGAAGTTTACTACCGGCACCTGCCACTATTCAAACAGATTGAGCTGGATGATTAAGGCCCTGGTGCGACGCGAGTTGTAACAAATTTCTTCATAACGAAAGCACGGCTCCAAGCACAATGGAATCCTGTTTAACATCGATGTCGCTAGCCCGCTGAATCCCAATCAGTGGCGCGAAACCAGTACTGCGAACGTACTCAAAAGTAAAAAAGGCGTTGTCGTAAGGTTGCACGCGTAAGCCGACGACCAGCTGTCGATTGAATTCAAACTCCGTGCCTTTGTCTCCCTGAATTCCCTCGCTCCAACTTAGCGAAGTCCGTATCGGCGTGCCGCGGAACGATGAATCGTAGGCTGCTTCGGTTCGATAGGCGATGACTTCATGACCTGTTGCCGGCCATGGATCCATCGTTTGAACATACTCGGCCGCCAATTGCAATCGCCTGATTCGCAGCAAAGCGTTGACATCCCAAGCCGCATTGTTGGGGCCGAAAATGGTTGGATCTGTGTGCTCAGCAACCGCAGCATTATAAATCGTCCCGTGTAAATAGCCGGCACCCAAATCGAATTGAGCATCGTTTCCAAAGGGAGTTCGAAACAGAACATTAGCGGCAAAGTTATTCAGATCTCCCTTTTCTTCTGAATCAACGACACGAATTCCACGACTTCCATTGAGCGCGGCAATGTCGCGTTGATACGCCCATTGTCAAACCCAACACCGGCTCCCTCTGACAACGAACCGAAATAGTGCCAGGGCATGGCCTGCGAGAAAGGGCTGAGTGTTCCCATGTCACCAAAGGAAGTGTTCTTTTTCCCGACATGTCCGTACCACGGCGAACGCGAAAAATCTCCGAACACGACATACGCTTGGCGGACCTGAAAACTGCCTTGGTTAAAAGACTCAAATGAAAACACATCCGAGAACAGTGTTTCGAAATAACCATGGACCATGGAATTTACATGAGCGGTTACATTTTGATTGGCGTGGAGTAATCGAAAATCGGACGCTTTGTCTCCCACAAAGTCAGTCGGAAAACGGCCAAGGTAAGAAAACTTGTCTGTCGTATTCGTGCGAGCAAACAACCCAGAAGCACGGAACTGCGCTCCCAACGTCAAAGATCGCTGACCAGCCGTTTGAAACCCATGATTCAAAATCATGGCTTCTTTGTCACCCTGACGATTTTGAAAGTCCAACATCCGCGACGTGAATGGGGTATCAAAATTCAACAACCCAGTCGCATTTTGAGCTTCGAAGGTTCCACACATAAGAGGATTCGCAGAGTCCTCACAAATCGATGATGTCCCAATTGGCGCAACAGACGCAGGCTGAACCTGTCCCTCATAGATCACTTCTGGATCAATCAATTGGCTGCCAATTATTTCCTGGCCGTTAACCGATGACAGAAAACTAATGATCAAAAGCAGTGAGCAAGAGAACAGAGCACGTGTGGGACGGTTGTAGTTCGACATTCAATTCCTCTGTCGCCAGCTGGCTCTCAAGTTTGCAAAATTATGCGGAAAGATTAAAGTTGCATTGAAGTTTGCACAATTCCAAGAATGCTAGCGAGACTCAGCATGGATAAGCTCCTGTCTGTCAATCAATCTTTAGAAGCATTCAATCGCAGAAACCAGCGGAATTTGAGACCGCAAGATCAGGTTGGCTTTGTCATCTCCGGATTGCTCAAACGTCATTGACTGCCAAAATACGCTTGCGATAAACGCTTTCAAAAGTCATTCAAGCACCCACCTAAAACCAATTCGCCAATAAGTATCACATGCCAATTGACAGCACGACCAACGGTGGTCGCGACATCGCCGGACCGCTCAACGATACTGCCAATCGTTGGCAATTGAGAACACAAACATTGCGATTCGGCCGCGTCCCTCTGGTGATGGGAATCGTCAACGTGACGCCCGACAGTTTTTCAGACGGCGGACAATTCGAAGACGACACCCAACGATTGGATACTGAGCGGGCGGTCGATCATGCTTTGAAGCTTGCCGAACAGGGCGCTTCAATCCTAGACATCGGTGGAGAAAGCACCCGTCCCTACAGTGAACCCGTTGGAATCGAAGAAGAACTTAATCGGGTGATTCCTGTCATCAAGAAAATCGCTTCGCAATCCAACGTACCAATTTCAATCGACACTTCAAAAGCGGTCGTCGCGCAACAGGCCGTCGAAGCCGGAGCCCAAATTATCAATGATGTGACTGGTCTCGAAGGCGATCCAGACATGATCAAAGTTGCTCTGAAAACCGGAGCAGGTGTCTGTGCCATGCACATGCGAGGCACGCCCCAAACGATGCAGGATGACCCCGATTATCAAAATGTTGTTCGAGAAATCCATGGGTACTTGGTGGGCCGCAAAATCGCTCTGCTGGACGCGGGCATCGAACTATCAAAAATCTGCCTGGATCCAGGAATCGGTTTCGGCAAATCACACTCGCACAACCTCGAACTGATTGCCAACTGCCAACAGTATCACGATCTGAATTGTCCAATCCTAATCGGACACTCACGCAAAGGATTCATCGGAAAAATCATCGGCGACAAAACAGCTCCCCGCGACGCTGCCACGCGGGCCATCACAATTCTACTAGCACAAAAAGGAATCCAAGTCGTGAGAGTTCACGAGGTCGCCGAGACCGTCCGAGCGATCAAAGCCTTTGATGCCGTCGGTGGCATCGATGGACAATTGGATTTTTCCAGTTTGTAGCCATCGCTACGGACCTTCTAGACAAGCAAAAACGAACTGACGATGACTTGTCAGCGCCACTCTCCTCAATGTTCAGTTACAATCAAAAATCAAGCCACACTATTCACATCAGCTTCGAACAAATGAAAAAACAGATCAAACAATCTTCATTGGCAGTCCTTCTTTGTTGGTTCTCGATTGCCTCTCAAGGCGTTGGGCAACACCCCGAAGCATTCCCGTTTACATTCCCCCACGATGTTAAACAGGACTCAACTTCTGTCACGAACTTTGCCTATCTCAATCAAGCTCCTGCAGGGACAGAGGGCTTTGTCGCGATCGCCGATGGCCATTTTGTTAACGACAAAGGCAGAATACGTTTTTGGGGCGTCAATTTTTGCTTCGGAGCGAACTTTCCCACCCACGACGAATCTGAACGAATCGCAAGGCGGTTGGCCGCACTTGGAATCAACTGTGTCCGAATCCATCATCACGAAACCAGCTACTCCCCTCGCGGTTTGTTTTTCGAGGATGGAAAAATGGATCCGGCCCAAGTCGACAAATTGGATTTCCTTTTGGCCGAGCTTCACAAACAAGGCATCTACGCGAACTTGAATATGCACGTTGGCCGTTCAGTTGCGAAATCGCTCGGCCTGCCACCCTTGGGACGTGGACACTCGGCAACTGGTGACAAACACGCGATGCACTTCATGCCCAAAATTCAAGAAGCTTTTTGGCAATACTGCCGCGACTATATCGGACACACGAATCCGTACCGCAATCTAACTCGCGGCAACGACCCAGGAATTGCGATGATTGAATTGCTCAATGAGAACCGATTCTCGCGAGACGGAGTTAAATACCTTCGAGACGCCCCTGACGTTTACAAAAACGAAATTCTCCGACAATGGAATTCGTGGCTGAAGAAAAAATACTCGACCGACGAAGCACTAATAACCGCTTGGAAGCCAGGAGACATCTCGCGCTCCAAACCGATGGCGGACAGTAACCTATGGAAATCGATTGACGGTGGTTCTCTTGGCAATGGTTGGATCGTTCAAGACAACGGCGGCAAAGACCCTGTCGAAACATCGCTCAAAAACGGCGTGCTACGAATCAAACCCGTCAAAGCTGCAGAGCAGGGCTGGCATCAACAAGTCGCTTGCGAAAATCTGTCGTTCACCCAAGGCGAACGTTACACGTTGCAGTTCGATATTCGCGCCGACGCAGAAAAAAGCATTAGTTTTAATTCCGCAACGATCGAAGGCGGCTGGAAACAACTTGGACTGGGTGGCAGCGTTGTCGCCAATACTCAGTGGAAATCAGTCACAGAAATTTTCGAAGCCAATAAATCCGTCGATGGCACAGGGCGAATCGCTTTTGATACCGGGGGAACCGATGTCGCGTTTGAGATGAGAAATATCACACTCAAAAGCGGAGCTGGATGGCGATCATTGCCCGCTGGACAATCTCTCTCTGCAGGCAATATCAGCATCCCAGATTCAGGATGGGTTCCCGTTGCCTATGAAACTTTTATCGAATTCATGACGGATACCGAACGCGCGTTTTATCAGAAAACGACGGAACTGCTTCGCAATGAACTCGGCGTCAAGGTTCCGATTTGTGGAACTCAAACCAATTACGTTGGAGCGAAACTGGCTTCTAAAATTGGCGACTACACCGACATGCATTCCTACTGGAATCATCCGCTTTTTCAAGGACGTGAATGGGATCAGGAAAAATGGACAGTCGGAAACGAAACGCTGGTCGCTGATCCGTATTCCAATCAATGGCCGCGAAACAATCCGTTGATGAGAGCCGCTTGGCGCGTTCATGGCATGCCATTCACTTACAGCGAGTGGAATATTGGTGAACCAAGTTTTACGTCGGCTGGCGCAATCCCAATCATGGGGATGTTAGGCTCTGTTCAAGACTGGGATGGCGTGTTCTTTTTTGACTATGAAGATCAAGGCGGACAATGGGACGACGATCGAATTCATAGCTTTTTTCGAATCAACGGACAGCCCTGTAAGCTCGCAATTTTGGGAGCGTTCGGAAAGATGTACCGCCGCGGCGAACTTGATTCATTGAAAGAGATACATCGCTCTGCTGAAGGAGACCACTACGGCGACGGTGTTCACGCTCTTTCGAAACTCGTCGGCCTGGATCCAAACCTTGACCGTGTCACCGGAACATCTCCACCAGACGCGGATGAATTAACGGCGAAACAGCCTCCGCGTTTTGTTACGCCTGACAATTCTGTTGTCTGGGATGCCCGCGATCCAGATAAAGCCAATGTGGTGATCAACACTGACGAAACTAAGTCCGTCTGGGGCTTGGTAGGAAACCAGTCTTTTGACGTCGGTGACTGGAAAGTCTCTTTTGGAGAGATCCCAAAAAATTATGGAGTTCTAATCGCAACCAGCCACGACGCTCAACCACTTTCGAAAACAGCATCCGGTTTGATCGTCGCCGTCAATCATGCCGAAAACAATGAAATGAAATGGAATACGGACCACACAAGCGTCGGAAAAGGGTGGGGCACAGGCCCTGCAAAAGTCTGGGGCGTTCGAGCAACCATCAAACTCCCCACGAACGCTCAGAAACGCCTCAACGTGTTTGCAGTCGAGGCCAACGGCAAACGTCTAGAAACCGTCCCAGTCAGAGTCACTGAAGGACATGTCGAATTCGAATTAGATCCCAAATACAAAACGTTGATGTATGAAATCGGCTGGATCGAATAACAAGCAAACTATTCGAAAAGTCGCTGTCTAAATATTTCCGAGATGAGAGTCCGTAATGGGTTGGCTCAAGGGCTCAGCTGAATAT
>CAZQQR010000085.1:0-9582 GCA_964595515.1 uncultured Pirellulaceae bacterium
AAAAGTTGCGTATCTATGAATATTAAAGCACCCTCGGCAAGATTCGAACCTGCGACCTACTGATTAGAAGTCAGTTGCTCTATCCAGCTGAGCTACGAGGGCATGAATGGATGGATTGCATCCTTCCGCTGACATCATACCAAAAAAGGAAAACTATTCAGCGGGTTTGATCTCAAAATCAGAGGGCAGACCGTCGACTAAGGTTCGCTCAACCAATTAGAATCTAAGCTCTGACAGCGGAATATTCTGCGAACAGGATATTCTGCCTCTCTCCTTGGATTGTAAGGTTGAAAATGAAATTGATTCCAACACCGCCCAGTAGGTCTTCGCAACAAAAATCTAAAACGATTCTGTCCGCCGCAACGGCAATGTTTACGATTGCCATCTCGTTGGTGTGGCAATGCAATTCTGCGACGGCTCAGGAAAAACAGGAAATCAAAATTTGGCCCAAGGGTCTTCCGGCGGGCGCGGTTGAGCTTGATGCTGAAAAAATCAAACTCCTGAAAGAAAAAGAAGCCGTCCACGAACGCGGACATGTTCTTTATGTCGATTCTCCTTCGCTCACGATCTATCCCGCTCCAAAAGAAACAGCCAACGGATGTGCAGTCGTCATTTGCCCCGGCGGCGGCTACAACGTTTTGGCTTGGCAACACGAAGGCGTTCAGCTTGCGGAATGGTTCAACTCCATCGGAGTCTCGGCTTTTATTCTCAAGTATCGCGTCCCGCGCCGTATCCCAGACAACATTCACTGGGAACCGATGCAAGATGTGCAGCGGGCGATTCGTATTGTCCGACATGACGCTGAAAAATATAAAATCGACGCCAGTCGAATTGGAGTGCTTGGCTTTTCAGCCGGCGGGCACCTGACTGTCATGTCTGGCGTTCAATATGACACGAAATGTTACGAACCTACCGACGAAGCAGACAAACAATCGGCCCGGCCGAATTTCATTTGCCCGATCTACGCCGCCTATTTGGCAGACGGCTACAAAGACGACAAAGCTGAACTTGGATCGCTCGTTACCGTCACCGAGAAAACTCCGCCGACTTTTATGGCGGTGACTTGGGATGACAAATTCCGGGGCGCTCAGTCAGCGCTGCTGTTTTCGAAACTTCGTGAGTTCAACGTGCCGGCAGAACTTCACGCCTACTCCACAGGTGGACATGGCTATGGAATTTACCCTTCAGAAAAGCCAGTCTCAAAATGGAATTCACATTTGGAGGCATGGCTAAAAGTGTCAGGCTTTTTGACCGCTCCCAAACCAAACGAAAAACTAGATTCACCTAATCAAAGCTAATCTTGATCCAAACCAACGCGGGACCAAATCATGAGACGTTTAACCTGCATTGCGGCTTGTTTTGCAATCGCTTGTTTTGTTCGGACAGACCATTCAGTCGCGAAAATTTCATTAGATGAAAAAGTTCTTCGCCCCAACGTGATTGTGTTTCTGTCCGATGACCAAGGCTACGGCGATTTTAGCCACACCGGCAACAACGACATCGCAACGCCGAACATCGACAGTCTCGCAAAAGACGGAGCCTTCGCGGCCAATTTTTATGTTTGCCCAGTTTGCTCTCCCACACGAGCCGAATTTTTGACCGGCCGATATTCGGCTCGGTGCGGAGTTTACTCAACTTCTGCTGGTGGTGAACGCATTGATCTCGATGAATCGACCATCGCTGACGCTTTTCATGCTGCCGGTTACGCGACGGCTGCCTTTGGGAAATGGCACAACGGCATGCAAGCGCCCTTTCATCCCAATACACGCGGTTTCGACGAGTTCTACGGATTTTGCAGTGGACATTGGGGGCACTATTTCGATCCGATATTGGAACACAACGGCGACTTGGTTCGCGGGAAAGGTTTCTGCGTGGATGACTTTACCGATCACGCGATAAAGTTCATCGAAGACAATCGTGAAAAACCGTTCTTTGTTTATGTGCCTTACAACACGCCTCACTCTCCGATGCAAGTTCCCGACAAATTTTGGGAGAAGTTCAAAGACAAAGAGCTGACGCAAATGCCGCCAGAGTTCAAGAAATTTGCAAAGCAAAAAGGGAAGGGCATCGACCACGCAAGAGCTGCTTTGGCGATGTGCGAGAACATCGATTACAACGTGGGTCGTGTTCTGTCAAAGCTGGATGAGTTGAAGCTTTCGGAAAACACGATCGTGATGTATTTCTGCGACAACGGCCCCAATGGTTCTCGCTACAACGCCGGACTCAAAGGCCGCAAAGGTTCAACCGACGAGGGCGGTATTCGCACGCCGTTGTTCACCCGCTGGCCAGCCAAAATAAAGCCTGGTTCGACCGTTAAAACGGTTGCGGGAGCGATAGATCTTTACCCAACTCTGGCTGACCTTTGTGGCATTCCCCCAACGCCAAAAAAACCTTTTGATGGAATCTCATTTGGCGATCAACTAACCGGAACGTCCCATCAAGAAACACCCCGCCACTTTTTTAGTTACTGGAAAGGTAAATCAAGTGTCAGGCGGGGCCAATACAGGCTCGACACGAAACAAGTGCTTTACGATCTAGAGAAAGACCCCGGGCAGAAGTCACCCGTTCGCGATAAACCTGAGGTCCGAAACCGATTGATCGAAGCGGTGCAGAAGTTCAAAAAAGATGTTGTTTCTGAGCTTGATCCCAATTCAATTCGTGTCTTTCCTGTTGGCCATCCAGGCATGAAAAAGACGCAGATTCCAGCTCGTGATGGCGTGGTAACTGGAAAGCTAAAGCGGTCCAACAAATTCCCCAATTGCTCGTATTTTACGAACTGGGTCGACACAAATGACACAATTTCATGGCCGATCGAAGTCATTGAGTCGGGCAAGTTCAAAGTCAAATTGCATTATTGCCTGTCCCCTGAAAACGTCGGCACAACAATGGAGCTTTCATTCGGGTCCAACAAAATTACCGCTGAAATCGGCGAAGCTCACGAGTCAAAATTAATTGGCCCGGATGATGATCGTTCGATTCGAGGCGAATCTGTCGTGAAGAACTTCAAACCGATGGAACTGGGCGTGATCGAACTTGAAAAGGGAAATGGCGATTTGATTCTTCGAACAATGGAAATATCCGGAAGCGAGTCGATTGAATTTCGATTGTTGATGTTTGAGCGTATCGAGTAGGGAACCAACCCACGCCGACGATCGCAGGGCCGAAAAGATGATGTGAAACGCGCGCAGGCATCACCAACAATACAAGAATGTGTCAAAGCACGCGCTGACTCGCTGCCATCCCTTCGGGATATAATGCTTGTGTCGTTTTCATCCCGGTGGTGCGCTTCGCGACCACCGGCTAATTGCTGAAATCCCTTCGGGAACTTTTACGACGCTGTCTTGGATCGCTCTATCGGATGAAGCGATCAGAATTGCCATCGGCGCAATCAAGCTCAAGATGGCTAACCAGAAGCACAAAGATCCGGAGTTAAATGCCATAACTACCTGGATAGTTGGCAACACTGTCCAGGAAGCTCCACCAATACTAGGGTTCACTTCGAGGCGGCTTAAAGGTGTCGGGATCTGAAAGAAATTAGCCGGAATTTAGGACTTCGTCGAAGCTCTTTCTTAATTTCGCACCCTGTTTATTGTTCACCATTTCTACATAAGAAATCATCCCGTTGAGCCACGCACCGAAATTTTCTTTGCCGTCACGGTTCTGACTTTCCAGGCCAGTCTTTTTTGCGTTATGCAAAATCGCACGCAGCTTTCTGACCGTAGGACGAGCAACGCCGACTCGGTCGTTTACCACAACGCCGGTTACCGATTGACGGGTATGATTGCGGAGTACACGTGTTTTTTTCTCGTTGATCACAAACCCTTCATCATCGGCGATGTGACGTAGACGAGCCAAAACATATCCGGTCTTGCTATTGGCCTCACTCGCATCGACACCGGGCGTTTTTGCCGAGTAGGTAATGTCATCCGCATATCGGGTATAAGTCCAACCAAGTTTCTCAGCCATTCCAGCTAGTCTCAAATCAAAATGCTTGGCGATCAGATTTGAAATAGCTGGACTCGTACAGGCGCCTTGTGGCAGCGAACGTTGACCCGTCGCAACATGGTAGACGATTCCATTGAACTTGACCGTCTCTCGTGGACATTCAGTACACAGCAGTGCCATGATCGTGGCCACCGCTGGCGAGTAACCAACCGATTTGAACAACCCCTCAACCCGATGAAACGAAATCGTAGGAAAGAAATCTTTCAAGTCCGCGTTGATCACAATGTCAGCACCCATATGCGGCTGCGCGTTGGTCAGGATTGACCGACCGGGAGCAAAGCCGTGGGCGGCTGAGTGTGGCTGCAGCTTTGACAACACATTCTCAAAAATCCATCGCTGGGCAGCAGCCATTTCCTTATGTGGGACCGAAACGATTCGCTCACCGCCGCTTTTTTTCCGGATCGGAAAATTGATATAGTGCATTTGCTTGACGGCTTCGGAGTGAAACGCAAGCCACCGCAACCGAGGGACTTTTACGTTCATTGCCGACGCAATCTCACCTGGAGTCGCCAACACGGGCAACCCAAACTCATTCAACCGATCTACTTGGGAATTACGATCGGCAAGTCCTTTTGAAACACCGCGTCCCAGGTAGAAAATATCGGTTTCACGTCGGTGAGCGACCGCCTCTTCGTGTGCTTTCTTTCGAGCGGCCGCTTCTTCCTTTTTCTGTTTGATCAGTTTTAATTTTTCGGCCCGTGAGGCTTCGACTGCTTTTTGCGCTGCTGCTTCAACCAGTCGATGATCGACTCGATATTTATCCCACTCATCACCAATTTTGTGGATCTCTACGAGCTCGGATTCTGAAATCAAACCAAGCCCAACCATGGTTTGGTCGATCACTCTCACTCGTGGCAAATCCGCCGTTGGGATCACATTTTGAGGGTCGATAGCCGCTCGCTTGAAATCAGATGACTTCGTTTGTTCCAATGCGTCGTCAGTGCTAATGGGAGCAAAGCGATCAACTTCGAAACCTTCCAACGAAGAAGAGGTACGATTGGGCGTAGCGGCGGACACCACCGTGGCATTTACAATTTCTGCCGTCACCTCCGCGCCGCCAAAGTCACGGCCACCCGTGGCGGCAGGGTGGGAATCGTTGGGGGCTGGATAATTACACTGAGTGCAACGACGACCATTCCAACCATTGTCGCGTCCGCAACGAGGACAAGTCGGCGACACTTGTTCACCGAAAAGCCGTTTTATGAAGTCGAAGATCGCCATCGGTTAGTCGTCGTTTTCTTTGAATTATTCGTCCCGAATTCAAAGCTAAAAATAAAAAAACGATCGGGAGGCGAGCATTTACTTCAGTCCTCGGACCAGTGTCGTTCCCCAAGGTGGTAGACACTAGTTGGTAGAACGAAAGCCTTGGCTTGCTTCGATGGTCGAAGATACTAACTAGTGTCTACCACCAAACGAACAACGGCCCTGGGGCTGCAATGTCTGAGCAAGTTCACCCACGGCGTAACGCCGCAGAAAAGTCTAAATGGCTCGCACTCCCAATCGTCTGTTTCTAGTTTTAACTTATCCTCCAGCCCAAGTTAAGCGTTTTTCAAACCAATCTGAATTAAGTCCGCTACTATCAGAAAACACAATGTCGCGAACCGCCTGGATGTGTCGGCACGGACCGTTGCGAATTCCAGATTTATAGTGCCAACTACAGACACATTTTCCTTTTTTGATCATTCCGTCGGCATCGATCTTACATTCGACGGGTTTACCATCCACATCGGCAGTCACCACCGAACCACCTCGCGGGCTTTCGTCGCGCGATTTAATCTCTACTTTTCCGCCAACCAACAGAGATCTGGCCGCCAATAATTCTGGATGTCCAGTTGAGACTTCTTTATCTGAAAACGCCATCGGTAAAACTTGCCGCCAACGATAGACGCCCGCATCGAGATCGTAGATGACTTGGCCTCGAAGCGCCAATTGATTGAGTGCACTGGCAATTTGCCCGGACCCAGTACTTCTTCCGATTCGCCCTTTTAAGTTATCAAAATCAAGCGACCGGCGACTGTGAAGATTGTCTGCGGCTTTCGCAATGAGCGCATCATTGGCTTCTTCTTGAGGCAACAACATTTGAACAGCGCTGCCTTTGGTCCAATCGTTCGCGGTCCATCCGCTTAGGCCAAGCGTCAGGCGCATGTTTCCCATTTTGGCGACCCAGAAACTAGGAAGCCCCGTCCCGAGTAAATACACATCAAAACGTTCGGCCAGCGGAAGCAGTCTTGCCAACGTCAGCAACCGACGGCGGCCCCAAATCCGAATCGGTTCATCGTTGGGACCACGATATTTGGTGCTGGTCGAAACGATTTCTTTTTCCCAAGGCTCAAGCACCATGCGCGGCGATTTTCCATCAGCCAGCTCAAACCGGATCGCCCGCGGACTGGTTTTGGCCTTGTTGCGTTTCAGAAAAGCCAATAGCGAATAGACCGACTCAACCGATAACGAAACTTTTCGCATCGGGATGCCCATCGCCGATTGCAATTGCATGAACCCGTTCAACCATCCGTCCGGGATATCAATTTTTTCTTCGTGATAATCTTCAACGTCGGTTGTGCGAACGGTGAAGCCTTGTGGATTGATATTGAACCGCGTTTCACGATAGGTACGAAGCGTCTGAAAATTATCGTATAGATCCCAAGAATAATCGACGTTCGTCGTACCTCGTTTGACGCCAGACGAAGAACCAAAACAATCACGATCAACAGACAAACAACCGTAGCTCGATTCATCCGCCGAAAAACACTCGAACATTAGCACATCGTCGGCGACAGTGATCACCGGATCGTACGGCATGAATTTTCGCCAAAGCGCCGGATTGTTTTTTCGCAAATACTCGTTGAGTGCCCGGCGCGATTTCCAATATCGTTTGAGTGCAAACTTAAAATTTTTGGCCAGATCTGCGGGCGGTTTCGTCCCACGAATCTTTTCCATGTCCTCCCGTTTTCGTTGCCGAGCATCCCTACGAATTAATCGCTCACGGATCGCTTGGTTTTTCTTCCACTCCTCGTACTGTGTTTTGTCACGCGGTTTGAACGTTAGATCGTTGATGACGATATCGTGAAGCGCGCTGATTGCTTCTCGAAATCTCAATGGCTGTTTCAGAGGAGCGTCGAATGAGACTTCGTCCCGATCAAGATTGGGCGACATCTGCAAAATTCGTTTGCCGCCGGTGCCAACCAATCCACTTCGGCCATAATATTTTAGGTTTAACTTCATGAGCTGGCCTCTGATGTTGCAACGAACTCAAGCTCGGGAAACGCAGACTCGATTTTTGATTTCATTTCCGCCGATTCCCCTGCAAGCCTAACGATCGACGCGAGAGCCGTTCTCATTTCAGGTGCTCGGATCGAGCGAAGCGCCACCGCCAAAACAGGTAGTAAGTTGTCTGCTTCCGCTGGCTGATGCGTCACATACTCCGTCAATTGTTGGATCGCTTTCGGTTTTGTTCTGCCGCCTCGATGCACCCCGAGAATCACTGAAACCCAGACAGGAGTCATTTGACCATCTTCTTTTTCTGGACGGCTTTCTCGCTGATTGAGCAACTCGATCAAGTTGACCTTCACGTCATCAAAGGGCGACTCAATCAGACACGCCCAAAGCTTTGCGTCTTTGTAGCCTGGCGAATTGGAATCTCGCAACCAAGCCATCGCTTCGTTCCGCGTTGGCCGTCGCAATGAATCGAAAAAATCAATCACAAGATCTGCTTGATAGGGCCCTCGTTCACTAATCCGCTGCAACGCCCAGGGAGTCGTGGCAGATGTTTGCGAAATGCACTTACAGTCAGCAAGCCGTACCAACTCGTCCGCTGAAAATGGCTGATTGACATCACGGCTTTGGAGGAAATCAAACCCCATGCGTGAAACGGGGTCTTGGCGGGCACAAGTCAACTCAATCAACTGATCGTTGTCCAATCGCTCTTCGGCAACATGCTCTTGCATCGCGTCACAAATTACTGGCAGCAATCCAGGAGCGGAATTCTCAATCAAGTCCAACCACTCAGCGACCGTTAGCGTTGGCAGGGCAGGGTGCTTGGCAAAAACCACGGCTGCGAATTCTTGTAAGTTCGGGTCGGGACTGCCAAGCAATTGGATCAAAAACTCAAGCTTGATATTCTTAAGCGATTCTTCGTGTTCACGTTGAAAGAACTCGATCGCCCAAATTCGAACCAGAGAGCTTTGTGCATCAATCAGCAACTGAACCAGCGCGTCGCCCGCTTTTTCAGTTTTCCATGCCTCAGGCTGATACGGCGCAGGCGATATTTTGCTGAGCGATTTGCCCTGAATCAGGTTCGTGTGGGCAGCCGAAAACCCAATCGTATCACTGTGGAAATAACAGGCATGCATCAACGACCAATTGTCAATGATATTCTCGCCCATTACGAAATCGGCATCTCGATACCGAATAAGGGCTTTGCAGATTTCAGCCACATACGTTTCGGGGTCGCGGTAGCTTAAATGACGAAAGTATCGCCAAGCTGCCCTGCGAAAGTAGTTTCTCGTTTTATGCGAGAACAGCAGATTTCCTGAGCGATTTAGCAAATCCGGTAACTGATACGTGAGTGTTTTACCGCCCCATTTATATTCCGTCGTTCGGCCCCTCTGATCGTGAATCGTTTTATTGGGTTTTGCCTTTAGAGATTCTGACGACCAAGAAGATCGGGTTGACCAATCGTAATGATGAGTCATCACTCGAGACCGTCGTACCATCCGGTCAAAGACAACCATCAACACGCCCATCATCTGGTGGTCGTTTTTCGCATGAAAATGTTTGAAAATCCGGCGAACGACAACCTCGTGCCCCGGCAAATTCAAATTGCCAGTTAGATAGGCAACGATCTGTTCACGGGCCCAAGTACGAGAATCTTTGAGCCATTTATCGACGAATGAAGCGAGATATTTTTCAGAACCGAACTGGCGAAAACTGGAAAGAAACTGATCGCTTTCGGTCGCGAATTGCTCTTCGAGCATGGTACGAGAAACTTCTGGGGTTTCGTTTTTGCGTTTCTTGCTCAAATTTGTATCGCCTCCAAACTGATCAACCGCGGATGAATATAACACCTTAGGTTTGACGATTCCAGCAACTCTTTGGCCTGATAGCCGTCGTAAAAAAACAATACGAAGTGATCAGGAGGAAATGATTCGAAACCGATTCCTACTGAAATCGATGAACGACTTTGCCTTTGATTGAAGTCGTCGTTTTTTTGATGTCTGCGATCAATCGTCGCTCGGCGATGTTACCTACCGCGCATTCGACCAACATCTCTTCGAGCCAATCACCCTCGATTTCATCAATCTCCCCAGGCGTGCTCATGTCCATCACGACGAAACGAGTAATGGTGGTCACGAAAAAATCAGCCCATTCAGGACAGTCGTCATGGTTACTACCAAGGGCTTCGTTGACTCGAAACAGAAGATGGGCTTCTTTCTGATCGACGACCCAATCTTTCTTGATGTAGTCTTCAAGGATCGCCACTTGATCCGCATTGACGACCGTCGCCTTGACGACTTCTGCAAGTAACTTTCGAACAGGATGATCTTCTGAAACCATTTGATTTTCTTCTTTGAATGACCG
>CAZQQR010000085.1:9682-14578 GCA_964595515.1 uncultured Pirellulaceae bacterium
CGCTACAATACTGGTGATAAACCAAGCCATCGTTTACCGCTAACCGATTACCAAAATGTCCAAACAAACACTCGAAAAACGAACACTAAAATTCAACAACTTTGATGAAGTGATGAATGAGATCCGGTCGCTTCAATCCAATGGATATACTCAATCTGGAAACTGGAACCTTGCTCAAACGGCAAGCCACCTCGCAGAGTGGGCTCGGTTTCCAATGGACGGATTTCCTAACCCCATTTTCTTGCGGCCAGTGTTTTGGATCATGCGAATGACGGTCGCCAAGAAATGGAAACGCCAGATTTTCGAAGATGGTTTCCAAAGCGGAACACCCACTGCTCCGGCAACCGTTGCTTCCGCTGATTCCGTTTCTGACGAAGACGAAATCAATCGACTCCAAGAAGTCTTCGATCGCGCGGCGGCCTACAGCGGCGACATCAAACCGTCGCCTTTGTTTGGACCGATGGATAGAGAGACTTGGTTCAAAGTGAATTTACTTCATGCGGAGCACCATCTTGGTTTCCTCAAACCAGCTCCTAAAACTGAAGCTTAAAACCGACTCCTAAAAATTAGGACGAGGGCGACCAATTTGCATCTGCCTCGGAGAAGATGCGGTCGATCCTGCTGGGGTTGGGTTTGAGAGGTCTTGGATTTGGATCGCATCGAAGGTTCTTTCTCTAACCGAACCAAAATCGAAATCCAACATCGTTTAACGGCAAGCCGGAGGCGACTGCGTTTTTGGTGATTCGAAACGCAGTCGCCTTCGGCTTGCCGTTAAACGAAATGTCGATCAGTCGAGCACCAGTAAAACTGTAGCGGACGTCGTCAAAACTTCCTAAACTCCAAACGTGCCCTTACCAGCCAGAACTCTTGACGAGTTCCGCTACCTGAGAACGAACTTGAACCGTGACTCAGTTCTAAAGCTTCTTGAAAAAGTACTTATGCTGGATCCACTTCGGCGTCAGATTGCAACGAAGAAGCGTATCGCTCAGGTCATAGCCGTCATCAATCTCTGGCGTTTGATTGAGATTAATCAGCTTACTCATTGCTGGAGCAAGCGTCGGAAAACGCGTGCCGATTGCTTCAACCTGAACACCCGAAATTTCGCCTCCAACAGAATCAAAACTCTTTTGTCGTGCCGAATAAATTGCGGTGGCGGCGGACACCGAAAGCGGCGGATTGCCTGGTGACACAAACAAGTCTTTCTCAAGCTCTGACACCTCGCTAGTAACGTCGAAACTTCCCATGATTGTCGACCAAGATCGACCGGAATACTGAGAGAACAGCGCTTTATCAGAAATCGCGTGGACGCTGTTGGCAACACAAGACTTACCGACGAATTCTCCAATCGATGCAGAGGCCCGATCGAGACCGGCAGCAATTTTTGGAACTGCCGTGTTGGATTCCATCATCAAAAGCAAAGCCTCAACGCTGCCTGAGTCACCACCTACCGCACTGGCTTGAGATGCAGCCATTCGGGATTTCCAAATTAGAATCTCATCAGTAACTTTTTTGTAATTCGCCACCTGACTCTTGAGTTGTCCTGACTCAACTTCGGCCAACGCCAGTCCGCACTTGTACGTCAATCCTTTCGGGACACTGCTTCCAAGTTCACCAAGAACTCCCACGTACTGGGCGTAGACAGACGGATCGCCACCGGTTCGTTTTAAATCTGAAACCACGAGTTTCGCCAAACGGTCAGACATCTCCTTGAACAAACCACTGACTGCTTCGCTGTAATCATCTGTCGCCAGTTTTTGTCCAATGACTGCAGAAGGTTTGATTCCGATGTCCAGGCTTTTTCCAGCAAGTGAATGGACGGAGAAGCAACGAACCAGATTTCCATGTGAGCGTCGCCAAAAGCCGACCAATTGCTTTAACGCTTGTGGCCCCGAAACTTCTTTGCCCGCCAATGTTGCTTTGCCTGACGAACCTATCGAAGCAACCGCGGCGTCGGTCAATTCAAGTAACTTGTCTGCACTCGGAGCATTCTTTTTTAAAGCCCCTGCCAACGAAGCGACTGCCTGCTGAGTCCGATACGTCGTGACCATGGACTTTAAACCACGACTCGTTTGATCTAGTTCTCGAACAATCAACTCTCGTGTTGCGGGTTGAAGCCAAACAAAGTAATTGTCGATCTCGAACATCAACTGTTTGAAAACATCATTAGCTTCGTCAATTTTTTTTGCACCAGCCAACTTGGAGATTTTTTGGAGTGCTTTCTGACGTTTTGAAGCATGAGAATCGAATGCGTTTTCTGCTTTTTCTGCCATCACGCGGCCGTTGTTTGTTCGTCGCATTCCAGCCGCAGCCTGTTCAATCGCCCTTGCTGCGATCGCTCGAAAATTAAAATCTGTCCCACAAGGTTCGCGTAGCAGAACTAGCTCTTTCGCATTTCGGCCCATCTGATTGATATTTGCAAAAGCTGGGCCGATCTTTCTTACGTCAATCGAATCAAAGTTTTTTTCTTTGAGTGCAGCGCGGCAGGCCACGACCGTCTCATAGGCTACCTCCCAATGAGCCTGGCAGTCGGCAGCCAACTTTTTTGCTGAGGGCTCAAATCCGTTTACGGGAATAGGCTTGATTTGAGCAGCAACGTCGCTCACAACAAAGCCAGCAACAACCAACAACACTAGAACGATTTTCGAGAACAACTTCATTTCATTCACCGTTTCAAACTGTAACCACATTGGAATCAATTAGCTCAAATTCAAAGGAGTGCAACTCACTCCAGCGTGACACAATCAAACGTGCCCGAAGACGTCGCCTCTGAACCACTGGCAACGTTTTGGATCACGCCACCGGAGAATGAAGCCATTAGTTTTTTGTCTTGCTTTGTGAATTGAACCGCGATTGGCTGTCCGTTCGCGTTTGTCCAAACATCGCCACCCTCGCTAGTCTGGGCGAACAACTGACATGGAATGGACTGCCCCGAAAGAGAATCAACCGATGACTGCTCAACGACGGCTTGGATAAAGAATGCTGGATACGCATCCGATTCTCCGTCTTTGTAGCTTTTCATCTGAAGCACTTTCGTGCCGTCGGGCATTGATACGATTCGCACGAAACTCGCTGGAAAGTCAGTCGGCGCGTCCAAAGTAATATTCGCGCTGCCGTTCATGGAAACCAAGTTCCCCGCACTGGTGGTCAGCTTTGCAGCAGTGTCCTTGATGTTGGTCACGGAATCTTTGGCATTGTTCAATGCCTTGTCTGTGCTCTCTTTGACCTTTTTAAGCGCGTCGCCAGATTTCTCACCAATCTCGCTGGCAGTGTCTTTTGCCTTCGCAACCAACTCATCCATTTTTTCTTTGTCGCAGCCAGAAAGCACAACAAAAACGAGTGTGCAAATTGCCAAGTAATTAAAGACCTTTAACGACTGGTTTTGTCGCCGATCAGATTGATTGTTCATGCCAGTGCCAAGAATGAGAGCGAAATAGAATGCGTAAGAATGTATATATTCTTACCGCGATTGATCCTGTTCACAAATGGAATCCGATCCAGATTCTACCGAAAACTTGTTTCGCATCGAAAAACTTACGATCAAACATCAGCTTCGCGTTGCTGATTTAAGTCAGTTTGGCAGCAAGATTAACGGCAGAAATTAAACTTGAGACATCCGCCTTGCCTTGCCAAGCGATATCCAAAGCCGTTCCATGATCGACACTGGTGCGCACCAGAGACTTCAATCCCAAAGTGATGTTTACACCCGTATCAAAATTCAACGCTTTAAACGGAATCAATCCTTGATCGTGGTACATGCAAATGTAACCGTCTGTTTGCTGACGTCGCCATGGAAGAAACGCGGTATCGGGAGGGATCGGATCGCCAACATCGATTCCTTGTTCGCGGCAAATCTTGACTGCAGGAGCAATGATCTTTTCCTCTTCTTGATTCCCAAACAGACCCGCTTCGCCTGCATGAGGATTCAGACCTAGCGTGATTAGTTTTGGCGGCCGGCCCACGATTCGCAAAAGTGATTCGTGCGTAAGTTGAATGACTTCGGCAATCCGGTCGACTGATAATTTCGAAACGACTTCGTCATAGCCGATGTGCGTCGTCACTAAACTGCAGCTAAAATCTGGAGCCGTCATCATCATGCAGAACCGATCCGTATTCGCACGTTCGGCAAACAACTCTGTATGTCCCGGGTACTCGATTCCCGCTTGCTGCCACGCCTCTTTGTTAATCGGACACGTAACCACAGCATCCACATCGCCAGAGAGTGCGGCGCTAATGGCACGATCAATAAAGTCAAACGAAGCCTGGCCGGTCGTCGCATTGATCTTGCCCGGTTCGACTTGATCCACATCCATCTCAACATCAACAATCGCCGGTGTGCCCGTTAAAACGGCATCGGCTAATTTCGATGTGTGGAAAACCTGATCCGGTAACGGCAGGTTCAATTTTTGACTGACCCTTGAAAGTGTAGTCGCGTTTCCAAAAACAATCGGAACACAAACGTTAAGAACGTCTCGGTTTGAAAGTACCTGTAAACACAGTTCTGGCCCGACGCCCGCAGGATCTCCCATCGTGATCGCGATTCTGGGCAATCGATTCGTGTCTAGTTCTGTTGCGTTCAATTCAGGTCCAGTAAATCGTTAATGAGAAATCGTTTGGCCGCCTCGGATTAATATACTCCTAATTTGAATTTTGTCCTTGTCGGCGGACGGCAGCTTTAAAACATTTCGAATTGCGCAGGCCGCGTCAGGCACCTGCGACGCCAATACGGCAATCCTCCTTCGCCGCATGTTTCCTTTTGCTTTCTCGCTTTCGCAACAACGCATCCGTGCTAAAATCTGAAGCTCTGCAATCACCAATTTTTGAATCAGTCCAAGCGATCACGACACTATGAACCGATCTATTTCCAGTCATCTTTTTTGCTTGATAACGATCCTCTGT
>CAZQQR010000085.1:14678-17771 GCA_964595515.1 uncultured Pirellulaceae bacterium
CACTATGAACCGATCTATTTCCAGTCATCTTTTTTGCTTGATAACGATCCTCTGTTTTGCTTTCACAGGTTGTAGTTCCGAAAAACCGGGAACAGCTGACGGTGGATCTGACGCTGGTGCATCGGGCGGTAAGAAACAACTTCGAATTGCCGTCATCCCCAAAGGCACGAGTCACGAGTTTTGGAAGTCCGTTCACTTTGGTGCTCAAAAGGCAGCAAAGGAATTAGGTGGCGTCGAAGTCATTTGGCGCGGCCCTGTGGTGGAAAGCGATACCGGCTCACAAATCGAAGTCGTCAAAAGCATGGTAACACTCGGTGTTGACGGAATTGTTTTGGCTCCCAACCAAAAAGGTGGACTCGTTGATGCGACTCAGGAAGCAATCGACGAAGGCATCCCGGTAGTCATTTTTGACAGTGGATTAGATGAAGGTCCAAAGATTGTAAGTTACGTTGCCACCGATAATTTTAAAGGCGGTACTCTCGCGGCTGAGGAAATGGCGAAAGCGATCGAAGAAAAAGGAAATGTGATTCTGCTTCGCTATCTCGCCGGTAGCGAGAGCACGGAACAACGTGAGAACGGATTTCTGGAAGGCATCAAAAAGTATCCCGGTATCAAAGTTGTTTCTTCGGATCAACGTGGTGGAGAAAATGCGACGACCGCCAAGGAAAAAGTCGATCAGTTACTCCAGCTACACGGAAAAGACCTCGCTGGGATTTTTGCGGTTTGCGAACCCAACGCGAATGGAACACTGGAGGCACTTCGAAATGCTGGGCTCGAAGGTAAGGTCAAATTCATTGGGTTCGACCCAAGTGACGCACTTGTAGAAGGTCTCGAAAATGGCTCTTGTTCGGGTATCGTTTTGCAGGACCCCGTCGAAATGGGATACCGTGGCGTGATGACTGTCGTTGCTCATCTCAACGGCGAAACAGCAGAAGACTTTATCTCGACCGGCGAGTATGTTGCGACACCTGAAAACATGAAAGACGAGCGAATCCAGGAACTGCTTAAGCCTTCCATCGCTGAGTAGACTCTCTCATGTTGTTAAAAATATGTTGCTAAAAATCAAGAACGTTTGCAAATCGTTTGGGCCGACCCGAGCGCTGCATCAGGTTGGCCTGAACGTAAAAGCCGGACGCGTGCTTGCACTGATTGGCGAGAACGGAGCCGGCAAGAGTACTCTCTTGAAAGTTCTCAGCGGCGCCCATCTCGCGGACTCAGGCACGATCGAGTTTGACGGAAAACCATTCGTTCCCAAATCGCCCAGTGACACCCGTGACGCTGGCGTGGCGATGATCTATCAAGAACTAAACCTCGCGCCCGAACTCTCTGTCGAAGACAATCTTTTGCTTGGGCATCGTGGGTCAGGCGGCGGACTTCTTTTTCGACGCTCCCAACGTAGCCGCGTTCGCGAAGCCCTCGACAACGTGGGTTTGAAAGATCTTGATCCCAAAGCGATCGTGGGTGAGCAATCAGTCGCGACCCAACAAATGCTTGAGATTGCTCGGGCACTGATTGGCAACGCAAAAGTGATCCTGTTTGACGAACCAACCAGTTCACTTCCTCGCAAAGATGTGGCTAGGCTGTTTGAGATCATCGAAGATCTGAAAACTCGCGGTGTCGGCATTGTTTACATCAGCCACTTTCTCGACGAAGTCCGAACGATCGCGGATGACTACGCGGTGCTTCGAGACGGCGAAGCGGTCGGAGAGGGATTGATCGCGGACGTGACGGATCAAGAAATCATCTCGTTGATGGTCGGCCGCGACGTTAGCAATTTATTTCCAACGGTTGAGCATGAGCCTGGTGATGAGTGGGTTAAGATCAATGGCTTAACCGGATCACCCGCTCCACGCAGCGTCAACGTTTCGCTTCGGCGCGGGGAGATTTTTGGTGTGGCGGGATTGGTCGGTGCGGGGCGAACGGAGCTTTTGCGAACGATCTTTGGACTGGATTACTGTGATGCGGGAACTGTTTCGATCAACGGAAATGATATCCGGCACTCCATTCACGCTCGCATGCGTGCGGGTTTTGGGATGCTTTCGGAAGACCGAAAAAACGAGGGACTGGCACAGGATTTGTCGTTGATCGAAAATATCACCTTGAGCAAACTAAGCGACTACACAACGCTTGGTTTCATCAATCTGCGAAAGCGAAACCGAATTGCAGCTGAGTTGATGAAACAAGTTCAAACCAAAGCCCATTCTGGGTCTCAGGCCGTCTCTGAGCTTTCCGGCGGCAACCAACAAAAGGTCGCGATCGCTCGCGTTCTGCATGAGCAATCGGAAATCCTGCTAATGGATGAGCCAACCAAAGGAATCGATGTTGGCACCAAAGCCGAGGTCTACCGGATCATGGGCGAACTGGCGGCGGCGGGCAAAACAGTCGTTTTTGTCAGTTCGTACTTGCCAGAGTTATTGGCAGTTTGCGACCGAATTGGCGTGATGGCGCGGGGTGAGCTTCGTGCGGTAAAAAACACAAACGAGTGGACTGAAGAAGACGTTATGGAAACAGCGATCGCTCTATGAATTTTAAAAAACAAATCAAATCGCTTTTTGGATCGCAGCTTGGTCCGTTCATCGCGCTCTTATTTATCATCCTGTTGTTTGGCGTCGCTGATCATTATTACAGCCAGGGAAACTTCACGAGCGCTCGAAACATTCGAACTGTGCTCGATTCCGCTGCCCGGATCACAGTTCCAGCGCTCGGCATGACGATCATTATTATCGCAGCAGGAATCGATCTTTCCGCGGGCACGGCATTAACGCTTTGCGGTACCGTTTTGGCGACGCAGCTAAAGTTCTCCCCGTTGGAAGCCACCGAAGCCGGATTCGGAATGTACATGGCGCAGGCATTAGCGATCACCATTTTGATTGGCTGCGCTTGTGGACTGTTCAACGGGCTGTTAATCAGTCTAACAAAGGTCGTTCCATTCATTGTGACCCTTGGAACGATGACGATCTTTCTGGGCATTGGTCAAATCGTCTCGAAAGAATCAACCGTTAACGCTGATTTGAAATATCGTCCGGATTGGCTCGCCAATTTCTGTTACACCGGCTCGAACTCGGACAAGTATCTCAATTTTGGATTTTTGCC
>CAZQQR010000086.1:0-13486 GCA_964595515.1 uncultured Pirellulaceae bacterium
TTCAGGGAAATTTTGACTGGGACTTCAATGATCAGCGCTGGTGTTTTATAGACCAGCGTCATGTCTTTGGGGTTTTTGTCAAAAAGATACTGAATTGAGACGGAGTTTTCTGTTCTGCCCGCGCTGTTGTAGGTGAGTGCCGTAAACTGCTCGCCGTCTTTGTTTTCTAGATACATCGGGTTGCTGTAAACCCAAGCCTGATGTGACTCGAGTGCGTTGTGTCCTTCATCAAATCCAAGCGTCAACGAAATGCCCCACAAGTCTTCGTTTTTTTGAACGCCACCGATGGTAACCGTGGCTCCGGCTTTTGTCTGTTTCGCTCCGGGGGCAAGCTGACCTAATTTTTTGAATCGAAAAGTCTCAACCCTACCGGGTAGCACCGCATCGATTTGAGCGTCAAGTGATTTGATCGTTTCAATTTGACGATCAACCAATCCAATCGGGATTGAAAATTCAAGTTCAGGGATTTCTGGCTGAACTGTTCCCGGCATAACGGCTTCTTGATTTGTAATTTCGATGGGATTATCGAACTCGTCGATCGCTTTGATCGTCTTGGCGGGCAAATCGAGAGAAATCGGAATCACTCTTGGTTCCCAGCGGATTCGAACGGTGACATTGCAAAAATTGAGGTCCGGGTTGGCTAGGTTCCGCGACGAGTTAATACGTGTGACGACTAAATCAAAAATTCCAGACGTGCTCGCTGGCGGGGCAACCTTTTTGACTTTGGGAGGAACCGGCAGGTTTGGGTTGGCAGCCAGGATTCGAGCCTGTTCCGTCGGTGTTAGCCGTAATGTTCCGGGTGATCCGCCGTAGGTGTCGACGATCAAATCAGATTTACCCATGATCGCGCGGGTGGCTTCCCAGAAATTGGCTTTCTCAAGTTTGAGATCAATCTCTTTGTTGATAAACACGTCTGGGGTTCCCTCGCGAACATCAATTTCGTTGCCTGTTTGTTGACGGAGTTTTTTGAGGGCTTCGTCAACGGTCAATTTCCCCGAGATCGAAACGATGCTTGATTTGGTGACGGATGCGACTGCTATTTTTTCCAAGGCTGCGCGAATTCGGTTGATGCGTTCAACCGCATCGGAAGGAGTATCGTCAGTGGGCGGCTCAAGGTAATCAAGGACGCGCACGCCGTACTCGATCAACGCCTTTTCCGCGGCATCGCGTTTGGGAATCTCGGGCACCGCCAATTCTCGCTGAAGTTCTTCAACGCGGGTGATGAGCTCCATGTCGGAAACCGTTTCTTCCTGCGCGGCCGACGGCGAAACAGACATGACAACGGCCAAGAAAATAGTTGCTCGCCAGCAAAGGGAATTTAGCGAATGGTTGAAAAGCTTTGAAAGTCGCATCGAAATCTCCTGTTCACGTTGATCTCATTTTAGCGGTTCCAACGATCAGCGTCATCGAATTCGGTGTGAATTTTTGCTTTCGCGTTGTGACGCATTTGTGACCTACGCTTGAACTGATCCCGTGTACCTATTGAGCAAACACATGAACTCTTTACTTGGACGCTTTTGTATCCTGACGATTATTTTGGTTTTGCTGAGTACGTTTGTTTCGCCTGTTCATGGTCAGTCGAAGCTGAATATCACGGTAAAAGTTCCGTACAAATCGACGAGTTATCAGGGTAAGCCGCTAGTCTGGGACGGAGCGGACATGATGCTGCTGCGGCGCGACGGCAAGATCAGTATCCTGCCAGTTGGCTCAAGCAAAGACTACTCGGTTGTGAAGCAGGGATTTAGTTCGTACTCAAAATCAGAGATGCGAGTTCAGCTCCAGAAAGAGTTCGGAAGCAAGTATCAGGTTTCGGTAACTTCGAATTTTATCGTCGTCCACCCGCCTGGTGACTACGGGGTGTGGGCGATGCCATTCGAAGAGTTGTACGCTCGATTCCGGGCCTACTTTCAATCGCGTGGACTCTCGGTGAAAGATCCTGAGTTTCCGATGGTGGCTGTCGTACTGCGAACGCGAAATGAATTTGATCGGATGCTGGGTGCGTATCACGAATATGATCGCCAGATTCTTGGATACTACAATCCAAGA
The DNA here is from genome assembly GCA_964595515.1 of uncultured Pirellulaceae bacterium. Classification (GTDB taxonomy): domain Bacteria; phylum Planctomycetota; class Planctomycetia; order Pirellulales; family Pirellulaceae; genus Mariniblastus. The sequence continues at coordinate 2,047 of CAZQQR010000086.1, forward strand.
AGCAATCGAATCATTACTTACAACCAAGGCAACGGGAAATCGTCATCTAAAGACTGGTTCTTTAACTCGAAAACGATCATCCACGAAGCCACTCATCAAACTGCGTTTAATACTGGCATTCATAGTCGCTATGCTCCCGTGCCCAGGTGGATCAGCGAAGGCCTTGCGATGTACTTCGAAGCCAAAGGCGTCAACAACTCGATGTACTACTCAAAACAAAAAGACCGGATTAATCGCTCGCGGTTGATTGAATTGAAGGCGTTTTTTAAACGAGGCAAAGTCAAAGGAAAAGTGGCACAGTTGGTGGTAAGCGATCAGCTTTTTCGATCCGACCCCAACCTTGCTTATGCACTTTCTTGGGGGCTTACCTTTTTCTTAAGCGAAAAAATGCCCGACGAATATCACGCATTTTTAAAGAAGGATGGCAAGCGGTCTGACTTTCAAGATTTCACCGCGCGAGACCGTGCAAGTGATTTCGGAGCGGCGTTTGGCAGCGACATTTCATCGTTGGAAGCACGAATGAAACAATTCATTACGCAATTGAGTGTTCCATCTCGCTAAACGAAGTTTGCGAGGTCGAAGTTTGCGAAGTCTGCCGGCGAAAGTCCCGCGTTAATACCCAGCCGAAATCGAAATTCGGGAGCTACCGAGAGCATCAAATCGCTAAATCATATTGTTTCGAAGTGCCCAAACGGCAGCCTGGGTTCGATCATTGACATCCAGTTTTCGGAGTATGTTCTGGACATGCTCCTTCACTGTTTCGACGCTGATCCCCAGTGATTTTCCAACCTCACGATTGCTGAGCCCCATCGAAACATGCCGAAGGACTTGGGTTTCGCGGTTGGTTAGCGGGCTGTCAGCAGGGCCTGAATTGGATCGTCGCATTCTGGCTTTTGTGGTGACCAACAGGCTGGACTCTGGTGGCGGACTTCCATTGGCCGCACTTTGAATCGCAGTCATCAAGTTCGCACAGCTCGACGTCTTCAAAATAAAATCGTGACAACCCAAGGCACTTGCACGGGCGATGCTGGTTGGATTCTGGTTGGAGGTAAACACAACCACGCCACAATCGTGTCCTTCACTTTTGAGTTTCTCAAGTGACTTAAGCGCGTCGTGGCCGGCCATTCGAACTTCGGTAACAAGCACCGACGGTTGGTTAAGTGTTACGTGATCAAAAATCTCATCTGGAGAGTCAACGACACCAACAACCTCCATTCCTGCTCCCTTCGCCAATTGGCGAATCCCCTCTTGAACAATTGGATGGTCGTCAGCAACACAAATTCGTAAAGACATTAATTACTCAACGGAAAAACTATTCGCGAGAACAACTCGCTGAATGTTAATTAGAAAATCAAGCTTGTAACGGCTCGAAGCGGTGCCCCACTTACGTGACGAATATTAATCCGAATAACACGTTTTAACAACATAATCAGGATGATTCTTGCAACTCTTTTCTTGATTCATTTTCGATACAGTTTCACAGATTCAACACGCGCTAAGTTCTGAATGTTGACCTAAATAAATCGGGACAAGAAAAGTTGTGTTTTCTCCACGTCCGTAAAAAAAATGCAGTTTGAACGTTTAGAAAAATGAAATCCAGCGCTATGAAACCTCGAAATATCCTCCTTGTTGATGACGACCGCCATTTGCTTGATTCGATGGGGGCATGGTTGATGGATCAAAACTACCTCGTTTCTCTGGCTTCCAACAGCGACGAGGCAAAGAAGGCGATTGAGAAAAACAAAGTCGACCTTGCGCTCATCGATTTACGACTGGGAAGCGAAGATGGACTAGCACTTTTGAAGGACCTTAAGTCCCATCACCCGCACGTTGTGTTCTTGTTGATGACCGGATACGCAACCGTTGATACTGGAATCGAAGCGATTCGCGCCGGGGCATTTGACCTGTTGACCAAGCCATTAATTGACGAAGAAATTCTGATCGCGTTCGATCGGGCACTTTCGCAACAAGAAGTGATCGAAGAAAACGAAAAACTAAAAACACAATTGGATAAACGATTCGGTCGTCACAATATCATCGGCAACGATCCTCGGATGCAAAAAACATTCGACATGATCGACAGCATTGCCGAGACCAAAGCCACCGTGCTGATCACTGGCGAGAGCGGAACAGGTAAGTCACTGATTGCTCGGGCGATTCACCAACGATCCGATCGGCGCAAAGCTCCCTTTGTCGAGGTCGCCTGTGGTGCACTTCCTGAAAACTTGCTCGAAAGCGAATTGTTTGGCCACGTAGCCGGTTCGTTCACGGGAGCAACCGGCAACAAGATTGGTAAGTTCAAGCAAGCCGATGGCGGAACGATTTTCCTCGACGAAATTGGAACCGCTTCGCCCGCAATGCAAGTCAAACTACTGCGAGTACTGCAGGAGCTTGAGTTTGAGCAAGTCGGTGGAACGGAGACTTTCAAAGTTAACACGCGAATCGTTTTGGCAACGAATGAGGATCTTTCCACTGCTGTCGCCGAAGGCCGATTCCGCCAGGATCTTTACTACCGCGTCAACGTGATCAACATTGAATTGCCATCGTTGCGTCAACGAACGACCGACATCCTTGTCCTGGCTCAGCATTTCTTGGCTAAAGTCTGCGAAGAAGAATCCAAAGAAATCGAAGGCTTCGATCCGGTAGCCATCAATGCACTTCAGCAATACAACTGGCCGGGTAACGTTCGTGAACTTCAGAACATCGTTGAACGAGCAGTCTTGCTTGGCAAAGGCCCGCACTTGGGATTGCAAGACTTACCGTCACACATCACCGCCTGTACGTCGGACGCAATCACGATACCGGCTGCGACGGGTGGAAAACGACAAACACTCAAAGAAGCTTTAGAGGCACCCGAACGACAAATTATTCTGCAGTGTCTTCGAGAGAACAATTGGAATCGTAACGAGACAGCGGATCAGTTGGGAGTCAACCGAACGACGCTTTACAAAAAAATGAAGAAGCTAGGCTTGGAAAATCCAAAAGCGACCACCCAGTGGTAGAACTGGTTGGGGATCTAAACCCAGCGATGTCGTGAATTCTTGTACGCCAGATATTCTTCGCCGAACTGTCGCTCGAGATATTCCTCTTCCGGTTTGATGACGATGGTTGTCAGCAAGTAGCCGAAATAGAACATCACGACAAACATGATCGGCGAGTCCATCAGCAATGCTAATCCGGCGTACCCAACCAGGTAGCAAAGGTACATCGGGTTGCGTGAATATTTGTATGGCCCCGTATCAACGATCGTGAGGGCTGGCTTGGTCGTGTTGGTGTTTGTGTTTGCCGCAGCGAACAGTCGAAAACACCATTTGGTGGTTTGGAATGCGATGAACAACAGTAGCAGTCCAAGGAACCCCCAGGCCTGCCCCATGCTCATCGGCATGAACCAATTGGAAATCCAGTTGGCGACGATTCCCAGCATCACCATATAAAGACACAGCGTGAGCGGCAGAATTTTTAGATCGAGCCGGTCCTGTTGCTGTTCTTCTTCTGTCATCCTAAATCCAAATCCTGAAAACGACGAGATCGCCCGGCCTGCCTCTGTCCTAGGCAAGTTCGCCGATCAGTTTTTCACCCGCAGATTTGATTATCACCGTGATCAAAGAGTTGTCTTGGGCTCCTGGATCTTCAACGACCACGTGGGCATATCGACACGAGGTTCCCGAAACGGTCCCATTGTCATCAACGTTTTCGACTAAGAGTTGGAGTTCTTCGCCGACAAGCGTTTGAAAGTACTCAAGCTTGAGTTCGGATTCTAGTTTCCTGATTGCCCTGCCCCGCTCCGATTTGACTTGCTTCGGAATTTGATCCGTCATATCCGCCGCGGGTGTACCTCGACGCGGGCTGAACGGGAACATGTGGATTTTGGAAAATCCAATTTGACGACAAGCGTCGACCGTGTCTTCGAAATCCTTTTCGGTCTCACCCGGGAATCCAACAATCACGTCAGTCGTAAACGCGGGCAGGTGAAGTTCATTTTTAACCAACTCACAGCGGTCAATAATATGCTGCCGCGTCCATCGGCGTTTCATCCCTCGGAGAATTCGATCGCTTCCACTTTGAAGACAGACATGCAGGTGAGGACAGACTTGATCAGAATAATCCTGCATGACTTCGATTAGTTCTCGCGTGACCTCGGTGGCTTCGATACTCGACATGCGAACACGAACGTCGGGAGATAATTTGCAGATTTCACGAACTAGGTGAGAGAGCCGAGTCCATTCTGATTTCGGTTTCCCCTTATTAAAGTCGACGCCGTAGTGGCCAAGATGGATCCCCGTCAAAACGACTTCTCGAAATCCGTTGTCGATCAGAACGCGGCACTCGTCGAGGACTTCGGCCATGGGGCGGCTGAACATGTCAGGCCGAACTGTAGGGATGATGCAGTAGCTGCAACGCAACAAGCATCCGTCTTGAACTTTGACGTAGGCACGGTGACGATTGTTCAGGCCGGAAATTCCGTTGGGGATGTCGACGACTCCAAATCGTCCCAATAGATCTGGCAATTCTCGTTTGTCAGTGACAACTTCGGCAACACCGGGAAGTTTAGCGACGGCCTCTGGTTCACGCGTGGCGTAGCAGCCCATGACGATGATTCGAGCGTCCGGGTTGTCACGGTTCATGCGCCGAATGATCTGGCGGCTTTTGGAGTCACCTTCGTTGGTGATCGTGCAAGTGTTGACGATGCACAGATCAGCGGATTGGTCGTCGTCATTGGCGTCGGCGAATCCAGCCTTGATTAAGCCTTCGCGGACGAACTGAGTTTCATACTGATTGACTTTGCAACCAAGCGTGACGGTTTTGAGTTTTGCGGCCAAGGGATTCTTTCGTGGTTCTTTTTTGCCGCAAGTCATTGGACGTAGAACATCCAGTTGGAGATTGGCGAATTAAAATTCACTCGCCAGGAACGGGTTCGATGGTGGCTGACATGGAACCTTTGCAACGCTCGATCAGAAAATCTTTTCCGAAGGCGTGGATTTGGTCACGCTTTAGTTCCGCGTGCTCTTTGGTGGTCGTCAGACAAATGCTTCGTCCTGCCGAGTCAACCATTTTAGCGATTTCGAATCCCTTGCTGAAGGAATGGCCGAAAATCTGTCGCATCATCAGGATCACATACTCATAGGAATGATCATCGTCATCCCAAAGCAATACCTGGTAACGCGGTTGTCGTTTCCGTTTTTCATCCTTCTTGGCTTTGACGGTTGATTTTACAATCGGCTCGGCGGTGGCAGTACCGGATGATTCCTGTTCAGACATGATGTTCTCAATCCTCGAAAACGCTTTGGTTGAGGAGATAATGTGACCGAAATTTGACAATCTTACAAGTAATTTTATTGATCAAGCATGGGCCGGATCCCAAATCCGGTCAAGTCCGAAAATGGACTTGAGGGTCCTGCTCGTAGTCGATTTTGCACGACATCGTTATATTGTTACCCAAACACCATTCTAGTCAGCGAAACGTTTCCGGCTTGAGGATTTTGGCCGGGATTTTTACACGACATTTAGTTGGGTTTTTGTTTCCTGGGATTTTTCCAAGGGGCAAGTTTTAATTCACTGGCGACCCACACTGACCATTTCTCTAACCCGAAATCTCGGCCTGATTGATAGGCTTTACTGAGTCACGCGGCGGAAAATAAAAAGGACCTTCCATGTCAGATTTTGATTCTTATTTAACCGACAACCACGATCGGTTTGAGTCCGACCTGTTTGAGTGGCTTCGAATGCCCAGTATCGGTACTGACAGCGCGTTCGACAAAGATGTTCGCCAAGCCGCCGACTGGTTGGCGGATAAGCTGAGAGCTTTGGATCTCAAAACCGAGATTATCGAAACATGTGGCCATCCGCTGGTGTATGCCGAGTCGCCAAAAATCGAAGGCGCTCCCACGGTTCTGGTTTATGGTCATTACGATGTTCAGCCGCCGGATCCGTATGAGTTGTGGGATACGCCTCCGTTTGAGCCTTCGGTTCGTGACGGAAAAGTTTACGCGCGGGGAGCGACGGATGACAAAGGTCAATTCGTGACTCATCTATTCGGAGTCGAATCGTACCTTAAAGCGAAGGGCGATCTTCCCGTGCAGGTTAAATTTCTAGTCGAAGGCGAGGAGGAATCAGGCGGTGCAGGATTGTCCGCTTTCTTAAAAGGCGAGTATGACAAAGACGTTCCGGTTAAAGAAAAGCTCGCGGCAGATATTGCCGTCATCAGTGACTGTTCGCAGTATGGTCCTGGTCAGCCGGCGATTACTTACGGGCTCAAAGGAATCACTTATTTTCAATTGGACCTGACTGGGCCCAATCGCGACCTTCACTCGGGTTCGTTTGGTGGAACGGTTGCAAACCCTGCTAACGCGCTTTGTAAAATTTTGGCGGGTTTGATTGACGGCGACGGCCGCGTCCAAATTCCTGGCTTCTACGACAAAGTTCAGGATCTCAGTGAACGAGAACGCGAACAATTTGGCCAACTTGGGTTTTCCGATGATGAGTACAAGGATGAATTAGGATTAACCGCGCTGGCTGGCGAAGAGGGATACACGACGCTGGAGCGACGATGGGCCAGACCTACGTTTGATATCAACGGGCTGTGGAGCGGCTATCAAGGCGAGGGTGCGAAAACTGTTTTGCCAGCCAAAGCGGGTGCGAAATTCAGTTGTCGGCTTGTTCCAGATCAAGATCCGGATGAGATAACCGAAAGCCTGCGTAAGAAATTAGAAGAGTTGTGTCCGCCCGGAATCGAAATGGATTTCAAGCCATTTCACGGTGCCCCTGGTTTTGTCCTTTCGCTTGATAGTCCGTTCATGGATGCTGCTGCTCGCGCCATCGAGTCTGGGTTTGGAACGAAGCCTGTATTTGTTAGATCAGGCGGGAGTATTCCGGTCGTGAACAACTTTACTCAGTTACTGGGAATCGATACCCTGTTGCTTGGCTGGGGCCAAGACGACGACAATTTACATAGTCCCAATGAGAAGTTTTCATTGGAAGATTTCCATCGTGGAATCAAGGCCAGTGCTTGTCTATGGGATGAAATTGCAAAAATCCAATAGAACCAATCAATTGAACCAAGATACGAATATCGTACTTACTTGAAACTTGAAATTAGAACTCAATGCTTGATCGAAAATACATTCTTGCCAACGCCGATGCGGTAAAACAAAACTGCGCCAACCGAAATATCACGGTCGATATTGATAAATTGGTTGAACTCGAGACCAAACGAAAAGCGAAACTTCAGGAAGTCCAGGATCTTAATACGGCATCCAACGCCGAATCAAAAAAGATCGGCAAAGCCAAGGATGACGCCGAGCGAGAATCGCTCAAAGTCTTGGCCCGCGAGCTTTCCAAAAAGAAAGACGTTGCCCAGAACGAACATGATCAATTGGATGTTGAGATTAGAGAGATCCAGTTGGCGGTTCCGAACATGGCTCACCCTGATTGTCCTGTGGGTGTGGATGACAAAGCGAATTTGGAGATCAGCCGCGGCAAGCACGCGCCTCGTGAGTTTGGCTTTCAGCCTTTAGACCATTTAGAGCTTGGTCAAAAACACGATTGGATCGACTTTGAAGGTGGAGCGCGAACGACCGGGAACGGGTTTTACTTTCTCAAAGGCGATTTGGTTTTGTTGGACCTGGCGCTTCAGCAATACGCGGTTCAAGAGTTGTCGAAACGGGGATTCATTCCGACGATCACACCTGACCTTGCTCAGGATTCTGTGCTGGAAGGAATCGGGTTTATGCCGCGTGGTCCTGAGACTCAGATTTACAGCATTGAGAATATGAATCTGTCGCTGATCGGGACGGCAGAAATTACGCTTGGCGGTTTATATAGCGGCAAGACTTTGATGGACACCGATTTGCCGATCAAGCTTTGTGGGATTAGCCATTGCTACCGGACGGAAGCAGGTGCCGCTGGCCGCGCGTCACGTGGGCTTTATCGCGTTCACCAATTTACGAAAATTGAAATGTTCGCATTCACGCTACCGGAGCAAAGCGATGCTCTTCACGAAGAGCTTCGGCAAATCGAGTGTGATTTGTTTGACTCGATTGGTGTTCCTTACCGCGTGGTTGATACCGCGACGGGTGACCTTGGTGGGCCTGCGTACCGAAAGTACGATTTGGAAGCCTGGATGCCGGGGCGAGGCGATGGCGGGGAGTGGGGTGAGGTAACCAGCACGTCCAACTGCACCGATTACCAATCGCGACGACTTAATATTCGCTACAAGCAAAAAGAGAAAAAGGGAACGAATTTTGTGCATACGCTCAACGGAACCGCGTTCGCATTGAGTCGAGCTTTGATTTCAATTTTGGAGAACCATCAGAACGAAGATGGTAGTGTTACGATTCCGGAAGTTCTTCGACCGATCATGGGCAAAGACAAAATCGGATAAACCGCCAATTGATTACGGAACATCGCGCTTGACCATTGGTTATATGTAAATCCTCGATGCTGTTTCTTGTGGTGTTGGGTACGGATTTGTGCATTTGCCAACGATTGCCGTTTTCAAATCGTTGGCAGTCCAGCTACCAATTTTTAGAATACAGTCCAAACGTATCGTATTCACGTCGCCGAATGAGATTGAAAAAAGTGAGCCTCCCAATGTTTTTGAAACTTGTCTGCCCTGTTTTGACACTGTTGCTTTTTTGTTCGTTTGCAGAGGCTGATAACTGGGGGCACTGGCGTGGTCCAACAGGCAACGGGTCGGCGACAAAGGCAACTCCACCAACGGAGTGGAGCGCCACCAAGAACGTAAAATGGAAAGTCGAGATTCCGGGCAAGGGCTCAGGCTCCCCTGTGATTTGGGACGACAAAGTTTTTGTGGTAACGGGTGTATCAGAAGCCGCTGCCGGCAATGGCGGACAGCAAGGCGGTGGTCGACCACAAGGAGGAGGAAGGCCGCAAGGCGGACGACCTCAGCGAGGTGGTGGCCGCGGAGGCCGAGGCGGGTTTGGTGGTGCTCCTCCAACCAAGACGGTTTTTAAAGTGATCTGTTTCGATCGAAAAACGGGCGACAAAGTTTGGGAGCAGGACGCCACCGAAGCGACACCGCACCAGGGAACCCACGGTACCAACAATTACGCTTCGGCTTCTCCTTGTACCGATGGGAAACACGTTTATGCACATTTTGGATCCCGCGGGCTTTTCTGTTACTCGATGGATGGAGAGTTAGTTTGGAAGCGGGACGATCTTGGGAAAATGCAAACCCGAAATTCTTTTGGCGAAGGCAGTTCGCCTACTTTGGCTGGCGACAAAATCATTGTTCCTTGGGATCACGAAGGCCAGTCCGCTCTGTTTGCTTTGGATAAACTCACCGGGAAAACCGTTTGGAAAACAGAACGCGATGAGCCGACGAATTGGTCAACTCCTTTTATCGCTGAGCATGATGGAAAGCAACAAGTTGTGATGAACGGCCAAACCAAGGCTCGCGGTTATGATCTCGAGACGGGCAAGGAAGTATGGCAATGTGGTGGTCAGACTGACCGGCCCTGTGCATCTGCAGTGGGGGAAAACGGATTGGTTTTTGTCGGAAGTGGTTATCGCGGAAGCTACCTCGGGGCTTTTGATCTAAACGGCAAAGGAAGTCTCGAAGGAACTGGCTGGGTTAAGTGGTCCGTCAACCAAAATACTCCAGATATCGCGTCGCCGCTCTTGTCCAACGGACGGCTTTATTTTCACAAAGGGAAAACGGGAATGGTTTCCTGTTTTGAAGCAGCAACCGGAAAAGAGATTTATCCACTTAGCCGGGTCGACGGTTTGAGTAGCATTTACGCTTCTCCTATTGCCGCCGGTGGTTATGTTTTCCTGACCGGCCGCAGCGGAACCACAGTTGTGCTTAAAGACGCTGATAAATTCGAAGTGGTGGCAACGAACTCCGTTGGCGAAACAGTGGACGCAACTCCAGCACCTGTTGATGATCAGCTGTTTATCCGCGGCGAAAAGCACCTGTTTTGTATCTCGAAATAGCAACAGGTTGGGATAGAGCTTGAAGGCGGTCGCGTTGTGGGTTTTTGCGGCGTAGCCAGCCACACGTGGTTGGCTTCCCATACCGGTCCGATTGCGTGGTCGATCAACCGTTCATGGAACTCGAAGGTCTCGACTAATGCTGACCACGCCGGCGGCAGATGTTTCGAATAGTCGAGCGAATTGTCGAAGTTGATTCCCAGGCCGAAGTTGATTTCCGGGGAAGTTGCAGGTCGCCATAGATGCCTTGAGCGAGTGATTGAAAACGAAACAAGTTCCCCGTACCGGATTCCTAGGTGAGTTTGGATTTTATCCCGAAGGGATTTTAGCTATTAGCCGGATATTGAGCGAAGCGATATTTCCGGAATCCAGAAGCATTCACAACCGACGTATCCCGAAGGGATTGAAGCTATTAGCCGGTGGTCGCGGAGCGCACCACCGGAATGATTTCAAACGCTAATTTTATCCCGAAGGGATTCCAGCATGTTTATAAATGAGTTGCTTTAATCCCTTCGGGATACGTTTTGACTATGTCGCGGATTCCGGAAATATCGCTTCGCTCAATATCCGGCTAATGGCTAAAATCCCTTCGGGATAAGGTCCTCCCTCTGCGGGCTCTTGCGGCTCGAAAGTGAAGACCACTGGAGGACCGATCCGGAGCGGGACTTCCCTCCTGATCTCCATCTTCGCGGGCTCTCGGCCTCAGCAACAATCTGCCCTACCCGGTAAGTTCTTTTTCAAAATGCTCGTTCTGAATCGGAATCAACGCATCCAGAATGTGTTTTAGCACTTCGGCGGGCGAGCCGGTTGCTTCGACGACTGAAATCATGTCCTCAGAGTAGCAGTTGAGAACTGGTTCAGACTGAGCCCGATAGACTTCGAATCGTTTGCGGATCACGTCTTCATTCGCATCGTCAGCACGATTTTCTCGAATCGCTCGGCGGCGCATTCGGTGAATCATCTCTTCGGTGTCGGCACAGCAAAGGTGAATGACTTTTCGAATGTCGATCCGATCGGCCACCAATTCTGTTTGGGCAACGTTGCGTGGGATACCATCGAGGACAAGAATGTCTTCACGTGGTTTGAACCACGACAAAGCGACGTAGGCCTCCAAGGCATGTTTCCAAATGTCGACGGTCAATTCGTCGGGCACCAATTGGCCTTTTGAAGTGTACTCGCAAATTTCTTTGCCGCGTTCCGAGCCAATGTCGATCGAACGAAAGACGTCACCGACCGATAGGTGAAAGAACCCGGGAACGGATCCAAGGATCTTTCCTTGGGTCCCTTTTCCGACGCCGGGAGCGCCGAACAGGAGGATTGAGCGATATCGTTTTTTGTCAGTCATCAGCGGCCTTCGGAAGTGAGCCAATTATCGTATCACAATCGAGTCAACGAATAAAACGTTGCCTTGGATTTGGTGTGATTTGAGTCAAGAAAATCAGTCGTTGGCAAAATGATGGCTCGCTTCGGTTTAAGGACCGGCCACGAT
>CAZQQR010000086.1:13586-17710 GCA_964595515.1 uncultured Pirellulaceae bacterium
CTTGATGCGTTTCGCACAGACCTTTCTGGTTGAATCTACCTGTATTCTATTTCTTCAGAACTTATTGAGACGAGGTTGGTTTCATGGATTGTAAGACATCAACGGACCATTGTTTGGGGGCGATCATGCGCTGTGTAATCAATCTGCTATTCGTGATTCTGGTTTTTATTTCGAATTGCAATTTTGCCAATGCCCAATCAGAAAAGACAAGTTCGCAATCCAATAAAGACGTCGATCGTTCTTTGGAAGTCATCTCAAAGCTGGCTTTTGACAAAGACCTCGTCGTTAGCCGCCAAGCGTATTTGGCTTACTCCAGCAATAACAGATTGTTCGGAATGCTTGACGAAGGGAATCAGTACAAGCTGATTGAGAATGGAATCGCATCAAATGATGCAAACTTAATTCAGTATGCGTTTACGATGCTTTCTGAATCCAAAGTCTCTCAAGAAGATCGCGTATCGATTCTTATCAAGAGTATGACTTCTTCTAGCAGTCTACTGAGCCAGATTGCCACTACACAGTTAAAGAATTACCAAGCCGACATTATCGACCATTTGATCGAAACGATTGGGGCCAATCCGGAAGGAGATCACCGGTCACTGATAAGAATTGTGGAGCATTTGGGTGATGCCGCTCATCCTGTCGTACCCACATTGCTTTCTCATTTCGACGCGATTTCAAAACGCCACCAGAAAGCTCTGAAGCATTTTGGCAAAGGCGAAACTTCTTTTAGTCTGGATTATCTCCACCTGGTTTACGCGATCGAAGCTATTGGACCGAGTGCACGCGATGCCATTCGCATTGCCATCTCAGCGGCAGATGAGCGAGGCGACGAGAGGATTGAATACAAGTTGGCGGGAGTAATGGCTCTTCAGACAATTGGTGTTCCATTGCCTGCCGAAAAAGTAGATGTCAAAAAAATCTTAGCGACCGTTTCCAAAAGCAGTCGGGACAAGTATCGGAAATACGTTGATTCCCTGATTGATTCGTTCGATTCCGATGGCGACGGGCTTATTGGGCCGGCCGAAATGAAGAAGATGCGTCGGCCACCGAAAATCTCTGCCGACCTCAACAAAGACCAACACTATAGTGCTGACGAACTGGTCTATAGTTATGCCGCAAATAGCCCGAGTTCCAGTTCACTCAGAAGTTCGGATAACAGCGCGCTTCGCGAACGAGTCGCGAGAGCCATGAGAGAGCATCAAAAGAACGAGGCCAAAAAATAGACTCGCTAAAACGCGGACCTTTGTTCCGGCGTGGTGAACCTCACCAAGCCAGTTCACTGCGAAGTTCGTGATCGTTCCAGCGATCGTCCAGTTGTTTCAAATGCTCGCGATCTGAATCTGATATTTCATCAGGAACCATAATGTGAAGCGAAGCGATTAAGTCCCCAGTTCGTTTGGCTCCTTTGATTCCCATCCCTTTGAGCCGCAGCGATTTTCCGCTGGAGCAACCGGGAGGAACGGTCAAAGCAACCGTGCCGTAAGGCGTCGGGATATCGACTTTGGCGCCTTCGACTGCCTCGATAATCGTAATCGGAACGGTGACCAAGAGATTCATCCCTTTGCGGGTGAAGCTTGGGTGCGGTGCGACTTTGACGGTCACCATCAAATCGCCTTTTGGGCCACCCGAATTGCTGGCGAGACCTTGCCCGCGCAGCCGGATCTTCTTTTTCGGTTCGATACCCGCTGGAATCTTGACATCGATCTTTTCGATTTTTCCGCTACGACGTTGAAAGCTCAATTGGTGTTGGCCGCCCAAGACCGAAACCGCGAACGGGACGGTAATCTCCTGCTCCAGATCCTGGCCTTTGGCTGGGGCTCGGCCACGAGGCTGGCCGGCACCGGGAGGCATGCCCCCCATTTGTTTGAAGATCTGTTCGAATCCGCCACCGGCTCCTCCGCCGCCCTGCGCTCCGCCAAAAATTTGACTGAAATCAAAGCCTCCGGCTCCTCCACCGCCAAATGGAGAACCACCACCTCCGTAAGGGTTGCCCCCAAATTGTTCGTAGCTCGATCCGAACTGGTCGTACATCTTGCGTTTTTCAGGATCGCTGAGAACGTCGTAGGCCTGTTGGATCTTTTGAAATTGCTGCTTGGCTTGTTCCTTGTCCTTTTCGTCCTTTTCCGCGTGAAGGTCAGGATGGTACTTTCTGGCTAGCTTTCGGTACGCCTTTTGAATTTCTTCTGCAGAGGCGCTGCGTGAGACCTCCAGAACTTTGTAGTAGTCTTCTTCCGCCAAGTCTTCATCCCGTCGAATACGTCTTCACCAAAATCATGACCTGAGCATAACTTTGCCCAAGTCCAACGGCCAATTCTACGGGCCGACGGTTTGATTGGGCAAGCGACAAAGTTGGAGGATCAATCCGCGGGCTATTCATTAGTCGACAGACCAACGTCAACGTTTACCAGTCGCCACGTTGAATTTTCGCAACATGCGTCCAAACATCCTCAAATACGTTGATCTTTGGCAACGTGAACCGGGGTGGGAAAACGCCTGGATTTGGTTTTTGTCCCGTGTAAATCACGGTTTTTGTCGTGTCTAATCGAGTACGACTGATCGTTTTGGAATTTTGGCACTCGCTCTGCTTTAGGAGGATTCAGAGAACACAACACCGAGGAAAACAACATGCCCCGTACCAAGACAAAACAAACGCTCAAGCCTAAGACAACTGAGACTAAAGAAGCCAAAACGGCTCCTAAGGCCAGCGAGAACGCGATTGACGATCCAGTACGCGTCTACCTAATGCAAATGGGTCGAATTCCATTGCTGACACGAGAAGAAGAAGTCGACGCGGCCGTCAGCATTGATGAAGCCCGTTTCTCGTTTCGAAACACGATGCTCGCCACCGATTTCATGCTCAGAGGTGCCTTTGACGCGCTTCAGAAAGTGTTCGACAAAAAGCTTCGTCTTGATCGCACGATCGAAGTTTCAGTCACCAACAAAGCTGAAAAGCAACGTATCATGTTGCGTCTTAAGCCAAACTTGAAAACGCTCAAGTTCCTTCTTAACGAGAATAAGCGGGATTTCTACTTTGCCGCTTCGCAATCCAATCCTATCAAGCAGCGTCGGGCGGCATGGCGTCGGTTGGCGATTCGCCGAAACAAATGTGTCAAACTGGTTGAAGAATTGAATCTTCGATACAACAAACTTCAGCCGTTGTTCGAACAGCTTGACGAAATCAACACTCGTATGCAGTCACTCATGGGATTGCTCGAAGAAGCCCGTGAAACTGGGTTTGTTGGTTCACGCAGCCTCGAAGAAATTCGGGCCGAGCTACACTACTTGATGGAGCAAACCTTTGAGACACCAGCGACACTGAACCGTCGCATTCAAAAGACCAAGAAACTTCACCAGATTCAGGATGCAGCTAAGCGAATTCTTTCGGCTGGAAACCTTCGATTGGTGGTTTCGATTGCCAAGAAATATCGAAATCGTGGTTTGAGCTTCTTGGATCTAATCCAAGAAGGAAACACAGGTCTGATGCGTGCGGTCGACAAATTCGAGCACGAACGTGGTTACAAATTCTCGACTTATGCGACTTGGTGGATTCGTCAGGCGATTACACGAGCGATCGCGGATCAAAGTCGTACGATTCGTGTGCCTGTTCACATGATCGACACGATGAGCAAAGTTCGAAACGTGATGCGAGATCTGGTTCAAGAGCTTGGTCGTGAGCCATCAGCTGAAGAAATCGCTGAAAAAGCGAAGCTTTCGCTGGATGACACACGAATCATTATGAAAATGGCTCGAACGCCGCTTTCATTGGATCAGCCGGTTGGCGATCACGATGACAGCTACTTTGGCGAGTTTCTTGAGGATCATCGCGACGACGATCCACTTTACGAAACGCATCAGGCAGCACTGAAGTCACGAATTGAAGAAGCGATGGAGCACCTCAACTATCGCGAGCGAGAGATTCTACGACTTCGATACGGCTTGGCTGACGGTTACTCGTACACATTGGAAGAAGTCGGCAAGATTTTCTCTGTCACACGTGAACGCGTTCGCCAAATTGAGTCAAAAGCCGTCCGTAAGCTTCAACAACCCTACCGAAATCGTTCGCTTTCAAGTTTTCTTGATGGATACGATCCTTCGATGGAAGGCCCGGTTGTCGAAAACTA
>CAZQQR010000087.1:0-1600 GCA_964595515.1 uncultured Pirellulaceae bacterium
CCGCTTGCCAAGTCTGCTTTTAAAAACGTACAATCGGAGGAATGTTCCAAGGATTCCCAAAAGACGCTCGTAAGTTCTTCAAAGAACTCTCAAAAAACAACAATCGCGATTGGTTCCAAGCCAACAAACCTCGCTACGAGGAATCCGTGCTGAACCCGGCACTTGAACTCGTGACTGAGATCGCCGCTCCGCTCAAAAAAGTCTCACCGCACTTTTTGGCGGTTCCCAAAAAGTCCGGTGGCTCGTTGATGCGTATCTATCGTGATACCCGGTTTTCCAAAAACAAAGCTCCCTACAAAACCAATCTTGGCGTTCACTTTCGTCACGAAGCCGGCAAAGACGTCCACGCTCCGGGATTCTATTTCCACGTTGATCAAAATGAAGTCTTCGTTGGAGCTGGCATGTGGCACCCGGATGGTCCAACGCTTGCCAAAATTCGGACCTTAATCGACGACGACCCAAAATACTGGAAACGTGGCAAACCGAAAAAGTTCCGCGACACGTTTGACATGCACGGTGACACACTAAAAAGACCACCACGCGGCTACGATGCCGAGCACCCAATGATTGCCGATCTTAAAATGAAAGATCACATCGGGATGACCATGTTGACGTTCAAGGACATCGAAGACCCGAAACTGATCACGACTTTGATTGACCTGTTCAAAACCGCCAAGCCTTTCGTTCGCGTGCTCTGCGATGCGATCCACCTCCCCTGTTGATCCCGAACGTTAGTTTCCGTCGTTTTGGTTAAACCGTGTCGCCGGAATTCCGTTTGTTCAAGTACCGAGCGAAGACTGTTTTTGGATTCCCAGAAAATTGGCATCGCTTGGCAGCAAGCAGCGCAGTGTAAGTTCTAGTCAGAAAGAAAACTCAAGTGGCACTTCCTGATCCCGACATTCTGCTCGAAGAAGGCGCGTGCTTGGTTCTTAATAAACCTGGCGGACTGTTGACCCAAGGGCCACCTGGAATCGACAGTTTAGAACTTCGCATGAAGAGCTTTCTCAAAATTCGCGACGAGAAACCAGGCAAAGTTTATCTCGGTGTTCCCCATCGGCTTGACCGTCCAGTCTCAGGCGTCATCGTCGTCGTTAAAAATGTTCGGGCAGCCAAACGAATTTCAACACAGTTCCAAGAACGGACGGTGGTCAAAAAATACTGGACGGTTGTCGAAGGCGATCCGGGTAAAGACGAAGGAACATGGACCGACTGGATGCGAAAAATCCCCGACCAAGCAAAATCGGAGATTTCGAAGGAAGGCGAACCGGGTGCCAAACATGCGATTCTGAAATTCAAAAAGATCGCCACAACCGGCGACAGAAGCTTTTTGGAGATTGAATTGGAAACGGGACGCACCCATCAAATCAGAATCCAGTGTGCCTCACGGGGTTTTCCAATCATCGGCGACGCCCTTTACGGTTCGGAAAATGAATTTGGCCCCAACACGGATGACTTGAGAAAACGATGGATCGCCTTGCACGCACGTCAGCTAGGTTTCATTCACCCAATCGCCAAAACACCGGTCGATGTCACCGCTCCATTGCCTGAGCATTGGAATACGTTCGAACAATTTAGAGATTCGTTTGCTGAAGATTCGTTT
>CAZQQR010000087.1:1700-4571 GCA_964595515.1 uncultured Pirellulaceae bacterium
AACGTTCTGGCGCTACAGCCATTTTATGGAGGCAGCCACAAAGCATTCCACGATGGCTGGGTCGCCAACAGTCAACACAACTGGACAACCATGACGCTTCCTGGTCGTCATTGGAAGTGGCGGATGCGTCACTCAAGCATCTATTTTACGGAGCAGATTCAAAAGCAATTGGCAGCACAGGATCCCGATGAAGACTTTCCCTGGGACGTCGTGGTTTGCACCGACATGCTTAATCTCGCAGAGCTAAAAGGCATGCTGCGCCTCCCAGCTCGAACGCCGACGATGATTTACTTTCATGAGAACCAGTTTGTTTATCCGAACCGGTTCGACGATCCCCGCGACGACCATTTTCGATTCACCAATTTTACTTCAGCCTTGGCATCGGATCGCAACTGGTTTAATTCTTCATTCAACCTGGAATCCATGCTGGATGAACTGACGAAGAAGATGAGCCGATGGCCAGATTTTCGACCCTCGACGGCGATCGAAACGATTCGAAACAAAAGCTCCATTCATTCGCCGGGGATTGAACTTCCGCAAATCGATTTGGAGGATTTTGCAGGTAGACGAAAATCCAGACGAGACTCAGGGGATCCGGTTCGGATCGTATGGGCGGCGCGTTGGGAGCACGACAAACGTCCAGATCTACTTTTGGAAACACTTCGAAAGCTGAAACAAACGTCACTGGATTTCAGAATCAGCGTGGTTGGTCAATCTTTTCAGCGAATACCTGAGCCATTCTCACAAATCGAAAACGAATTCGGAGAACAGATTCTTCGGTTTGGTTACCAAGATAGTCGCGAAGATTACTGGATCGCGCTGGCAGAGGCCGATTTATTCCTATCCACTGCAGACCATGAATTTTTTGGGCTGTCGACTGCGGAAGCAATCATCGCGGGGCTGCATCCGGTCCTTCCCAATCGGCTTTCGTACCCTGGACTGCTCAGCCTCTCAGGTCCCAGCGGCCAATTGTCTAGCGTGAATACGCCTGATTCAAATTCCGAGTATTTGGCGGAAAGACTCTACAACGATATCGACGACGCAGTGCGGCTGATTTTGAATTTTGCACAAAAACGAAACCGTAAAGCCGACTTGTTCGAACTGCAAACTTCCAAAGCCATGCAATCCAACGTCTCATGGCCGATTCGTGCAGCAGAGATGGACAAAAGTCTGACACAAATACTTGCCGAATGCCGGACCTGATTTTTTGTAGGCCAAAACGCTAAATCCGATCCAGCTCTTTCACGGCTCGGCCACTGTCAACGTTATCGCCTGTATTGAGAGTACCGACGGGTTCAAAAAAGGCCAGATGAACCTCTTCCTTGGCTTCCGGCTTGTGCTCCACACCTTTGGGGATCACAAGAATTTCTCCGGGCTCAAGCTCAACTGTTTTGTCGCGAAAGTGCACCAACAAAGTACCTTTGACAACCCAGAATAGCTCATCCTCATCTGTATGTTGATGCCACTCAAACTCGCCCTGGAGTTTCGCAAGCTTCACATGCTGCCCGTTCAATTCAGCCACAATTTTTGGTGACCACTGATCGGTGAACAAACCGAATTTTTCAGTAAGATTGATTTTATCCATGTCGTTATCCTTGTTATGCCATCTCAATTTCGACAAACGGTTCGTTGCCGCGTTGACGTTGACTTCGTCGTTTTAGACAATGACTAATCGTCTCGCAACGGTGCTGAATGACTTTGTGGTTCGCCGTAATTACGAACATTGAGCTGAAAACGGCAGAATCGAAATACTAGAAAGCCAATGGATCAAAAACGTTTCTTCTGCCTGCGTGGATTCATGAAATCCGGCACAAATTGGCTGGGTAAGCTTTTAAGCAGTCACCCGCAGATTAGTTGCCTTGGTGAATTTCACTGGCAAGAAATCATTCAGCGGCTTCATTCCGATGACTTGATACCCCACGGCGATCCTGAAATATATCGCGAAACAGTTGCTCAGCATCTTCAGCCTTTGATCAAGCAATGTATGATTGCCGCCGCTGATCCAGATGCAACAGTCATTGGAGACCGAACTCCTCAAACACTTGCTCCGATCACACTGCCTAACGCACCGCATATCTCCATCATTCGTGACGGTCGCGATGTTTTGGTCAGCCGTGCATTTCACCTTTACAACAATCCTCAAGTCCATCGTCTGTTCCAGCGGATTCCTGAGATGCGTGAGACGTTGACCCGGTTTCAGAACGATCCTTGGCATTTCCAAGAACATCCAGATCAGCTTTTGTGCCATGAAATCATGGTACGTGAATCTGTGCAGTGGTGGCTCAAGCATTTCCAATCGGATGAAGAGACGATCCAGGCAAATCCAGACTTGCTGGTTAAGTTCGTCAAATACGAAGAACTGCATCGTGACGTCGAGGGCGAACGTGATAAACTTTTTGCATTCCTTGACGTGGATCCTGCCGCGGCTGGTCCACTTCCAGACGAGCTCAAACCGGGATTCTCAAAAGAACGTCCCACCGAATTTTTGCGAAAAGGCGTCGTCGGCGATTGGGAAAACTACTTCACTGACAAAACACGAGAATGGTTCATCGACGTTGCAGGCGAACTGTTGATTAAACAAGGATACGTTGAAAACAACCGTTGGTAATATATGAATGATGCGGACGAAAACTCGAAACAGACACCTGACAACCAACATGAACCCATCGTTTCAGCGAATCCTGCTGAAGCAAAAGATCAATCAATTGCTCCCGATTCTTCACCAACGATTGACCTCGATCAATTTTTGAAAACATGCGGGGTGGAAACGGGTGGTCAAGCCAAACGTTTGATCCAGGGCGGCGAAGTTCTCTTAAACGGGATCATTGAAACGCGTCGCAGAAAAAAGCTTCGCCACGGAGACGAAGTCAC
>CAZQQR010000087.1:4671-11421 GCA_964595515.1 uncultured Pirellulaceae bacterium
GCTCGCCAGTACTGAGAAAAATTGATCGAAGGTTTGAAGATTCCTTCGCTTTTCTTTTTCAGAATCGCAACCAAATTCCCATTCGATTCATCAACCGCTGCGAGTTCGTCAACACCTGATACTTGCTCTAAATCGGAACTACTGGGCTTCCAGAAATCGCCAAAGAAAAACCGATTTGCGATCTCATTTGAGACTTTCACCTGAACCATACCCGCCAATCCATCGGCGGGCGATTTAAGATTGTTCTCCAAATCGCCAATTTCAAACGCGTCTGGTCGAATTGCTTCGTCAGCTCGAAACCCTCCAACCGCCGTTCGCCGAAGCCCAGTCATGATCGCCGCGGATTCCACCGCCAGACCGATATCCCGGCCAAGCGAACGAACGTAAGTTCCGCTACTACAAACGATTTTCAATTGGAAATGCGGGTAATCAAATTTCAAAAGCTCAAGAGAGTGAATCACAATCTCTCTCGCCTTGAGTTCAACGGGTTTCCCTTGCCGTGCGAGCGCATACGCGCGTTTGCCGTTGACCTTCAAAGCAGAAAAAGCCGGCGGGACTTGCATGATTGGGCCGGTGAAAGCTGGCAAAGCCTCTTCGATCTGATCTCGCGTAACTTCTGGAGCGTTCTCAAGCTCAATCAAATCTCTTTCGGTGTCTTCGGAGTCGGATGTAACTCCCAACCGAAAATCACCAACGTACTTTTTGGTCTGCGCCTGAACAAATCGAGCCAATCTCGTCGCCGGTCCAACGCAAACGACCAGTACTCCGGTTGCCAATGGGTCCAAAGTTCCAGCATGTCCGACTTTGCCAACGTTCAATCGTTGGACGGCATCGACGACGGCGCGAGATGATAACCCCGTCGGTTTATCTACGTTTAGAAACCCAAACACTTTTACGATTCACCTAAGTTTGATTCGAAAGAATCGCTGGGGCTATTTACCGCGAAGTTCGGCGATCTCGGCCTTGAACGCCGCGATGTTGTCTTCCGCCTGTTTCAGTTCCGCAGCGTCATCTGGCTGGGCTTTGCAAGCTGCCAACACCTTTTGCTCTTTTTCGAGCTTCTGCCGCAACACTTCCAGCCGCTTTTTCGTCTTTTTGTCCATCGCCATCGAAAGTCTCTTGTCCAACCATAAAAAAACGGACCTGCCACAATTGGCAAGTCCGCTTGTTATACAAAATAGGTAGCGTGCACGTCAACAATCGACGGCCGTCTGGCCTTGTTGACGACTTTGGAAACTAGTTTCCAACCGCGGCTGAAACGCCTTCGCCAGATGAGATCGGGATGATCGGAGCAGGCATTCCGCTGATGAACTGATTCTGAATTCGCTCAGCTTGTGGACCGCGAATACTGGATGGCAGTTTCGTCGAGAACGAGACTTGGGCTGGACCCATCGTTCCGTAAAACGTGTTGATCGTTTCTTTGACTGAAGCCATTCGAGCATCATTCAGCTGTCCATCAACATCTTGGTTGATGAAAACGTGTTTACGTGCAGTTGGCATGTTTTGCATGATCCCCGCGACCGTGTGACGTCCATGGCGGTTAAGTTCGTTTGTTTCAGCATCAAAGTGAACGGCGCTCAAAACGCATTGCTCTTCGAAGCCTTGGTCGATCATGTTCTCCCACATGCGGAAGTACAATTGTCGACTGGCACAGTTGAATGGTTTTGGCCAAGCTTCATTTCGCTTGGCTGTGCGGTCATTGATCTCAGCCGTTTGCTGGTGACGAGCACGAAGTTCAGCGAAGCGTCCGCTGCAACCACCGCCCAAACATCCAGTTCGTCCGCCGCAACCACCCTGACATCCGCCTTGGGTTGGGTAGCCAAACACAGTCTGGTAGGCACCGCCGCCAGTTTGGTAGGAACCAGCTTGGCTGCATGAGCTGCAGGAATCGCAAGAAGAACATTCTTGCGCGTTGGTTTGGCCGACGAGCATCAAACTCGCAACCGCAAGACCAAGAAAGAATGTTGGTTTGATTTTTGTCATCGCGTTTACTCCGTTGCAAGATCCGCTGAGATCTGGGTCAAATATCAAGCTTCGTCAACCAAACTATGGTTACGATTGTGCGAGACAGTCGTCATTTGAAATTGACGTAATATCCGCAACAGAGGTTTTATCGGAACACAAGCTTTTTGCCTGTTTATCGAAACAAACTGAATCCGAAAAATTCCGTCCGATGGTAGCACTTTTTGGGAAGGCTCTTTGGTCTGGATGACTAAACCTACTGAGCCAACATTGAGGGTTTGTTAATTTGTGCCGGTTCGCGAAAAGATGATGCGAGACATGTATAAAAAAAGGCTTCGCGAGTTCAATCGCGAAGCCTTTTGATTTTTTGCTACTTTTGAGCTGAGCATGTTAAGCCCAACCGTTCGAGCCTTATTACTTGTTCATCAGCGGCAGCATTTCGTTGACCATCGTGATCGCAGCAGGACCAACAAGAACCACGAAAATACCAGGGAAAATGAACAGGACGAGCGGGAAAATCAACTTCACCGCCGTCTTGGCCGCTTTTTCTTCCGCGATTTGACGACGTCGCGTTCTCATCGCTTCACTCTGAACACGAAGGGCTTTACCAACGCTGGTACCAAATTTGTCGACCTGAATCATTACCGACGACAGCGTTCTCAAATCATCAACGCCGTTTCGTTGGCCAAGCTCCGTTAAAACGGTTTCTCGTGTCGAACCCATCTGAAGCTGCTGGTTACAAATTTTGAATTCCGTCGCAACGGTTGGGTGACTGCTATCAAGCTCGTCTGCTACCCGGCGTAAAGCTTGGTCCATTCCCAAACCGGCTTCGACACAAACGACCATCAAGTCCAACGCGTCGGGAAGGCCGAGAAACAACTTTTGCTTTCGTGATCCCGCCATCAGACTACAAATGAGTTCAGGGATAAACATGAACAAGGCTCCTACGACAATCGCGTAGATGAGACCCCAGGTTGAGAATCCGTTTTGGAGCACGCCAACGCCGCCGCCGATGAAAAAGCCCAATGCGGCTGCGAACAACTTGAGTGTTGAAAGCATCTGGGTGGCGTTTTCTCCGCGAAATCCAGCCTCGTCAAGCTTTTGCTTGATTTTGTTGATGTCCTTTTCACTCTTCGGTTTCAACGCTTCTGAGAATTTCGGGCTGGCCTGCTCAAGAAGCTTGGTGATTCCTTCTTTGGCACCACCGCCCTGCTGCTTCATAACGCCAGACTTGCCGTTGGCCCGATCACGGATTTGATCAAGCCGCGATTCAGACCGAGTTTTTCCGTTGAAGAACATGTCAACGAAAACCCAAGCACCGATTGCGATCGCAGCGAAAATAGCGAACGGCATCAAGGTGACGAAGTCGAGAGCTGAGATCATGAAGCTGATTTCTGCAAATGGTTTCATGGTTACACCTTAATGTCAATAATTTTCTTGATAACGAACGCACCGATGAACTGTGCAACACAAGCAAAGATCAAAAGTTTCTGACCCAGCGGATCGGTAAACAGCTTCATCACGTACTCGTAGTTCAATTTCAGCATCACGCCGAATAGAACGGGTGGAAGTCCCAAAAGCACGATTCCCGACAAACGACCTTCACCAGTGAGCGCCTGAATTTGGCCTTTGATCTGGTGTCGCTCACGAGTCAGCTGAGAGATTTTGTCCAAAATCTCAGCAAGGTCACCACCTGTTTGACGCTGAAGCACAACAGCCGTTGCGAAAAATCGCAGGTCAAGGTTGGGAACACGCTTTGTCATTGAGTCCAGAGTTTCGCTCAAACCAATACCAAGGTTTTGTTCTTCGAACGCGCGAGCAAACTCGGGACCCAGCGGATCTTCCATTTGCGTACCGACCAACTGAATTCCCGCAGGCAAACTTTGTCCGGCTCGAAGGGCCTGAGACATAAGATCGAGAGCTTGCGGCAGCATTTCGTCGAACTTGGCAAGTCTCGATTTTCGGACCCACCAAAAATAGAGGTAAGGCATCACAGCAGCCAACCCAACGGCTGGAATCGCCAGTGATTTCCAAGGGGAAAAGATGAAAGCTGCGACTCCGGCAACCCCTCCGAAAATAAACGTCATGGCCATGAACTTGGCGGTGGAAACGTCTTTCCCGGATTGCTCAAGGAACTTTTTCAGATTGAAAAATCGCTTGAAATACTCTTCCATCTGCCCGGGAGCGTCGTCCAAGGGAGACCGAAGCAGGCTGGGCGCGTCTGCAGCGGACTTGGATACACCTCGTCCACCGTTTTGCGTCAACGAAGCCAAACGGTCTTCGACCATTTCACGCTCGCCGCCTTGGAAGATCAGCGACACAGCGAAGATCATTCCGCCGATGCCGATCGCAATCGCCCCAATCAAAATGTAAGTCATCATGGCTTAACTCGTTTTTCCAAATCCAATTTCGCTTTTGGCGTCATCTCGGTATTCACTTAAAAGACCGGTAGTTGTTTGCAAAAACAGAATCGGCTCGGGCCTGCCGGACTGCTTTTTCTCTTCCAAAACAATCGTCTCATTGAAACGACGTTTAGTCTTCCATCATCACTCGTTCGCGGAAAATACTGGCGGGAAGCTTGATTCCCATTGATTCAAGTTTGTCCATGCACTTCGGTCGAACACCAGTACAAAGGAAGCGTCCTTTGGCTCGGCCGTTTTCATCGACGCCAGTTTTGTCGAACTTGAAAATGTCTTGCATCACGATGGTTTCGTTTTCCATCCCGCAAATCTCGGTGATTCGCGTGACTTTACGAGGACCACCCTGAAGCCTGTTGGCCTGAATGACCAAGTCAACCGCACTGGCAATCTGAGTTCTCATCGCTTTGATCGGTAAATCAAAACCGGACATCATGATCATCGTTTCCATACGTGCGATACAGTCACGAGGCGTGTTCGCGTGAGTCGTGGTCAACGAACCTTCGTGACCCGTGTTCATCGCTTGCAGCATGTCCAACGTTTCAGGGCCACGACACTCACCAATGATGATTCGCTCAGGACGCATACGAAGGCAGTTTTTCACCAAGTCCGTCGCCGAAACAGCACCTTTGCCTTCGATGTTTGGCGGCCGTGTTTCCAATCGAACCACGTGTTCCTGTTGAAGCTGAATTTCCGCGGCATCTTCAATCGTGATGATACGGTCTTCGTTACTAATAAAGCTCGACAGAGTGTTCAGCAATGTTGTCTTACCAGAACCAGTACCGCCGGAGATAACGATGTTCAATCGGGCTTTCATTGCCCCTTCCAAGAGCATCACCATCTCGGGAGTGAAAGCTTTGAAGTTCAAAAGGTCTTCTAGCTTGAGCGGGTTGGAACCGAAACGACGAATGGACATCGCCGCTCCATCCAAAGCCAACGGCGGAATAATCGCGTTGACACGAGAACCATCCTCAAGTCGAGCATCCACCATCGGGCAGGTCTCATCCACACGACGACCGACCTTGGATACAATTCGGTCAATGATCTGCAACAAGTGGGCGTTGTCTCGAAACTCGACATTCGAGCGTTCCATTTTACCGCTTCGCTCGCAGTAAATGGCTTTGGGACCGTTGATCAGAATATCGCTGATCGCTGGATCCTTGAGCAAAATCTCAAGCGGGCCAAGACCAAACGTCTCGTCGAGTACTTCTTCTACCAACCGATCACGCTCGGATCGGTTGAGCATGCTGTTTTCAGAGTCGCACAGATGCTCGACAACCACTCGGATCTCACGCCGAAGAACGTCGCCTTCCAGCTCTCCGACTCGACTAAGATCAAGCTTGCCAATCAACTTCGCATGGATACGTTGTTTTAGTTGATCAAACTCGTTGACATCTTGTTTCGTTATACTCATTCTTCAATCGCCGAGAATTGGGGGAACAGTCAATCCATGCAACGCAAGCAAATAGCGTCTTGGAAACGTACCCCATCGTTATCGGCAGGAGTAAAAATGTACCTCGATATTTTCATCCTCGACATACTTCACTGAGACGATTGCACTAACCGGCCTGTCCGGAAATTTTCACCACCCACTAAACCCATCTGTTCTCGACACAACCGATTCAACCGGATGAAAAGACATGCCAACCTTGAAAAACTCTGCCGTCCAGAGTGCCAAAGAAGTTGAAAAGGCGATTCGCCAAAAATCGAACGCTGAAAAGAAGGCTTTTTTCCCAAAGTTTTTTCGAACCGGACCAGGTGAATATGGAGAAGGTGATCAGTTTTATGGGACCGTCGTTCCTGACCAACGCGCGATCGCAAAAGACTTCCAGGCTTTGGAGTTGGAAGAAATCAAAAAGCTACTCGATAGTCCGATTCACGAATGCCGACTGACTGGTTTGTTTATTCTCGTCCGCCAGTTTGAGAGAACCAAAGTCGATGCCAGCCGAAAGTCAATTTATGACTTTTATTTGCGAAATATCGACCGCGTCAACAACTGGGATCTTGTCGATAGTTCCTGCCACAAAATCATGGGACCATGGCTTTTGAGTCGCAGCCGGAAACCCTTGCATCAGTTTGCTCGCGCCCGGCATCTATGGAAAAACCGAATCGCGATCGTGACCACCTTTTACTTTATCAAACGAGAAGACCTTGGGACGACGCTTGAAATTTCTGAATTGTTGCTCGATCACCCGCACGATTTGATCCACAAAGCCGTTGGCTGGATGCTGAGAGAGTTGGGAAAGCAAAACGAGGATGCTTTGCTCGGGTTTCTGAGGAAACATCACAAAGCAATGCCGCGAACAATGCTTAGGTACTCGATCGAGAAGTTTTCTAAAACCAGAAGAAAGCAAATCCTCGTTGGTGATGT
>CAZQQR010000087.1:11521-14126 GCA_964595515.1 uncultured Pirellulaceae bacterium
GATGTCGTCAAGACTTCCGAAATCTCAACACCGCGAGAACTCTTGATTTCCACACGGCCAATCAGAACTCCAAACCAAATCTTGGCGAGTTCCGCTGTGCAACCATTGAGCTGGTACAAAACGAGTTAATACACTTGATCAATGTAGATGTTAGTCGCTTTGGTTCGCACCGAAAATCGTTCCCCTCGCTCCCCAAGCACTTACTAAAAAAGCTTCCACCATTTTCCCGATTCCGGGGGAGCTTGATTCACGAGGACCAGCCACATTCAATACGCCAATGTTTTGGTCCGCAATCCAATTCAAAATCGAACTTGGTACCAAGTCTTCTTTTTGAGCAAAC
Organism: uncultured Pirellulaceae bacterium; assembly: GCA_964595515.1. Lineage (GTDB taxonomy): Bacteria > Planctomycetota > Planctomycetia > Pirellulales > Pirellulaceae > Mariniblastus. The sequence goes on from CAZQQR010000087.1 coordinate 11,862, forward strand.
TCATCCAAATCAATGCACAGGAACGGACGGTGATGTTTTTGAGCCAACTTTAGCGTCAACAAAGTGCCTCCGCTCATCTCGTCGCGAAACAAAATCATCGTGCCATCTGAGTCGATTACGTTTTGCTCAGTCCGGACGGAGTAATCCCGAGAAGTCGTCTCTTTCAATTCATAGCGATCTGGAATGACGCCATCTTCAGCCCGTCTTCCTTTGGGACACCATCCACCGTGGGGAATTTCAAGAAAAATTGCGGCATCTAGCGCCGCCCGGTCAACTCCCGTTTGTGCACCGGAGACAATTTTTCGAAGTGGGTTTGCGGATGACATATTGCTGCTGAAAAGGCGAAAGATGCCCATTCATCAGACAATTGAAATTCAACTTTGACAAGAACCTCGCCACCGATTTATTCGTGGGGTTCTTTTGGCATGACAAGACGAAGCCCTTCTCGCAATGGCGTGGCATGCGTGACAGCAGAGCCTAAACTCACTTCGTTCAGTCGCATAATTTCCAGATAGCGAGAGGCTTGCCCCAAACGTTGCCCTGCGATTTCAAACAATGTCTCACCGCCTTGCGTGACGTAAACGCCCTGCTCTGCCGAAGTCGAATTGATCGAATGGATAGAATCGGGTCTTGGGCACAAATCAGGGAACAGCTTTTGCAGGTCCGCCTGTAGTGGCGTGCTGACCTTCATGCCTGTTGTGAGTTTCGAGGATCGAATCGCCGTGGAATTGTATTTGTGAAGTGCGCGAAAATAGCGACCGTCTCCGTAAACAGATTGAGCAATGGACCAATAACTTTCGCCGTCACGAACAATGTGCGTGTGGAGGTCATGAGCCTTTTGCGCTCGCGGATTCGTTTCGAGTTCGGATGGCGATTCAAATTCGACCATTGGCTTAAGCTTGGATTCGGATTCTAAACCCGTTGGTGTTTGTAAATTGTTTGCATTAAATTCTGATTGTTCCGACTGAGTGACAAACGTCTTTGGTTCAACCTCAGGGACAATCGCCAAAGGCTTTGCGGGTATCAACGTTGGTTGTTGAAAATCACTTGGCGTGCTGTTTGGATCAAATTTCTGTGTTGGTTTTGCGATCTCAGTTGGCATCACTGCAGGAGCGTTGAATTCGTCTTTGACTTCCGCCTCAACGGAAACGAGTTTGATGCTTTCACCCTTCTGCTCGACCGCAACGGGAACAAACGAATTATGGATTGGACTCGGGATTGAATTTGATCCTGCCTCGACATCAGGCTTAGGACGCTTGTTCGCTGCCAATGTCTCGGCCAATTCTTCAACAGCATTCCTCAAGTCATTGACGCGAATATCTTTTGCGGGCGTTGCGGCAGCGACAGTCTTTGAGCCTTCTTCAAAAGGATCGTCCGCTTCTACCGTTACCGTAATCGACTTTGAACTTGCCCCGGTTTTGCCTTCAAATGCAAATGGTGATTTCGGATTGTTGGTTTTGTCTGATTGGTCCGTCGCCGTTTGATCAACAGGTGTCAGATTCTCTTTTTGACGGCTCTTATCAATGAACACGGACGGAATTGGCATCAACAAGGGCTGAGATTTTTGTTGAACGACCTCGGCCTGCGGTTTAATTCCAGCGTTCGAACTGGATGCGTTCTTTTGAGGATTGAATTCATTTTTGGTTAGCCTCGCTTGCCCCGTGAATGAACTCGAATATTCGGTTTTTGGAACGGATGGTGTTTGTGTTGTTCGTTTAGCGCTTCTTTCAAGGCCTTGTTGTCCAAGGCGATCGTCCTCAAGGCCAAACCGCTTGGCGATGAATTCCGATCCCTTTTCAAAACCTGAAGCGTTTTCTGTTTTCGATGTGTTTCTTTTGTCCAAAGAAGATTTTGGGACGGGCGATTGCATGGAGGGCATCGCTTCTGGAACTTGAATTCGCGAAAGTTGATCGGCTTGGTTTTGCCATCGACTTGGAGTCGCATGGCGATTCCGACTATTTGCAAATTGATTGCTGGCAACTTGGTTGTTGGCGATCTGATTTGGCGAAACGGTACGGGCCACGGGCGCATTGCGAACATTGTCGGGCAAATGGTAGCCGTGTCCCATGATTCGATGAAAGGCGACGTAAGCGAATAACGTCAGCATGATGGCGACAGCCGACAAACCAATCTGGGCTTCTCGGACAAGTTGTTTTCGTTGCGGATTGCGAAATGGATCTCGCATCGTTTCCTCCGGTTTTAGAAGCCGGACTATATCGAATCCAAGAGTATGCCACTACGTCGTCGACTGGACAGCTAGCACTT
>CAZQQR010000087.1:14226-17700 GCA_964595515.1 uncultured Pirellulaceae bacterium
CTTACGCTCGGCAACTCGGAGCTTCGCACTACGGCTGCGAGGGTTTTCTCCAAGCTCTTGCTCGCTCGCCATAATTGGTTTCTTGGTCAGAACCTCCAACATTCCGTTTTCGTTCATCGAATGCTTGACAATCCGATCTTCCAACGAATGGAAACTAATAACGGCGAATCGCCCACCGGGATTGAGATACTCCGGAAATCGTTTCATTGCGACCTTGAGCCATTTCAATTCTTCATTGACAGCGATCCGAAACGCTTGAAACGTTCGTGTTGCCGGATCAATCGAATGGTTCTTGGAACGTGGCACACAAGAGCGAACCAGATTCGCGAACTCGCGCGCCGTTTCTATTTTCTTTTGGTTGCGGACCTTAACAATCTTGCGCGCGATCCGGCGGCTCAAACGCTCTTCGCCAAACTGATAAATCAAATCAGCAAGATGCCTTTCGCTCAACCTGTTGATCAGTTTCGAAGCCGGTTCGCCCGCCATCCTGTTAAAACGAAGATCTATTGGCCCATCGTGTTGATAACTAAACCCACGCTCTTCGTCCAACAATTGATCACTCGAAAAACCGAGGTCCAACAGAATCCCATCGACTTTGTCCAATCCCATTGCATCGAGATGTTCCGGGATATCGGCGTAGTTGCCGACAATCAAAGTCGCATTGTCAGCATTGATTCGAGTCGAAGTGTCTTCCACGGCGTCTGGGTCGCGGTCGAACCCGTAGAGATGCCCGCTAGTGCCAACCCGTTTTAAGATTTCGGCCGAATGCCCTCCACCGCCTAGGGTTCCATCGATGACGACCTTTCCCGGCTCAAGATTAAGCCCTTCAAGGACTTCTTCAATCAATACTGGGATGTGAATCGTCACGCGGTGTTACTGCCGTAGGTTGCTGTCGTTGGAAAATCTAAGACGTTCCATCGTACTTGTATTTGCAACAAATGACAGCATCCGCAACGTTCTAAAATCAGTTTCGAAACTCGGATCGTCAAAAAACAAACGGCCTCCGGCATCTTGCCGGAGACCGTTTGACGACGTTACAAACAACGTCGCGTTATGCCACCGGCTCATCCATGAACTGGTCTTCAGCAAACGCATGTCATCCTGTGACCGGTATGACATGCATCTACTGAGCGGCATTAACAAAGGACGTCTCGTTAAACGGCCCCAATTATTTCTTTGCTTATTTCGGTTTGACTACCTGCTCCGTTGTTTCAATGGTCTCTGACATGGCACCTCCGTCGAGCGTTGTCTGAGTAACCTGATCAAAGCCATCTCGATTTTGCTCTAGGTACGACTCCCAATGAGTGGGATTCCAAAGCTCCCAATGAAAACCAACGCCGATCAAAACGACTTCGTTGGAAATCTCGGCCAATTCTGCCAAACTCGACGGCACACGAATCCTTGACTGCTTGTCGATGTCGCACTCTTCGGCTCTGGCATAAAACAACCGCGAAAATGATTTGACTTTTTGAGAACCAGCGGACGAAACTTGCGCCCGTTTTGCCAGTTCTCGTAGCGAATTGTCCGTGTGAATTTCCAAGCACTGGTCGGTTCCCGGTGTCAAAAACAATCGAACGTTCTCCGGCAAACCGCTCCGAACACGCTTGGGCAAAACAAGCCGAAGCTTGTCATCAAGAGAACGTTGATAGGTACCCGTGAAGACCAAAGGATTCTCGCAACACGCCAATTACAAACGATCAAAAACAGACTGCGTTGAAAGCCAGTGAAATGTTAAAACAGGCAATCTCAATTGCCCCAAATCCACCCACTTTCATCCACTCGCACCCAAGATAAGCTTTTTGCCTCGGCCGTCAATCCTGACGCGAAAGTCGACTTTTACCGAGGTTTGCAAGAATCGAACGCTTAATCCCAAGCAATTTTGATCGAATCGATTCGTGAACTTTTTGAAAATTTTTAAGCCAGCGTTTTTCTGAAGCGCCCAAATTGAACTGATTACGTCAACAACGCCGCTCGGTATGTTTGTTTTGCCGAAAACAGCCTAAAACACTTCTTCAAATTTCACTCAGACCATTGGTCCAAATGCCAAACGAGCCACAAATCGACGATCTCAACTCTGCTGACCACTATCACTATTCGCTTTCGAAAGAGTTGATCGCGCAAGAACCGCTTGCCAATCGAGAAGACGCTCGATTGCTGACCGTTGATCGAGCTACCCAAACGATCGACCACCACCACGTTCGTGACCTGGATCAAATACTCAAACCCGGAGACTGCCTGGTACTCAATGACACCAAAGTCATTCCCGCGAAGCTCGTCGGGTTTCGCACCAAAACTCGAGGTCGCTGGCAGGGTTTGTTCCTGGAAGCTGACTCCAACGGCAACTGGAGAGTGCTTTGCAAAACTCGCGGCAAAGCAAAACCGGGGGAAACCATTTCACTCGAGGACCGCAATGGCGTCGAACGAGTCACTTTGGATCTTGTGTCAAGAATGGAAGACGGATCTTGGGTGGTTCGCCCAAATATTGATGGCGGAACACCCGAAGAAATTCTCGAAATCATTGGCCGGCTTCCCATTCCAAATTACATTCGCGGTGGAAGCATGGTGGATGCGGATTTCAAAACCTACCAAACCGTTTTCGCTCGCACCCCTGGTTCACTGGCCGCCCCAACTGCTGGACTTCATTTTACCCAACGTCTGCTGAACAAGATTATCGATGCCGGAGTTTCGTTCGCCAAAGTTACCCTGCACATCGGAATTGGAACAATTCAACCGGTAAAATCTGAAACGCTGGATGAGCATCCGATGCATTCTGAAAAAGGGTCCATCGGTGAAAAGTCAGCCCAACAAATCCTTCAAACGAAATCTGAAGGAGGCCGCGTGATCGCAGTGGGCACAACTACGCTGCGAGTTTTGGAAACCATCGCCAAAGAGGGCAAATTGCAGGCTTGGTCGGGAGAAACAAATTTGTTCATTCGTCCGCCGTTCGATTTCAAAGTCGCGGACGGGTTACTGACGAATTTTCATCTTCCTCGCAGCACGTTGCTTGTTCTTGCAAGAACATTCGGAGGTGACAAATTAATGAAAGAGGCTTACGATGCGGCGATTGAAGAGGAGTACCGTTTCTATAGCTACGGTGACGCTACCCTGATCACTTGAACACTTCTAAGGGGTCTGGTTTTGAGTGCTTCTTGAACTCTTCAACTTCATCACCGACTGACGTTCCCGACCATCAAACGTTTTTGGCCGTCAAACCGACTTCACGATACACAAGTTTGCCAAAGAATTTTTTACCGCAGTGTTTCCAGCACATCAGACGACGCGGATTACCCGTCGCTTTCCATCGGATACCACCAACGTCCCAAATCGATGTAGCCTTTTGACATTCTGGACAGTCAGCAACCCAACCCTCAGACTCACGCCGAATCGAATCTCGAAACGGCGTCAGCAACCACAATATTAGTCGCTGCGATCTGGAATGCGGTTGCGCTTTTGAAGGTTTGTCGTTCACGAAAT
>CAZQQR010000088.1:0-10374 GCA_964595515.1 uncultured Pirellulaceae bacterium
AACACCGCGCGTCGGCATCATCACTTCGGCTTGGCATCTCGGAAGGGCAATGCGACTGGCTGAGAAAAATGGTTTGGATCTCAAGCCAATCCCAGCAAACTTTATTTCAGAAAACTACTCGCCATCACCCGGAATCGTAATTCCAACGGCAAAAAATTTACTGACCACTTCACGCGCCTGTAAAGAATATCTCGCGGCGCTAGCAGGAAGATAATTCAATCCCGAACCCTGCGGCGATCATTCGAAGCATCAATTCTGTGATACCCTTATTTTCGAAACGGAAGTCCTGTCGAAACAGAAAGCTCGAATCAAAACGGGTCCGGCCCTGAATGGACCGGACCTTTTAGTTTGATAAAAAAGTTGATCACACGAGCCGTTACCATCCACAACCACGATTGAAACTTCGGCCATATTGCACACCAAAGCCACGATTAAAGCCGCCGTAGACTGGAACACGATAGACAGGAGCGCGGTAGATCGTTGGGGCGCGATAAAACCCGGGATGGAATCCTGGGTTGAACCCACGATTCCAGCCGCTATGAAATCCGTGTCCAACGCCAAAACCTGGTCCAAAACCAACACCGTTTCCAATGCTAATACTGAATCCCGATCCGCCCCAACCGGGACCAAAACCACGGTTGAAATGCTGGGCGTCCGCTTGGTTCGTGTGCAGCATGAAAAAGGCCACACAGGCGACAACTGTCAAGACAATTTTTTTCATTGGATTCTCCATGAGTGATGACAAAAAATTTCTTTTGTAAGAACTGTTAATCTAGGTTTTCGTTTAACTTCCAAAAAACGTGATCTCAATTTTCCTTTCTTTAAAACCAGCTAGTCGAATTACCCAATCGTTATCAAACGCTAATTCGTAAACTCTGTTCAAATCAAAAACTCTGTTGCTGGGACTGACTCGAATAGTTTTTTTCAGGCCTCACAAATTTCCGCCCAATCACGAATTGCTATTGTCGTGAAGAATACGACATCTAATTGATTCGGGGCAAAAAGCCGTTGATCGCTGGGGCAGGACCAGCGATTACACCTCGATTGAGATTTCCTGCTCGTCGCATTCTCTGCACGCCAACAATTCTGGCATCCGGGAACTGTTGCCAAGCCAGTTGTTTAGCTTGAAGGCTGTTATTGGCAAAGTAGTTTCTCCAACCAGTTTCGCCGTTGGCCGCGACCATCCTCACTACCCAAACGTCTTCAAACTGAGCACGAAGCTGAAACTGTTGCTGTAAAATCTGCTGCTCTTGGAGTTCTCTTTGACGTTTCGCATTCTCAATACTCACCAAATTTGTCAAATATTGCAGATCCTTGGCTACCAGTTCAGTGACAGGGAGTGTTTTCTTTTTCCCTCGCGTATCCTGCAAAACGACTTTTGCCCCGTCAAAGTCCACTGGTTTTGCTTTGATTTTCTTACCGTTGATCGTCCACTCATGGCCAAAAGCTGTGGCACATACCAACCCTAGCAGCATCGCCAACAGTAAGACTAAATAAGTTTGAGTGTTGCTCGTCCGCATCTTTCTGAAGCTTCTCATAGCCCTCTCCTCATTGATAAATTGAACGGTTATCTATTTATACGGCCAGAACAACCCATTTATCAAATAGATATTTAAGACGACAATTATCAAAAAAACGAATAAATCCTATTTCCTGACCGACGCGACGCTGGATCGTATATGCGTTCACATCAAACGAGAGAATTTTCTTCTATCGAAAGTCACGCGATTTGATATTCAGGTCCTCCAATCGCGATGACATGTCTTCAAGTCGACTTACAACTACGTGGATGACACCATTTTTCTTTTCAAGTTTCCCGTGAGCAATCCAAGCTGGGCTTCTGCGGGCGATCTTGAAATATCGTTCCCAAATATTTGGTTTGACCACTAAATTCGCCGTCCCGGTTTCGTCTTCAATCGTCACAAACGTGATGCCTTTGGCGGTGGCTGGTCGTTGCCTCAAAATCACTAACCCCGCCACCCGTGTATGTCGATTGTTTTCTTTATCCTCCAACCCTTCACAAGTCGTCACCCGTAGCGCATTGAGCGAATCTCGATGAAAAGACATTGGGTGAGCGCGTAACGACAAACCAACCGAACGATAATCTTCGGTGACTTGATCCTGAAGATCGAGCACCGGCAACAACATCGTTTCGTCGTCCTCAACATCAAGGCTGTCGAACAAAGGTTGATCCTTGGGCTTTTTTTCTTGACCAAGTGCCTGCCAAAGCGCCGCCCTCCGGTCTTGATTCACCGACCCGAACGCATCCGCTTTGCTTAGCTGAGAGATGATGGCTTGGCCAAGTCCAGTTCGGCGGGCAAAATCTGAAACGCTGGTGAACGGACCGCCGCTGCGACGTTGGTCTTCGATCCTCATCGCCGCCTCAAACCGTAACCCCGAAACCATCCGCAGGCCCAATCTCAACAGTTTGCTGGACAAGTCGGGAGCGTCTGGATTAATGCGAGAAGCACTCGGACTGGATGCAAACTCTGGATCGGCGGAACGTTCTGGGGCAACGGAAAGCTCTGGATCGACGGAAAGTTCTGAAACAGCTGAAAATTGTGAATCAACCGAAAGCTCACCAGCGTCATCCGCTTCTTCGATCGTGCAATCCCATTGGCTGTGATTCACATCGACTGGCAACACATGGACACCATGCTTTTTCGCGTCGGCAACCAATTGAGCCGGTGCATAAAAACCCATTGGCTGACTGTTGATAATGGCCGCACAAAAAGCCGCCGGATAATAGTGTTTCAGCCAACACGAAACGTAAACAAGTTTTGCAAAACTGGCAGCGTGTGACTCCGGAAATCCGTACTCACCGAATCCGCTAATCTGACGAAAAACCTGCTCGGCAAACTCTCCCGTCAGGCCTCGCTCTTTCATTCCGCTGATGAGTTTGTCGTGAAATTGCTGGATAATCCCGGTCTTGCGCCACTTCCCCATCGCGCGTCGTAACTGATCGGCTTCGCCTGGTGTGAACCCAGCCGCAACCACGGCGAGTTTCATGGCTTGTTCTTGGAAAATCGGAATGCCAAGCGTTCGGTGCAGGACTTTTTTAATCTCTTCGTTCGGATAGACCACCGGTTCGTCGCCGTTGCGCCGGCGCAGATAAGGATGAACCATATTGCCTTGTATTGGACCCGGCCGAACAATAGCAACCTCAATCACCAAGTCGTACCAGCAACGAGGTTTAAGACGCGGCAACATGCTCATTTGACCGCGGCTTTCAATCTGAAAAACACCCACCGTGTCGGCAGCACAAATCATGTCATAGACCTTTGGATCCTCACGCGGGACGTTCGCCAAAGTGCAGGCGCGGCCCCAATGATTCTCGATCATCTGGAAACACTTGCGGATCGCCGACAACATTCCCAGACAAAGACAATCGACTTTTAGGAGCCCCAATTCCTCCAAGTCATTCTTGTCCCACTGAATCACCGTTCGGTCATCCATCGCCGCATTCTCGACCGGCACCAGTTCATCTAACCGGCCTTGAGTGATCACCATCCCACCAACGTGCTGCGACAGATGTCTGGGAAAACCAAGAATCTCGTTGACCAAATGTTGCAGTTGATTTCCGACCTCCGAATCAGGATCAATTCCGGCTGCGGCCATTTTGTCGCCAAGCTTCGTTTCAGAAGAATACCCTTCAACGTGTTTCGCCAATGCGTCGACGCGATCAAGCGAAAGCCCGAGTGCTTTTCCGACGTCACGCACGGCACTTCGCGAACGATAGGTGATGACCGTCGCCGCCAAACCGGCTCGGTCTCGGCCGTACTTTTCGTAAAGATACTGAAGCACTTCTTCCCGACGTTCATGCTCAAAATCAACGTCGATATCCGGAGCTTCGTTTCGCTCTTTGCTAATGAAACGCTCAAACAAAAGATCCGTAGTACTTGGATCTACGGACGTCACGCCCAAGCAATAACAAACGGCTGAATTTGCGGCCGAACCTCGTCCTTGGCACAGAATTCCGCGATTCCGAGCGAATCGGACCAAGTCCCAAACGGTCAGAAAGTAGGCTTCGTATCGCAGTTCGTCGATCAGTTTAAGCTCATGCCGAATCTGCGTTTGAACTTTGGCTGGAACGCCATCCGGATAACGATTTTTCGCCCCCAACCGGGTCAGCTCTTGTAAATACTCGATCGGTTTTTGACCATCGGGCGCAAGCTCTTCCGGATACTCGTAACGTAGCTGACTCAAACAAAAATCACATCTCGCAGCAATCTCGCTCGTCCGTTCCAGCGCATCTGGAATTTTAGAAAAAGCGGACGAGTATTCGGAAATCGGTTTGAGATGTCGCTGCGCATTGGGCAGCAATAATTCACCCGCCGAATCAACCGTGGTTCGGTGCTTGATCGCCGTCAACACATCATGCAACGGCAATCGCGAACGGTTGTGATAGAGCACGTCCCCCGACGCGACCAATGGCAATCCAGATTGCTTCGAAAGCTGCCGCAATTGCTCGATTCGCCATTCATCGTCAATCCCACGATAGAGCGCCGCCATCAAATAGGCGCGATCGCCAAACACTTCTCGATATCGCGACAGTGAATCAGGCGATGAAAGGAAATCAACATCCTCAGGATCCAACGTCGCGCGGCCGTTTTCAAGAAAGTGCCACGGGTAGCTCGCGTGCGTTTCGTCAATATGCTGCGTCCTCAGTCGGTCGCCAGCGAGGCAGGGCAGGGCACCCGCCAATAGATGATCTGAGTGATTCACAATATCATCAAACGACAACCAACATTCGCCTTTAGGCGCTCGCCTGCGCCCAACCGTGATCAATCGAGACAGATCCGCGTATGCCTGACGATTGGGAGCCCAAAGCAGAACTGGCGGCGCATCGTTGGGAATAATCTCCGCGCCGACGATTAGTTTCAGTTTCTTACGCTGGGGATCGTCGGCAATCCGTTCCGCGTGAATCTCACGGACCGCAGCATAAGCTCTTACCACTCCCGCTAATGAATTTTCGTCGGTAACGGCCAACGATTCGTAACCAAGCTCGACCGCTCGCGCGACCAATTCGTCAGCGTGCGAACCACCCGTTAAAAACGAGTAGTTGGTTTTGCAGTGAAGCTCAGAATAGTTGCCAGGCATAATACGAAAACAATTCAGCGGATCGGTAAAACGGCATCGCCGAATATCTTCGATGCTGCGAACACGTTTGGTCAAACGGGCACGGCAACTTCATCGCGAGAAAGCTTCGATTCTTGGAAAAATCGAGTCGTCTTTTCGGGATACACCCCGTAAAAACGCTTAATCCAGTGCCGCCGACTACTGTTTTCAAGAAACGGCTCCCAGCCACGGCGAACCATGAATCGATCGGACAAATGATCCGTCGTGACCTCCGCAATGATCGCATCAGATTTTTTGAGATAGGCAATCGCGTTCAAAACATCCAATGCCGCATAAAGTGTTTTGAGCGACGTATTGAGCGACGACTCCACATAGGCCAACGCAAGAAAGTTGCGATGCCACAGCGGTTGGTTGTAGTACAGACGACAAACGTCCGTTTGATGCCGCCGCGATTTCATGCTTTGGATCCAATGGGCCTCCATCAGTGATCCGATCTTGGGCCACGGTTTCAATTTTACGCTGGCCAATTGCCCGCTCGATGTTTCGATCATTCCATACGATCGTCGGGCAAGCTCGCCTCGTTCAATTTTGATATCGCGAACGGTCTTAAGAAAGGGCTTCATCCCCAACCTCTTCTTCCGAAAACATTCCTTTGAGCCAAGCCATTCCCAGCAACATGATCGACATCAAAACCAACGACCCAGCCAACACATAAAAAAGAAACGGACCAAGTCCAAACACACCGCTGGCAGCGGACGGCCAGATTGATGCCCAACCAAACATCACTACTAGCGCTCCGCCGCATAAATAGGGGCCAAACGCAATCTCGCCATCGCGAGAAATAAAGAACTGAATCACGACAACCAACAATGCAAAAAATGGAGCAATCGTGAACGTCATCAAGGCAGCTTGCCAGCCAAAGAACGCGCCAATCATTCCCATCAAAGTAACATCGCCAAAACCCATTGCCTCTTTTTGAAGTGCCAACGTACCAATGATTCGAACGGCCCAAACAAGCCCCGCCCCAAACGCCATGCCAACGATCGAACTGAAAAGACTTTCCCAGTGAACCGGTGGAAGCGCGTTTGCTGCCCAAGCGATCGCCGCCAAACCAACCACCAACAGCGACAACAAGAATTTAGTAAACAACCTCATTCGCCGAGGCTTGACTCGAATGTCGCATTTCGTTTTTCGACGCGGCCGAAACGCGTGCGGAAATGAGTACTTGATCGCTTTGCTCATCCCCACATAAAAAAATGAAAGCTTTGGAAAGATACCCCAGATTGCCGCTGCAAAACACGCCATCGCAATCCACAACCCAGTCGGCCCCAGATGAATCGACTCTGGCGTCAAATCAACCGGCGAAGCATAAGTTAGCGATCGAATGATCGGTGGTCCCATGGACGGGATGACTTCCGGCAAACGGAACCAGGGGGCGAAAGCCGCAAAGCAAAAAGCAATCAACGTGCCCGAGACAGTAACGTAATCCGGAATCGTTTTTTCATCAAAGTCGATAAACGTGGCGATGAACAACAATGCCAACAGAATCGTGTGGGCATAAAACCAAGTCTCCGTCCACAGAGGATTTGGCAAATTCCCATCCGTCAGTCCACCAGCTATCTGCCAATTGTAAAACAAAGGCAATCCAATCGCCCAAACTAGCTCAATGCCCAGCGGACGAATCCAAAATCGTTTGCCGTACAGTTCCGTCTCTTTGCGAAAGAACCAACCGAGAATCGGAATCCGATGGATCGCCGTCAGCGAATGCTCGGACGGATGTTGCTTCATCCACGGGCTAATTCGTCGGTCCAGGAAAACAGTCCAAGCATAAATCGCCCAGTTGATCAACGAACCAACAATCGCGCCCACCGCAAACAGCAGAATAAAACGTGCGACCGGTGGTAAGCTTGAAAGCAACATAAGTTTGGGATGATCCAGTTGCGAATAAAAAATGAAATCAGGAAAATGAAAAACTCGAAACACTTCGAGCCAGCAAACCAATTGTTAGTCAATGGTTTGCTTCTAATCTTTATCGTCAGAATGCAGCCAGCGAACGATTCGTTCCGCGATTTCTTCCGGCGAGAGCCCTGCTATTTCGACACGGTAATCCGCACAGCCGTCATAAATGGGGTGCCGAATCTCCAAGAGACTGACGATCTCAGCCATCCCGCCTTTATCTGTTAAATCTGGCCTTCGATCAGCGGACGTCTCATCACCATAGATTCGCTGCCAAAGCAATTCTGGCTCGCCCACCAAATAAACGACCTTGCCTGTTCGACGAATCACATCTTGATTCGCAGAATTGATCGGCGCGCCGCCACCCAGCGAGACCACTTTGCCATCCGACGCACTGATTTTAGCAATCGATTCTGATTCAAGCTTGCGAAAATAAGCTTCGCCGTGGGATGAGAAGATTTCCGCGATCGACATTTTGGCGTCGGCTTCAACGACATCATCAGAATCAACCGTCGCCCAAGTCTCGCCGCCGGCGTTCAAGAGCCTGGCCACAATTGGAGCAACCGTTGATTTCCCGCTACCTCGGTAGCCAATCAAATAAAGATTCATGCTGGGCTCACGACTTTAATATTGAGCCGCGCTGGTTGCACGTTTCAATTCATATCGCATTAATTTCTGGCTGGGAGTCTCGCCTGTAAACAACTTGAATTGTTCAGCGGCCTGACGAACAAACATGTCGACACCCGTGATCGTCGTGCAACCGATTTCGCGAGCATCTTTGATGAACAAAGTCTGTTCCGGGTTGTAGATCGTATCAAAGACAATCGTTTTCTTGTCGAACCATTCTTTTTCAAATGGCGACTCATCCATTTTGGGAAACATTCCGACGGGTGTGCAATTAATCAAAACCGAAGCTTCAAAATTGGCCCGCCCCGTCCAGTCGACTGAATTACATTCGAGCTTGTTTGCGAGCTCTTCTGATTTTCGATAATCGCGTGCACAAACAAAAACTTTGGCACCCTTTCGAACCAGACCAAACGCGATCGCCCGAGCTACGCCACCTGCACCCAGAATCAAAAAACGCCGATCTTCAAACACTTCTTCGTCCGGAAGTTTGGTACTGATTGTTTTTTTCAAACTATGAAGCGCCGCCGTACAATCGGTGTTGTAACCGTAAGCATTAACCTCTTTGAAAACGACCGTGTTGGCCGCTCGAATTCCCGCCACATTATCATCGAGCACATTGATGCATTTGAGAATTTTCTGTTTGTGAGGAATGGTGACGCTAAGACCTCGAATACCCATCTCTGGACAGACTTGGACGAATTCATCCAGGTAGGGCGCTGGAACCCGAAACGGAAGATAAAGCATGTCCAGTTTTGCTTCACGGATACACGCGTTGTGAATCACCGGGCTTAAACTATGGGCAACCGGATCTGCAATCACACCAAGGATCGCCGTTTCGTCCGTAATTTTGTCGTATTGAAAGTCTTCCTGCATCTGACGAAAACTCAACTGACCCGGCGCCAGTTTTCGTTCTTCGCTAAACGTAGCGTAAGTCAGCGGTGAACCCGCACGCCCGCAGAGAATTCGAGACGGCAATCCCATCTCGCCCATGCAGAATGCGGCCGTTGGAATTTCAGAATCTCGACAAAGCCGCAACGCTTTGATGTTGTCGATCGGATTATTCGCCATCGTTGCGATCTTGATAATGTCCGGATCAAGCTCTGAGATCTGATGATGAATCTCTTCTAGATTGTCAGGCGTCTCGTCGAAGTTGTGATAACTAATAATCCGCTGGGTTTTGCCATACCGAGGAATTTTGTTGGCGATATCCATTTCCAGATCAACATAGTCAGCCCCATCTGCGATCGCAGCTCGCAACAACATGGTGCGATCGGCTTCGGTACCTTCCCAACGACCACCATCTGCTTTGCGGCGACAGGTCAACACAACTGGACAGATTCGGTTTTGCTCCGGAGCAAGCTCTTCTTTTCGTTCTTTAAGAAGACGAGAAAGATTGACCGATCGACGAATGTAATCGAGACGCAGCTCAACCAGCTGGGCACCTTGTTCGGAAAGTAGTTTGTGCTCTGCGATCATCATCCTGTGACGACCACGACCAATACTCACGCAAATCATGTTGGAAAAGAACTTTCGATATCAAAAAATGTTTCGCCGCTCGACCACCATCATACTACAACTGGAGCCAGTTTATCTTGATAGGGAATGAGTGAAAAATCGCAAAGAGCCGTCAATTTATCTTTGGCTTTTTTCTGCTCGGCAAGCATTCTTCGACTAACCAATCGTCGACGAAAAAGCACAGACAAAAGCGGGAAGTTATGAGAAGTAAAACTGGAGGCCCAGAGCCAACTGTAACGTTCGGCCATCGTGGCACCAACATTTAGCCCCAGTTTCTAACCCCAATCCTTACCCCCAACCCTTAACCTAATCGGCCGAATTTTTTGTCCAGCTCCTCGCGAGAAAACACCAGCGACGTTGGCCGGCCATGGGGGCAATGATGCGCATCCTGGCATATTTCGCGATTCTCAAGCAGTGCAGTAATCTCGTCCGACGTGAGCTTGTCACCTGCTTTGACCGCTGCTTTGCATGAAATCATGTGCAACAGTTCATCCACGATGTCTCGCTGATCAATTTGTCCCGTTCCAGACATCAGCTGCTCAACAACGTTTCGAAGCATTTCTGCTGGATTGTGATTGGACAACATCGCGGGATAAGCCGAAACCAAAACAGTGTCGCCTCCGAATGGTTCCACCACGATTCCAATTTGCTCGAGCAATTCCGCCTGGTCAAGAACCAGGGCTGCTTCGGCGGGCGGAAGTGCGACGGGCTCGGGAACCAACAATTTCTGCGATTCAAGTTTGCCGTTGAGAACTTTCTCGCGAATCTGCTCATAGATGATTCGCTCATGAAGTGCATGTTGATCAATCACCAACATGCCTTCTTCTGTTTCGGTAATCAAATAGGTGTTGTGAACCTGAAGCGCCGTTTGAGTTCTCGTTGGCATTGCCGGCTGAGGCTGCTGTCCGGGAAACACCGGAGGCGCGACTGGCGAACCCGCATCAGTGGCCGGAACACCAAACGTTGACGGCTGACCGAGTGATACTGAACCGCCACCAGCCGGCGTGGACGGCATCGCTGGGAACGGCTGCCGGGGAGCCTGAGTCCAATCCCGAGCAACTGCTGGTTGTTGGAATTCAATCCGATTTTGATTTTCCGTTGGCGCTGCCGGTAGAGCCGAGCTGCTCGATCCTGGAAACGGTTTGAACTCTTCAACAGGTCGTTTTGAAAGCTGTGCCTTTGCGGTCAAATCCGTTG
>CAZQQR010000088.1:10474-14384 GCA_964595515.1 uncultured Pirellulaceae bacterium
TTGAACTCTTCAACAGGTCGTTTTGAAAGCTGTGCCTTTGCGGTCAAATCCGTTGTCAAAAAACGATTTCGAACGGTACTCAGTAGCTGACTATAAATCTGACCTCCGTTTTGGAATCGAACCTCTAGTTTGGCAGGATGCACATTCACATCGACCAAATCAAACGGCATTTGCAACTTTAAAAAGCAAATCGGAAACCGGCCCACCATCAACAATCCTCGATACGCTTCGCTCAACGCGTGCTGCAACGAGCGATCCCGAATGTAACGCCCGTTCAGGAACAAATACTGAAGCCGATTGTTGGATCGACTGACCGATGGATCCACCACAAAACCGGTGACATTGATATCGCCATGCGAGTTTGTGATCGAGATTAAATTGTTGGAGATTTCCGGTCCAAAGAAAGCTTCGATCCGGTCGCGCCAAGATTCTGTTGCCGGAAGGTTATGAACCGTCTTGCCATTGTTCAACAACGTCATCTGAATTTCAGGATGCGCGAGTGCGACTCTCGTGAACGCCTCAGTGATGTGTCCTTTTTCCGTTTGGGGTGTTCGCAAAAACTTCTGACGCACAGGCGTGTTGTAAAACAACTGACGGACTTCGATGGCTGTTCCAGCGGGACAACCACATGGCTGAACTGGTTCTCGATTTCCGCCGTTTATCACCAGCTCAAAACCGCAATCCTGGTTTGCGGTTTTAGAACGGATCACGGTTTGGCTGATCTCAGCGATCGAAGCCAACGCTTCTCCGCGAAACCCAAACGTTCCGACTCGAAACAAATCATCCGCGTCGACGATTTTACTAGTCGCGTGACTGGTAACCGAGAGCGGCAATTGATCTTGAGGAATCCCACCTCCGTTGTCGGTAACGCGAATTAACTCGATGCCTCCGTTTTCGATCGAAAGCTCAATCTGCGTCGCTCCAGCATCAACCGAGTTCTCCAGCAACTCTTTGACAACGCTTGCCGGACGCTCGATCACTTCTCCAGCGGCAATCTTGTTGATCACGCTGGCGGAAAGTTGACGAATTGGGTTGAGGGTTGCTTGCGCCATGGGTTGCTCGTGAATAAACGAATCTCAAAGTCGTGTCGAATTCGACCATCCTAGCGAAGATCGTATTTGTTTAGCAGTCGGTAAAGATTACGTTCACTAATTCCAAGAATTCGAGCGGTCTCTTCTCGATTGTTACCGGCAAGTTTCAAAGTATGTTCGATCGCCCATTTTTCGATTTCTTTCAGCGACTGGCCGATCAACTCCGACGATGCCCCGCCTCCGACGACAGCAGCGATTCCGTCATTCGATTTACCACCGGCTTGGGCTTTGGTTTTTTCATCCAATAGATCAGGCGAAAGGTCATCCAAGTCCAGCATGTCATCCAAGTCCATCACAACGAGGCTTTCAACCACGTTTTTGAGGTCACGGATATTCCCCTTCCAGGAATAATCGAGCATCCAACGCCTCAGATCCTGCGTGAACCCTTTGACCTTTCGGCCATTCTTTTTGTTGGCCAGCTTTCGAAAATAATCAGCCAGCGGAAGAATGTCTTCACGCCGCTCCGAAAGCGGGTCCAGGTGTACCGAGACGACTTTTATGCGGAAATAAAGATCGCTTCGGAATCTGCCTTCTTCGATTTCTTTTTCCAGATCCTTATTCGTCGCTGCCAAGACCCGAACATTGACCGGAATTGATTTGTTGTCACCCACTCGAGTGATTTCACGTTCCTCAAGCACACGTAACAGCTTGATTTGCGTCGGCATCGGCATGTCGCCGATTTCATCCAGAAACAACGTCCCTCCGTTGGCGTATTCAAACTTCCCCTGTCGATCCGCGATCGCGTCCGTGAAAGCCCCTTTCACGTGGCCGAACAATTCGCTTTCGACCAAGTGCTCTGCAACCGCCGCTGTATTGATTGCGACAAACGGTTTTTTCTTGCGCGGACTATTTTGATGAATCGCCTGGGCGACAACGTCTTTTCCGGTTCCAGTTTGGCCTGTAATCAAGACACCCGCATCGGTGGGAGCAATTCTTTTGAGGCGATCAACGACTCGTTTCATGCTGTCGCTGGCGAAGATCAAACTTTCGAATCCGTATCGCTCGTCCAGCCGAGATTGCAGGTGCGTATTTTGAATTCTCAATCGGACAGATTCAGCGGCCTTGGAAGCAACCGCCTGCAACCGCTTGGGCGTGATCGGTTTTTCCAAAAAGTTAAACGCTTGCTCGCGCATCGCCTCGACAGCACGGGGAACGGTAGCGTGCCCTGTTACCAAGATGACTTCACACTCGGGCTGAATGTCTTTCGCTTTTTTGAGAATCGCCATCCCGTCGACATCGTTCATCATCAGGTCGGTGACAACGATTTCGTAAGTGTTTTCGTCCAGCAATTTTGATCCTTCGGGTCCCGAAGTCGCGAACGTCGTCTCAAGCCCAATTCGCTCTAGACTTTCGTTCATCGCACGCGCGTGGTCTTTGTCGTTGTCGACCAGCAGCACACGGACAGGGAAAGAAGATGTTTTTTCGTCGCTCATCTCACCATCATAACGATTTTTTCGATCAGAGTCACCGAGCGATCAGATTTGAAGGCGATCGAAAGCGTATATTTGTCATTGCCTTATCCAGAAATAATCAAAGGACAATTCAATGTTCCAGTCCATCAAACTCATTGCTGCTGTCGTTTTAATTTCCCTCGTCGTCGGCTGTCGTCAAAATGTTTATGAACTTGAACTCAAACCGGCAGGTAAAAAGATTGATCGGCAGCTTCTATATTGGACGGCAGGAAACCAACCAACGGATGAGAATGGAAAAAATCTAGCGGATGCAGAGGCCCTTCGTATCGCGGAATCGTCCTACGACAAAAAAATGGTCGTCGAGGATGGAAAATTCAAATTTCAGAAATCATTTGGCTCGGAAACACCTCAAGACATTGGCGGCTTTGGACGCTATCAGACTTGGGAATCATCAATGGGCTCGGCAAGTGTTTATGTCGAGCGATTCAGGGGTTCCACTGATTTTGCCGAGCAACTTAACGGAAGAAGAATCGCGACAGACAAATTTACGGATGTCGTCATCGGTTGGCTTAAGGAAGAACTGGGAGACCTCGAAAGTTTTGCCCAACTACGATCACATTTTGACGGGCAAGTAAGAAGTGATCTGCAGAATTTAAGCATCCTTAGCTGGCAACTGGGATTTGATAGCCATCAATCAGACTTTACTGTTCGACTAGGACTATTCCTCGTCGAAAGAGAGTATTTGGATTTGGGTGACATTACTGCTTTCTCCCAAGTCTCGGAAAACGACGCCCGTCCATTGCTGGTAAAGCGCTTGGGTAAACTGATCAAATCACATTTGGATGAAAAAGAAGTTTCCGCGAATCCCGGCAAACTAAAATTTCTTGAGACACAGAAAAATCTTAACACTTCATGGGAGACCCACCTCTCTCGCCTGTCGAAATCTGGCGAACTTGCTCGGATCATCAAGGAACTGAACCTTGACGTTTCAGAACCAAAACCAGATCAATTCGTCAACGAGGTTGTGACTGCCGCATTCTTGCCCAACATTCAAATTTTGGGCGGTGATGAATTGGAAGCAAAACTCCACCTTCCCTCCGAGCCTGCGATCACCAACGGGAAATGGGATCCTGAAGATCAAGCCGTGACCTGGGGCTGCAAGATTGGCAATCGTGAGGACAAGAACATACCCGACTTGCTTTACGCCGGTTGGGCAACTCCCGACGTCGGAAATCAAACTCGATACTTTGGAGATGCAATCCTAACTGAATGGGATCTTGTCGGTTACCTCTTCTGGTTCGAAGGACTGCCGCCACTTGAGCGAACAAAGTGGAACAAATTTCTAGAGCAACTCCGTCCTGGTCCTTCCTTAGTTAACCAATTGAAGGCATTCAAAAAGCGCGAATC
>CAZQQR010000088.1:14484-17538 GCA_964595515.1 uncultured Pirellulaceae bacterium
CTCCGCCCAGTGAAAACCTTAACCACACCAATTCCGTGTCTTTCGACACTTTCGTGGTTGCCAATTGAAATAGCGAAGTCATTAACCGTCAGAAAGCGCACAAAACGCCAATCCGAACATCGCAATTCGCTTGAATTCGTCGCCAAAAAATGTCGAATTGCATTAAAATAGCGTGTTTGATCATCTGTACTTTGGCGGGTTCATCACCAGTCAATGACCATCTCTCAGTTATTCATCCCCAATCTATGACTTCTCGCACCGGCTTCGTAAAAACTACTTTGATCGTCGCGCTGCTTCTTTGCGCCACCGTCGCAGTCGGGTCGCTGCTAATCAAGAGCTCCGGAAACACTCCCAAGGCCATCGGGCAAAACGCGATCACTTTTGAAGTCTTCCAAGGCGATTTCATTTCGTCAGTCAATGAAGTCGGTGACATCGAAAGTTCAAGCAACGTTGAAATTCGATGCCAAGTGCGAAGCCGTGGCAGAACCGGCGTTTCGATTTTGGAACTGGTTGAAGAAGGCACCAAAGTCGAAGAAGGAGACTTCCTCTGCCAACTGGATGACTCGCTTCTGAAAGAAGAGTTAACCGAACGTAAAGTCCGGACCGCTAAAGACAAAGCGTTAATGATTCAATCCAAAAGTAAACTGGATGCGGCCCAGCGGAAACTAAGGGAATACGAGGAAGGTCAGTATTCCCAAGAGCGCGACCAACTTCGGGCCGCCATTTCGATCGCTCAGGAATCTGAAAAGCGAGGAACAGAAACGGCCCGTCATAGTGCGACACTGAATCGCAAAGGGTATGTGACCAAGACGCAGTTGCAGGCAGACCTCTTTCGAGCGGAAACCGCCAAAGAAGAACTTCGCCTCGCCGAAGAAGAGCTTCGGATTTACGACAAATTTACTAAACCGAGAATTCAATCAGAGTTAACAGCATCGATCGAACAGCTGGAGGCTTCCCTCGAAGCCGACGAATACACACTCGAACTTAGCCAACAACGAGAACTCGAAATTGCCAAACAAGTCGAGAACTGCCGGCTGACAGCACCGATGGCGGGAACGGTCGTCTACGCCAACGAAACACGCGGAAGCACTTCGATTGTGATCGAAGAAGGCGCTTCGATCCGAGACGGCCAAACGATCTTTTATCTGCCCGATCCAACCAAAATGCAGGTGAACGCCAAAGTCAACGATTCAAAAATCAATAAAGTCGAAGCGGGGCAGCTCGTCGACGTTCGCGTGGACACCGCACCCGAGACTCCGATCAAAGGCAAGGTCCGTCGCGTCAGTCGATTCCCGTTGCCTCGTCGATACTACCAAGCCCCAATCGAATACGAAGTCTTCGTCGACATCACCGAAGACAGCCCGCTGATTCGAGGCGGCTTGCGTGGCAAAGTGGAGATCTTTGTTGAAAAACTCGATAATGTGATCCAGTGTCCGGTCTCCAGTTTGGTGCTTCGGAATGATCGGCACTTTGTGATCGTAAAAAATGGACCTTCGATCGAAGCTCGCTCAGTTGAAATTGGGTCCAACAACGAAAAATTCGTGGTAGTTAAAAATGGATTAACGCCGGGCGATATGGTGTTGGTTGACGCCGACAATTACCGCGAGCTTGTCGAGTTTCCCGACGTGAATCCGGCAGTCGAATCAAAAAAATCAGCCACAACAAGCAGCATGACTTCGTCGCGCTCCAACAATTCGTAGGTTGGGTTTGGAATGAAGCTGCTACGTCCCTCCATCTGGAAAATCGGCATCAAAAGCCTGGCTTTGCATCCCATGCGAAGCGGTCTGACCGTCCTGGGAATCTTCATTGGCATCGCCAGTGTTGTTTGGTTGCTGGCGATTGGCGAAGGAATCAGCCAACAGGTCCAACGCCAAATCGAAGAGCTTGGAACCAATAACATCATCCTTCGCAGCGTCAAACCTGTGACGGAAGAGTTGTCTCAAGAGTCCATGGCGGTCTACGGTATCACACGTGACGACTACGACGTTTTAGCGTCAACTATTCCGACGATCGGCGACGCACTGAGGATTCGAGACGCCAATCGTGAATTGTATTATGGTGAGACGGATCGCTCCGTCCACTTTATCGGCTGCACGCCCGAGTATGACGATGTGATGAACATCGATCTGCTGGAAGGGCGATTCATTGAAACGGCCGACATTCTCAATGACGACAATGTTTGTGTACTTTCGTATGAAGTCGCCAAAGGACTAAGACCCTTGGGGTCTTGTTTGGGGATTGTGATCCAGATTCGCAATACGCCTTATCGTGTTGTCGGAATCGCGAAGGCGCGCGGGATGCGTGCGGCTGTCGGAAATTCACTCGAAGCCCAAGATTTCACCGATGACGTTTACGCTCCACTGACTACTTTTTGGAGACGAATCGGTGACTGGACCATGGAACGAAGTTCAGGTTCGCGGATCAACGAAGTCGTTCAGATCAGCCAAATTACTTTTCGCGTTAAAGACATCAAAGATGTTCTCGAAACCTCTCGCGCGATTCAAACCGTCATGGAGAATCGTCACGACGAACAAGATTTTGCGATCGTCACGCCGCTGGAATTATTGGAACAAGCCCGAACGACTCGGTTAATGTTTATGGCGTTCATGGGTTTGATCGCCGCGATTTCGTTAATCGTTGGCGGGATCGGAATCATGAATATCATGCTGGCGACGGTGACGGAGCGAACCCGAGAGATTGGTATTCGGCGAGCACTCGGGGCGAATCGTGGTGATATCGTTCGCCAGTTCTTGGTTGAAACGGTTGTGCTTTCAACGGTCGGAGGCCTGACGGGCGTCATCGGAGGACTGCTTTGTCCATGGTTGGTTGACTGGACGCGCGAACTGGTGACCACTTGGTTCCCGGGCTCGATTCAAAGCCTTCCAGATGCCGTCCGGGAAATGACTCCGATTATTGTTCCGGCTTCGATCCCACTGGCGTTCGGAATCGCGTTGGTCATTGGGATTATTTTTGGCCTATACCCAGCAATCCGAGCGGCGAAGCTCGATCCGATCGAAGCGTTAAGGCACGAGTAGTTGCGGTGATCAGTCAGTT
>CAZQQR010000089.1:0-5492 GCA_964595515.1 uncultured Pirellulaceae bacterium
GGTACAGGACCAGCTAAGGTAGCGGAACTCGTCAAGAGTTCTGACAGACGCCGCAATTCACAGCATCATGTTAATCCTGTAAATCCTGTCAAAACGACGACGACAGCGATTCAAAAAATTCGCTGAGCCACAAAGAACATATCCGCTCCTCTGAATCGAAAACTCTGCGCCTTCGCGTCTCTGCGAGAGATAATTCTCGGAAGTCTTGACGAGATGAACCAAGAATTCGTTTTAAATTTCAACTGATGCTTGCCCGTGAATGTTTTTGACCGGCCAAACGCAGCGATGCTAGCTCTTTTCGCCTAGTCGACCAAACTGGTCGCATCTAAACTCCTCGCCCACTTTGTTTCTGCGCTAGAAATGTCGGCAAGGATGCCCCGATGGCTCGAAGAACACTTGAAGATGAATTGAACGATGATCCAAGATCACGACGGCGAAAAAGGTCACGCGAACGGGGTGAAGAATCACCCATCGATCGTGGCCGGCGGAAAAGCCGTTGGCCTTACTTTCTGATCTTTCTTTTGATCCTTGTTTTGCTTCTGCCGAACCTGATTGGATGGTTTGGGCTTCAACAGAAAGCAATCGATTGGGCGATGAAAGATTTTAATGGCAAGCTCGCCGTTGAAAAAGTCTCCATGGGTTGGTTTCAGCCAATCGAACTTACGAATGTGTCTGGGGTGGATGTTCAAGGCAATCCGCTTTTCCAAGTCGACACCGTCAAATCCAGCAAACCCCTTTACTCGTTTCTGACGTCTAGTGAGTACGGTCAGCTTGATGTGATCAAACCGGTTGCTTATGTCCAACTTCGTCCAGACGGAAGCAATCTCGAAGACGCTTTTGCAAACTACATCGCTGCTGAAGATGATGCGAATTCGCCCGAGACTGAAAATACGGATTTGCAATCGACAGATCCACTTCCAAGATTAAAGCTGAATCTGACCGAGGGATTGGCCACCGTAACAGCAGCGGATACTGGAGAGACTTGGCAAATCGATCAACTGAATCTAATTGCGGAAACTTCTGCTTCAACAGCCCCGTTAACGTTGGATGCTCAGTGCCGAGTGACGCCAGTTTCGGTTGATGCGACCGGGCAGACAGTGTTGCAAAACTCGGGCGGTTTGACGCTTTCGTCGCAGTTCGATTCAGGAACAAACCAGCTAACATTCGGCGCGGCCGATGTTCTGCTGCAGACGCAAAACATTCCCGTGTCGCTGGCTGCCCCTGTGCTGCGGCGAGTCGTGGGGCCGGCTTCGACTACGGGAAACCTGTCTGGAAAAATTCAGGCTGCTTATAACGCAGCGACTACTTCGGTTGCCCTTAATGTTGAACAGCTCAATATGGATCAATTTGCGATTCGGGCGCCGGATTTGATCGGCCAAGACACCATCGCAATTCAAAGCCTAACTGCTAACGGACAAATCCAAGCTTCGCCTAAAATCGTGTCGGCGGAACAATTCACCGTCAAAAGCAACGTGGGCCGGATCAACGCGCAAGGAAGCTTCGACGTGAATCAGCTTGCCAATTTGGCCGCCAATCCGAACAGCCCGAACTTGCTGGACACGCCATTTCAAATGGATGGAGAAGTCGACTTGGCCCAACTCATTCGGATGCTTCCTAACACGCTGCAGCTGCACAAAGATCTGGCGGTCAATTCTGGAAACGTCAAGTTCACCGCAGCGAGCCGAAACGAAAACGGACAACGGCGAATGGTCGTCAATGTTGATACCGCGAACTTGAATGCGAATCGGGGCGGGCAGTCGATCGTTTGGGCGAAGCCGCTACGGTTGGTGGGAACGATCCATGAGAACCAAGGCCGAATGCAGTTGGAAGATGTTCGCTGTGAGTCGGATTTTTTGACGGTAGAAGGAAGTGCTGATCTTGAGACCGGTTCTTTTGTGGCCAAAGGCGATCTTGCCGAGATGATGAAACGAGTCAGTCAGTTTGTTGATTTGCAGGGAACGCAGTTGGCGGGAAAGCTGGATGGCAAATTCGGTTGGCAGATCGAAACTCAAAACGGGACGACCAGTTCGATGAATCAACAGGCTTTGCCAATTCAAATCGGCGGAAGCTTTGTTGTTCAGCAGCCAGTCATTCAAATGAGTGGCTTGCCTCGCTGGCAGCAGGATCAAATGTCGGTCAAGTTCAGTGCGACCGGGCAATCACAACCTGAGCAACTGTATCTCGCCCAAGGCGGTGTGCAGGTGGACATTGGAAACGAAAAATTGGTCGCCACTATCGCGGATCCAATCCTCGACGTTTATACCCAATCGACTTGGAATGCGAATTGTCAGGCGACCGGTTCTTTTCGAAACTGGTTAGGGCATGTTCGAAACTTTGTTGACATTGGTGAATTCGAATCGGACGGAAACTTGACTGCGACATGCGCTGCGTCATTGACGTCGGATGCGATACAGTTGACTGGGCTTCAATATGAAATTGCTCAGCTAGGATTTGATGGGTACGGAATGAAGATTCGGGATCCACAAGTTAAAGGCACGGCGAACGTGCACTACGATTTAAAAACCGGTGACATTCTGATTCCGCAATCGAGTCTGAGTTCACAGTCAGTGTCAGCGACGGGCCAGCAGCTTTCGATTCGTTTCCCAGGTAATATGCGGGTCGACGGTGCTGTGAACTTTAAAGCAGATATGAACCGGGTAGCAGATTGGTACCAGCTTTCACCCACGCCTGAGAGCGTACATTGGTATGGTGAGATGCAGGGACAGGTCCAACTGGCGTCTAACGAGCATGGCATCGGAGGCCGACTGGGTGCGGTCATTTCTAACTTGGTCGCCGCCCAACAAGTCGCTGCGGTTCAACCGCAACTTGGTCAGCAGGATGGTCAAGGTCAGATGATCCAAGCGGCTCAAACCCAACGGGCTTGGCAAGAAATTTGGCGAGAAAACAAAATCGGCGTGAACGGTGATCTTTCGTTCGCAAATGATTTTAACGCGATGGCGTTTCAAAATGTCGTGATCGATTCACCGAGTCTACGCGCCACGACGCAGGGCACGCTTTCGGATCTGGCCGGGTCAATGGTGGCGGACCTTCAAGGAACCTGGAATCCTAATTGGGAGAAACTCAATTCTTTATTGGCGGGATACACCGGCGACATGGTCAATTTTCAAGGCCAGGGCGAGCGGCAATACGTGGTGAAGGGGCCAGTCTTTACCGCGTCTACTCAGCCGGGTGCTCCGCAACCCTGGATTCCGCCTCAACTGCAAATCGCAACCAATGTTGGTTGGGATAGCGGTGAGATTATGAATCTTCCAGTGGGCCAAAGTCAGATTGATATCAATGTTCAGCAAAGCGTCGCGTTTCTTCAAACAAGTGGAATTCCGTTCGCCGGCGGGGCTGTCAAATTCGCTCCCCAAATTGACATGCGTGGTGAAGAGCCAGTCGTCGTCATGGAAGCCACTCGCGTGATTGACAATGTTGAGTTGAAACCAGAGACCGCTCGGCAGTGGCTGAAATACGTTGCGCCTTTGGCGGCCGACGCGACGAGCGCTCAAGGAAATTTCACGGTTGATCTGGGTGGAATTCAATTGCCGGTTTTCAATCCAACCAATGTCAAAGCTCAAGGTGCGGTTCATCTTTCTAATGTTGTTGTGGGGGCAGGTCCGGCGGCAGACCAATTGTTGGCTACCGTTAAACAGTTGCGTGGACTACTCAAACCGGGCTCGCAGGACAGAGACATGCGGACTTGGTTGCAGATGGATCAGCAAACCGTTCCGTTTGAAGTTCGCGATGGCCGAGTCTTTCACGAGAATTTGAAGTTCTCCCATAAAGATTTGACCGTTCAAACCAAAGGAAGTGTCGGGATTGATCAAACGTTAAACATGGTAGCTATGATTCCAATTCACGAAGATTGGATCAAAGATAAACCTTACCTTGAGGGTCTGAAGGGCCAATCCTTGTCAGTCCCAATCACTGGAACCGTTTCCAAACCAATTCTCGATCGTTCTGCCCTTCAGCAATTCTCTCGTGATCTCGCCAAACAAGCTGCTGGGAGTGCGATTAACAAAGTCATCGGTGACAAACTGACTCCGAAAGTTGACCAGTTTCGAAATGAGTTTAACGACAAAATTGGAAATGAGTTGAATGGATTGCAAAACAAGTTTCGTGAAAAGCTTGGTGGTTCGCTGTTTCCACAAAACGGAAACGGCGCGGCTCCTGCAGGAGAACAGCTTCCTTCTAGCGGACAGGCTCCCCAGCCGATTCAGAAAAAGATCGGCGATAAATTAGAGGATGAGTTGAAGAAAGGGATTGGAAATCTGTTCGGAAAATAGGCTGGGTTTTTCGATCGTGACAACACGACCAACTCGGCCATGCAGTTCTTGAAGGCGCCAGCTATCAGGGGAAGCGCTCTCGAACCGAGCCTACTGACGGTATTGATCGGATCGAGCGGGAGTACGCAATCAACGGCGCTGATATCCCGATTCCAACCACTTTCGCTTATTTCGTTGCTTTCGTGATTCAAAATTTCAATCACCAAACAATCGTGAAAGGTGATTCACTCGGATTCCTTCCATGCGTAAAATGATCGCTCCTCGATCTCATTCAAAAAGCACATCTCGTGAAGCTTCATTTCCTCGGAACAACTGGTTACCACCCCAACAACCATCGTCAAACGGCTTGTTTGATGTTGCCGGAGATCGGTGTCATTTTTGATGCAGGAACTGGAATGTTTCGTGTTCGCGATTTGATTCAAACCGATACGCTGGACATTTTTCTTTCACATGTTCATTTGGATCACTGTGTCGGCCTGACGTTTCTTTACGACATCTTGTATGAAAAAGAAATGTCGCGCGTGACCGTTCACATTGATTCGGGAAAAATTCCGACGATAGAAAATCATCTTTACAACTCGTTGCTTTTTCCAGTGAAGCCAAATTTTGAGCTTCGTCCGTTGGCAGGAAATGTTGAACTGACTGATGGCCAAGCGGTGACTTCGTTTGAGCTGGAGCATCCTGGCGGCTGCCACGGTTTCCGTGTCCAGGGCAACGGGTTGGATATGGCTTATGTAACAGACACAACGGCTGATGAGCATGCGGGTTATGTGAGCGAGATTTCTGGCGTCGAGACTTTGGTGCACGAATGCTACTTTCCGGACGGTTGGGAAGAAAGAGCGAGCCTCACTGGGCATAGTTGTTTGACTCCTGTCGCCAAGGTCGCTGCGCGGGCAAACGCGAAGAAGTTGTTTCTGGTTCACATCAATCCGTTGGACGAATCAGATTCGCCGTTGGATTTGGAATCAGTCGCCGAGATCCACTCGAATGTGGTCACGGCAACGGATCAGATGGTGGTCGAGATTGGTTAGGATCGTCATGCACAGCATGACCTACGGGTGGAAAATCTATCAACTCCGAGACCAGACCGACAACGACAGGCCGCGCATCTCTGAGAACGCAGCACTCAGATAACCGCTGCGTGACGCTGCCTCCTTCCAACCGTAGGCCGGATCAGGAGCTTGCGACGCCAATCCGGCAATC
>CAZQQR010000089.1:5592-17301 GCA_964595515.1 uncultured Pirellulaceae bacterium
CCAACCGTAGGCCGGATCAGGAGCTTGCGACGCCAATCCGGCAATCAAATTTCGGAGTCCGACTGTTCGATCCTACTTTTCGTTCCTACTTTTCGTTCTTCAAAACAAGCATTCCGGTTTTGGTTTCCGAAACGACTTTGCCTGCTGGAACTTCACTCACTGCAACGACGCCCTCTTTGTCGTTGGTGGGGTTGGCTCCGAAAAAGTAAATTGTCTGCACGGCATCGGAGTTCTTTAGTGGAACTTCCTTTTTAAACAGGTAGTACGTTTTGTTGTTCTTTTCGCTAACGTGAGAATATGGTGCCGCGTTCCCACCCAAACCCAGAGCCTTCTTGATCGTCGCCACGAATTTCTCGTCGTTTGGTTTTGTCCGAGGCGAGAAGCGAGCGATTGGTTTGCCGGTACGATCCAACAGGAACTTTTCAAAGTTCCATTTCACAGGGCCTTTGCCTTTGGGCGCGAGATCCAAATTGTTGAGGTGCTTGTAGAGGTCACATTGCTTGTCACCATTGACGTCGACTTTGGAAAGCAAATCAAACTCGACTCCGTAGTTCTTTTTGCAGAATGCAGAAATCTCTTCGTCACTTCCAGGTTCTTGACCAAGAAATTGGTTGCAGGGAACACCAACGATTGCCAATCCTTTGTCTGAGTATTCTTTATGGAGCGCCTGAAGCTGTTCGTATTGAGGGGTCAAGCCGCATTTGCTGGCCACGTTTACGAACAAGACGACTTTTCCGTTGTATTTGGAAAGCGAAACTTCCTCACCGGCAATCGATTTCATTTTGAAATTGAGAGCCGCGGGAGCTTCTTGTTGAGCTGAAACTGACGTCGTTAGGCTGGCGAAAAGAAGAAAGATCGCAAGGTAGAGAAAGTTTGATTTCATGAGTTTGTTCATCGAAAAAGTCGAACCGAATAGAAAATGAACTCGAAAAACAGATCTCGAATTGCGAGCAGAATTATAACCTGAATTCGTGCGACTGTTAGAGCGTGTTGTGAGGTTGCCAACGCTGGTTCGGAAAATCACGAGCTAAAAATTCGATCAACGGCGTCGTAGCCACTTTGGATACAAGCCGGAATTCCAACGCCACGATAGCTTTTGCCCGCCAATTCAAATGACGGAATCGTCGCTGTTAGGGCTTCGATCCTATCAACCAATTCCAAATGGCCAACGTGGTACTGCGGCATACAATCTCGCCAACGATGGACTTGGGTAAGCTCAGGGGCACCCGAAAATCCAACGGACTGTTTGAGTTCTTCGATCGCAATCTCGACCAATTTTTCGTCATCGAGGTCAACCAATTCGCTTTGAAGAGCACCTCCGATGAATACTCGAATCAGCATTTTTTCATCCGCTGCCCGATCGGGAAATTTGTTGCTGGCAAAACTACAAGCAATCGCTTTCCGGCCAATGACATGAGGGTAGATGATTCCGTAGCCAGAAAATGGAGTGCGAATTTGTGAGCGATCGATGCCCAGAATCACGATGGCGGAACTGGCGGCGGTGATTTTAGCGAGTTCATCGGAAAGCTCAGAATTGGTTTTGCGGATTAAACCAGAAGCGGTTTGAGAGGGGGCAGCGATGACCACAGCATCAAACAAATCGGAATCGACACTCGTCGTTCCGTCCTGTCCAACAATTGATGTCGATAGTGTCCAGCCTGATTCGGTTTGGCTTAGGTCATGAGCGCTGCGATTGGTTCGAAAGTCAACGTTTGGGATCGCGTCCATGATCCAATCGACCAATTGCCCCATCCCTTTTTTGGGTGCGCGAAACAGCGAGTAGCGAGCACCGCTGGATTCCGTTTCGGTACTGCTTGCCTTTTCCTGATTTCGTTTCCCTGCTCCGATTAAGCTTCCGTGACTTTTTTCGAGATCTAGAAATCGAGACATTGTCGCACGCATA
This sequence comes from uncultured Pirellulaceae bacterium, assembly GCA_964595515.1. GTDB lineage: Bacteria > Planctomycetota > Planctomycetia > Pirellulales > Pirellulaceae > Mariniblastus. The sequence continues at coordinate 7,496 of CAZQQR010000089.1, forward strand.
CTGAGCATGCGAGGATCCGCTGTGTAGATTCCGCTGGCGAGGGGTTGAATGAGTTTCATAAACACGCCCGGCCCAAACCGACGATTGGCAAACGACAGTAAACTTTCGTCTTTTCCGATATCGCGAACGTCGACCATTTCTTCTTCCAAGAATCGCTGTTTATCTTTCTCACTCAAGATCGGCGACTGCAAAACTGCTTCCACGTTATTGGGAAGCATTAAAGAAAATCCTTTGGGAACCGGATGAATGGCGTCAGTTGTCGCAACATAAGCGCGGTCATCGACGGGGATCGTGGTTAACAGATCCTCTTCGTGGCCAAGTTCTCGGCAAAGCTCAATGGCAGCCGAAGGATCGGTCGTGAACATGTCTGCGCTATGTTCAATCGTAAACCCTGATTTCTGTTCAGTCCGTAGCACTCCACCCAAACGATCGCTCGAATCAAACACGACGACTTTGGTTTCGGGGGCACGTTTCTGGGCTCGATAGGCAGCAGCAAGACCGGTGATCCCGCCACCAATGATCGCAACGGATCGAATTTTGGATGAGGTGTCGTTTTCTGGCATCTGCTACATAAACCTTGCTGCCGAAAAATGTTCTGGATCGATATGCGGCGTTTCGCCAAGCATTAACTCTTTGATCAGTCGCCCGGTTCCTGTCGCCATGCTTAATCCCAGCATGTTATGACCTGCAGCAATCCAAACGTTAGACATTGCCGGGCTACGGTCAATCACAGGTTTTCCATCCCAAGTCATCGGACGCCAGCCAAACCACTCTTCTTCGATCGGCTGGGCGTGAGGTTCGTGCAGGTACTTTTCGGCCGCAGTTTTCAATAACGCCAACCGCCGAGGATTGATCGATGTATCGTAGCCGACGAACTCCATTGTCGACCCGATGCGATACTTTGTTTTCATCGGAGTGATCGCAACATGACTGTCTTCAAAGATGATTGGAAGCTTCGGCATTCGCGTTGGGGTTGGCATCGTCAGCGAGTAGCCTTTGCCCGGTTCGATCGGTATCTTCATTCCGAGATGTTGATTTAGAAAGGGTGTCATCGCTCCGGTAGCGACGACAAAGTGATCGGCGTCAATAGTTGAGTCGCTTGGTAGATCGCCGCTAGCCTTTGGCATTAGCGTTTTTGCTTTCCCGTTCTCTTTAATGAACCGGTTGACATCGAAATTTTCAACGATCTGAACACCGCGAGATTCCAGTTTCCGTCGCATTTCGGTCAGGAGTTTGTCGGGCCTGAGATGACAGTCGCCTTCGTAATGCCAAGCTCCACCAAATCCCGGCTTGATTGCTGGCTCCAGTTCGACGAGTTGCCGTCCATCATACGGAGTGGCCGCCACTCCGAATTCTTGCCGAATCAAAGCATCTGTTTTGCCAAAATCCGAAAACGATTTTTCTGTATCGTGTACGAACAACAGGCCAACTTCTTGCCATTCACAATCAATGTTTTCTGATGAAATCAGTTCCTGGTAAAGCTGTTTGGACGACTGCAGAATCGCGTGCCGTCCGATTCCCGCTTTCATCATGTCCCGGTGATTACAGCGACGGGAGAAATTCAAGAACCATTTGAAGAACCCCGTTTCCAATCGCGGCCGGACTGCGAATGGCGAATTTTTCTTGATCATTGCCTTAAGTGTTTTTGTGATCGCGCCGGGTTGGCAAAGCGGAAACACATGGCTGGGCGACACATAACCGCAGTTGCCGTGCGAGCAGGCAGCCCCGAATTTATCACGGTCGACGATGGTGACTTGGCAACCTGCACTGGATAGATTCCAGGCGCACATCGTACCGATCACACCGCCGCCGATGACGGCAACTCGATCACCTTGGCCTAGCTTCATGAGCGGATTCCCATGCAAAAGGGATCGCTAGGATTAAGAATCAAACTTGATTCTCCGCACACAAAAGCGGAACCACTGATGGTTGGAATAATCGAGTTGGTGTTCTCTGCCGTTTCCTTGCTCGCCGCTTGGAAGTCTGCGGTTTCACCGTCTTCCATTTTGCTAACACAGTTCTCATAAGTGCATTCGAAAACCGTGCCAACGATGCTTTCTTGACGCCAAGTCACTCCCGGTTGCAGTTTTCCATCTGCCGCGAGGCAAGCTAGTTTTGCACTAGTTCCAGTTCCGCATGGCGATCGGTCATAAGCTCCTCCCGGACACAGAACGAAATTTCGACTGTCGTTTTCACCATCGGCGGCTGGTCCAAACAGTTCAATGTGGTCAATCACGGAGCCATTTGCCCCGCTGATTCCAGCAGAATCCAAGGCGTCACGAATTCTCAGTGCAACGCTCGTCAATTCATCGGCTCGCGACACGATCAACTCTTCGTTGGAATTCTTGACAAGAAAAAACCAGTTGCCGCCCCAAGCAACGTCGCCGACGACCGTGCCATAATCCGGAACTTCGACGGCTACATTCGCTAGATACCGGTAGCTGGCAACGTTTTGGACCGAAACGGAATTGCCGGAAAGGGTTGCGGTGATAGCTCCAACGGGAGTTTCAATCTGATGCGTTCCGTCTTTCACTCGTCCAAGATGTTTTAACGTGACCAGCAAACCAATGGTGCCGTGACCGCACATGCCGAGGTAACCCGTGTTATTAAAAAACACAACGGCCGCCGAGAATTCTGGCTTGGTTGGCTCACATAAAATTCCACCAACAAGCACATCCGAGCCGCGAGGTTCGTTGACCACGGCACTCCGAATTTCATCGTGCTGGTCACGAAAGCGATTCAAGCGATCCGCAAGCGACCCCGTTCCAAGATCAGGCCCACCTTCGACAATGATTCGCGTTGGCTCGCCGCCGGTGTGCGAGTCGATGACCTGGATTCGTTTCATGGTTTCAATGTGCTCGAAATTATCGGCAGTCCGATTAAGGTGCCCCGTTTTTGGCCCTGCGTTTTGACGCGGGGTCAGGCAACGGGTTCGGCAACGTCCGCTTGGGTCCATTGACCATCGACCAACCTCCAAACGTCACCCGGGTTTTTGTCCCCTAGGATATCTGGCAGTCGGTGCGGGCGAATGTTGTCGAAACATTGAAGCATTGCAAATCGGACAATGGAACCTGGCAATCCGACCGCAGTAAAACCGGGATGTCCAGTCGCTGGAAATGGACCGCCATGATTCATCGCAGCTGAAACGGCCACGCCGGTCGGCATTTTGTCGTTGAGCAAGCGCCCGACACGTTGACGAAGATTGGGAACAACGACGTCGTAGTCTGCGTCATCGCTTCCGTTCGTCGCTGAGTAGATACAACCAGTCAAGTTGCCTTCGAGTTTCCCGAGCACCTCAGCTGTTTGCTCGACTGAGTCAGTAACAACAACCAGTGTTGAAGCACCGAAGGCTTCGGTTTGAAGCTGCTCTGGATTGGCTAAGAACTGTGCTCCCGTCGTTTTCAAAACGGTGTTCGCGTAGCAGTAACCTTCACCGCCACCGAGGGTACCTCCGCAGACAGGCTCTGCTCCGGCGGACTTTAACGTTTCGACTGCCGCAGCGATTCCTTCTTGGCCGGATTTGGAAAGCAAAGTTCCAACGGCTGAATCACTGAACCGTTTGGAGATGGCGTCAATGAACTGGTTGGCTGACTCACCTGCATGAATCACAATCATGCCAGGGTTGGTGCAAAACTGCCCTGCCCCCATCAGACAACTGCCAGTCAGTTCGTCCGCGATTTCATCACTTCGCTCTGCCAACGCGCCGGGCAAAACCACGATCGGGTTGACTGACGAAAGTTCGAGGTAAATCGGTTTTCCTACCGAATCGGAAGCTGATTTTAAAACCAAACCTGCATGCCGGCTGCCGGTGTATCCGATTGCGGCCAAACGATGATCTTTTGCCAATCGTTCTCCGTCGGAGTGAGCGATCCGGTAGATCATCTGAACGGTGCCGGCGGGCATTCCCGTTTCGTCAGCCGCCAGTTGGGCTTCTTCGGCCAATATCCGTGTCGTTCCCGGGTGCATCGAATTTGCTTTGGCGATAACAGGGTTGCCGGCTGCGATGGCGGCGACAAAGTCTCCTCCGGAGATGCTGCCAAAGGCGAGTGGGAAATTGTTTGGACCAAAGACGGCGACTGGACCAATCGGCCCGTAACAAGATCGAATGTTGGTTGCGGTATCGATCACAGGCATGCACCAGCTGGCAGAGCTCGCAGCGGCGGCGGCTTGTTTGAGTTGCCCTACCGTTCTGGCGAGCTCTCCGACTAATCGAGTCTCTAGTGGCAACGCCGTTTCCTGTGCGGCAATGGTGCGAATCTCAAGCGATCGTGCGTCGATTCGGTCTGCAAATTTTTCCAGGAATGCGGCAATCGTTTTGCGAGGGGTGCCGCGAAGTTGTTGAAACGCTACGGTTGCCGCTTCGAGGGCGGCTTCGCATTCTGCCCAACTGCTGATCGGATAGTCTTCTGCGATGGGCGCGGCGGCCTTGGGATCGTCGGCTTGGAAAGTGCCCGTGGAATCTGAGTCCCGCCATTGGCCGTTGATGAGTACTTTGTGAACTGCCATCGTTCGTCTTTCTTGTCGTTATATAAAGGCCAGAGGCCGCAAAACTTGATCGGATAAGTGCCGCAGTTGGAACCTTGTCGTGGATTTTTGAGGCTGGGATGTCGTCTTCAAGACACCGGTGCAGGAGTTCACCTCAATTGTTTACTAATAGTCTTTGCCTGGCCACTTGGCCCACCATTTCTTAAACAAATCGTACTGCGTTTCGACAAAGTTCTTTTGGCTTGGGCTTAAGGCATCGGATTCATTGAAGTGCAATTCGTATTCCGACTCGCCATTGAGTACGAGTAAATGTTTGTAGTAGAGCACCAGATCAGGACCTTCATCGTAGGTCGATAGCACGATCAAGGCGTCGTTTAGTTCTTTTGCCAATCGACGCGCTTCGAAATCTCCGCCCGCGGCTTTTTCGCACAGCTCGACGAATTTAAGAACTTCGGTCGGGATCGCATTTCCAATTCCGGTGATCGCGCCACCCGCTCCGCAATTGATGAACCCGTGAAAGACCTGCGTATCGACGCCGACCATAAGTGTTAAATCAGGATCGGCGCCTGTGATATGTTCGGCGGCATAGCTAAGCGATGGTCCACCACCGAATTCTTTGAATCCAACCAGGTTTTGAAACTCATTTCGCAAATCGAAAAACAGATCGGCTTTGGTTTCGTATCCGTAATAGGGGCTGTTGTAAATTACGGCTGGAACGTTTGGGGCTGCTGCGAGAATGGCCGCGAAATGATGCCGCTGGGCAGTGGCCGAAGTCCCGCGTGACAACACACGAGGGATGACCATCAATCCTTTTGCTCCTACGCTGGCAGCGTGTGCGGTGTGATCTACTGCCGTCGCTGTATTGACCGCGCCTGTTCCCACAACAACCGGCACGCCAGCGTCGCAAAGCCGGGCAACGCCTTCTTTCCGTTGGTCATCGGTCAAGAGCGGCCAGTCTCCCATCGAACCACAGTAAACGACGCCGTTCATTCCAGCGTCCATTAGTTGTTTTCCCTTTTTGACTAGCGCGTCAAAATTTGGAGTTCGATCGGCGTTACAAGGCGTCATCAAAGCAGGAATACAACCGCTGAAGATTGTCGTGTCCATGTTTTCGTTCTTTGAAAAATCGAGGGTTTGGTTGAATCCAAAGCGACATTGTATTTGAGCTTTGGATCGACTCAAGCGGTCAAATCTGAAATCGAAGAACGTCCAGACGATTTTGTTCCTCTAAGACGGCGGCAGCCCATTCTCGCGAGTGTCGATCTTATTTCTGCCTGAGAGCTTCGGCAAATGGTGCAGCATCTTTCTACTGTATGACTCGGTACCTACCTCTTTGAAGCTCGATTGAACGCGTTAGCTAGACTGGAGGAACAGTTCGTTGACAACAATAAACGTCGCCAGTCCAACCAGAAACCAAGCAAACACTTGTTTCAGTTTGGCGTTGTCGAACCGATGAGAAATCCTTGATCCAATCAATACACCAACAATCATCACAGCCGCAAACCCGACCAAAAACCAAACGTCGATGGTGATGTCTGGGTTCTTGGCCAGCCGAGGAACATCACCCAAAAAGAAACCCACGAACGATTTCATAGCCACGATTCCCAGACTCGTTCCAACCACGGTTTTCATTTCTGTACCAAAGAGAATCACTAATAGTGGGACGATTAAGACACCGCCGCCCGCGCCAGAGAACGCCGGTAAGATCCCAATCAGCAAACCGAAAAAAGTTAGCCTGAAATAATAGGTCGTAGGTTTTTCGATCCTCAAATTGGGATTGGGTTTGATGTTTTTTCCAATGTAGCCAAGCATCGTTGCGGCGGAAAACAGCAAAAGCATCGCGAACGGGATCAGAACAATCATTCGTTTGGTGACAACGATTGCGTCATCGCCAGATCCAGACAAAACGAACTCTTCGGGGACTTTGTCGAACAGCCAAAACCGAACCAGGAGCATGCCGAGGCTAACGGGAATCCCAAGCGCCAATACTGTCGGCCAGTCGATCAGTTTTTCTCGGATACGAGGAATGACTCCAACCGCGGCCGATACTCCTACCAGGAAACCGATATAAGCCGTACCAGGATCCATCGGGTATTCAATTAGATACACGATCGCAACGATCAACAGCGAACCGCCGCCTCCCAGCAAACCGAGAATGACGCCGACCAGCAGGCCAATCAGAAATCCAGCGAAAATCTCCATTGGTTGTTTGAGTTACCGTTCTTGTTTGGATCGAGTTCGTGAGTCGGTGCTTGTGGAACAAATCGTCGCCGGGAGAACCTACTATCTTAATCGTCAGATGAAGGTTTCTGAACGATTAAGTCAATTCAAAAATGGATGTTGCCGACTGTACGGATGCTTCAAAGCACAAAACCGCACCCATTCCTCTGGTCGTCTACATTTCGTTTCAAATTGTCCGTTTCAAATCCGAACACGGCCGAAGTTCCAATTCGGCTGGGCGGCACTTTTTGATTGGCTCGTGCGCTTCTGACTGGCGAATTGGACGACCGCAAGTTAATCTATCGGCAACGATTTTGATTTGGCCAGGAAAACAAAAACAATGAACCGATCGTCTCATCTTCACGCAGCCCGCTTGTTTTCGTTGTTAGTCTTTTTCTCGTCATGTTTGCTATTCGCTGGCGGTCTGTTTGCCGTTCAAGATTCGGAACGTCCAGAGCCACGGCGATACAAACAGGGGCCCGATTCACAGCGTCAATCTGGCGTTCCAGTGGGAACGATCACAAATCATGAACTCCTGGAGAGTTCTGTTTTTCCCGGCACCAAGCGACGCTATTCGGTTTATGTGCCCAGTCAGTACGACAAAGAAACGCCCGCAGCGTTGATGGTGTTTCAAGACGGACACGCTTACGCGAGTGAGACGGGAGAATATCGTGCAACGGTTGTGTTCGACAACTTGATTCATCGAAAGGAACTGCCAGTAACCATTTGTGTTTTCGTAGATCCGGGACATAAAAAGGATGCGCTTCCGGAAAAGCGTGGCTGGCGACCACAGCCTGAAAATCGCAGTTTCGAATACGATACGCTCAGCGAAGACTATTCAAGATTTCTTTTGGAAGAACTCCTTCCTAGCGTGGAATCGGAATACAACATCACGCAGGATCCCGCAGGTCGCGCGATTGGTGGCGCCAGTAGCGGTGGAATTTGCGCGTTTACTGTGGCTTGGCAACGTCCTGATAAATTTGGAAAAGTGCTTAGCCATATCGGCAGCTTTACGAACATCCGCCACGGTGATACTTATCCTGGGATCATTCGAAAAACTGAAAACAAACCGATACGGGTTTACCTTCAGGATGGCTCCAACGATCTGGATAATGAACATGGAAATTGGCCTTTGGGAAACCAGCAGATGGCAGCGGCTTTGAAATTCAAGGGCTACGATTTCCGATTTGATTGGGGCGAGGGAGCTCACAACGGAAACCATGGCGGCGCGTTGATGCCCGATGCGTTGCGTTGGTTGTGGCGTGACTACGAAGGAGTCCAACCTGTCTTGGCGATCATGCCAGAAGTCCAAACGGCAAAGTGGGCTGTGCAATGGTGGATGCCTCGACATGAATCCAAAATTGCGGAGCGAAAACTCGCTGATAACCAAATCGACCTGTTGATGATCGGTGATTCGATCACGCACGGTTGGGAAAACAAAGGCAAGGCGACTTGGGATCAGTACTACGGCCAGCGAAATGCGCTGAACATTGGTTTTAGTGGTGATCGGACCGAGCATGTGATCTGGCGTTTTCAAAATGGCGCGATCGACGACATCAAACCGAAACTGGCTGTCGTGATGATCGGCACCAACAACACGGGGCATCGACAAGAGAAACCTGAACATACAGCGATGGGAATCAAGCGGATCTTGACGGAATTGGAGCTTCGACTACCAACCACAAAAGTTCTGTTGCTGGGCGTGTTCCCGCGTGATGAAAACGAAGACGGTGAACTGAGGCAGATTAATTCTGCGATCAATGAGATCATCAAAAATTACGCTGACGAAAAAAGCGTGTGGTATCTCGACATCGGCGATGAGTTTTTAGAAGAAGGGAAGCTTCCCGTTTCGATCATGCCGGATTTACTTCACCCCAACGAAAAAGGCTACGAAATTTGGGCCGAAGCGATGGAACCAATGATTAAGGAATTGATGGGCGAAGACGCCGAGTCAAACTAGTTTTAGATAGGTTGGAAATTAATGAGTTCAAAAACAATTGGGCGATTCGCCCTTCTTGCTGGTTGTAGTTGTTTGTTCAGTCTTGGCTTGCTCAATGCAGAAGAGCCAATTGTTAAAAAGACGGCCCTGACAAAATCGGCTGTTAAAAAGCCAGCTCAAGAACAAGAGTTCTACGAGATTCGAACGTACAAGATTTTCGATTACGACAAACAACGGTTGGCAGAGAATTATCTGGAAAAAGCTCTCTTGCCAGCTCTGAACCGTCAGGGAATCGATCGAGTCGGCGTGTTCATCAATGCGAAAGACGAGAATGATCATTCCATCGTTGTGATTATTCCTTTCAAAACCATGGACAAATTTACGGGTCTCAACAAAAACCTTGCCGGTGACACGGAGTATCAAGAGGCCGCCACGGAATATTTTGATCGAGACAAAAAGAACCGTGTCTATGATCGGATCGAAAGCCGTTTCTTGAAGGCCTTTGCTGGAATGCCCATCATGGAGATTCCCTCGATTTCAGCGGAGAAGAAAGAGCGGATTTTTGAAATGCGGCTTTACGAAAGTCACACCGAAGATCACGCGCGTCGAAAAGTTCAAATGTTTAACGAAGGCGAGATTCAAACGATGCGAGACGTGAATCTTGGCCCCGTGTTTTTCGGAGAGACTTTGATTGGTCCTCAAGTTCCCAATTTGATTTATCTGTTGTCTGCGACGGACGAGGCATCCCACAAAAAGCACTTTCAGGATTTCTTGAAACACCCCGATTGGATCAAGATCAAGGACTTGCCCCAATACAAAGGAACCGTTTCAAAAATCCAAAGCACTTTTTTGAAACCAACTGCTTACTCGCAACTCTAGTCATTCGCAGTTCAGGAATACACCGTTAATCAACATCGTTGAGTTCGTCAACAAAGCGACCGCATGAACCATTCAGAATGCGATACCACGAAGGTTAAAGTCTTGATCGTGGATGACGATCTAGACGTTCGTACTCCCATTCGGCTGGGGCTCGAACTTGGTGGTTTTGAAGTTCTTGAATCGGAAAATGGTGCGGCCGCCTTGTCGGTTGTCGAGAGCCAGTCGCCGGCGGTTGTTTTTATTGACCAAGGATTGCCCGATATGCTTGGCCTTGATGTCGCGC
>CAZQQR010000090.1:0-10717 GCA_964595515.1 uncultured Pirellulaceae bacterium
TGTTGTTGCTGTGCATGCCGCTACGTTTTGACAGATTGCTGCTGAGCAAGCTGCGACAGCCAATTATCACTTCGTTCGCTACTTGAGTTAACGCATCGTCAGGCGGAGCCTGACCTACGACGGTGGTTAGCACAATTTTCAAATTGCTTCCGTGAATCGGCGTAAATGAGGCGCAGCGGTGCAATCATCGATATGAAACTCGAAAGCTCATTGCGAAACCGGAATGATCCCTGCGAAGCTTGACCATTTCGACGGCTGCGTCGGAATGATCCCTATGAAACCGGAAAGCCCAATTTCATTTGGGCGTCTTCTTCATGTTTCGCGTTGGGATTCAATTCCTTGTACATCAAGCTTGGTTGGATATCGTGGTTATCCTGATACTTGCCGCTTTTGTACTCTTCAATATCACCAGCGATCTGATGATAAAAGATTTGGCAGATTGAGACGCCGGGGTAAATTTTGACGGGTTGAACGGCGAACATTTCTAGCGTCCAAAATCCCTTAAACCCAACATCGCCAAATCCAGCGGTAACGTGGACGAATAGGCCAAGCCGACCGATCGACGAACGACCTTCGATCATGGGGACCAAATTGTGCGTCTCGGTTCGTTCGACCGTTCGGCCCAGATACAGTCGGTTGGGCTCAAGCACCAATCCGTCTTGGGGAATCGACATCCGCCGAAACCGGTTACTTTTCTTCATGTCCAAGACGATTTCCTCGTAAGTAAGGATTTCTTCGTGGAGTGTGAGGTTGTAACTGTTCGGGTTTATGTTGGCAGGATTGAAAGGGGAAATTTCAATGTTGTCCCCAAGATTCGCTTGGATTTCTTGGCCAGAGAGAATCATATTCCGCTTTCGTAGCTCTGAATTGATCGAGGCAGGATGGTAGCCTTCGTGGTTACCCGAGTGATAAAACGGATTGTGTTTGGGCTGAGCAAGACTGTCAAGTATCTAAGTTTCAAAGTCGATGTTTGGACGGTTGTTACCGTGTAGAAAGGCGAGAAAACATTGACCTTTTCATAGCGAGTCTCTACCCTAAAGACATCTGGAGACGCCGGATTCACAAAACAACTGAGACGACGCCTCGTTCGGGGCCTTTAATCATTTTCAGGAAATTCAAATGAGCCAAAATCCTTATCAAGCTTCCAACGCGGATTACCCGAGGTCTGTTACCGCCGAAATGGCCACGGCTGATGCCCGGGCTGTATTTATTAAACGCACCTACCTCCATTTGCTGGGTGCGATTCTGGCGTGTATCGCGATCGACGCCTTGATTTTGACATTGTTCGATGCGCAGCTTCAGCCGATTGTTGGTTGGGTCACATCTGGTTGGCACTGGCTTGCGTTCTTGGGTGCATTTATGGCGGTAAGTTACATCGCAGATCGCTGGGCTCACAGTAACACTTCTCGCGAAATGCAATACGTTGGGTTGGGAGTGTATGTGTTAGCCGAAGCCCTGTTGCTGATTCCCCTGCTCTACATCGCCGAACATTTTTCCAACGCGGACGTGATTAAGTCGGCTGGTTTGGTCACCGCAATCGTGTTTGGTGGGTTGACGATCACGGTCATGGTTACCAAGACCGATTTTTCTTTCCTTCGCTGGGCATTGGTTGCCGGTGGATTTATTGCGATGGGCTTAATTGTCGCCGGAATCTTCCTAGGCGGATTCAGTTTGGGGCTTTGGTTCTCAATCGCGATGGTGATTCTTGCATCCGGCTCGATTCTCTACAACACATCCAATGTGCTTCACCACTACAACACGAATCAACACGTGGCGGCTTCGCTGGCCTTGTTCGCGTCGGTTGCTTTGTTGTTCTGGTACGTCCTTCAAATTTTCATGTCGATGGACGACTGAGCCTTTCAAATAAACATTTAACAATCAACGTCCCGGTGGCTTGAAAATGGCTGCCGGGACGTTTTTTTAAGTTTGATGCAGCACAAGTTTGTTGTTGGGTGATACTTGAGTACGGTTAAACTGGAACAGCACACGCATTTTTTAAGGCAAGCCAATGGCATTTAGTGAATCGGATCTAACGTTGCCAGAAGGATTTGACAACGTCGTTCGCCTGTTTCCTTTGCCGAACTTGGTGCTCTTTCCTGGTGTTGTTCATGGTCTTCATATTTTCGAGCCTCGGTACCGGGAACTGATGGCGGACGCACTGGCCGAAGACGATTTGATCACGATGGCATTCATCAACCCAGATTGGGAATCAACGGGCGAGGATCCGCCAGCGATTTCACCGATGGTTTGCATTGGCAAGATTCTATCGCACACGGAAATGCCTGATGGCCGCTACAACTTGTTCTTGGTGGGGACCAAGCGTGCCAGAATCTTGAACGAACTCGAAGTCGATCGGCCCTATCGAATGGCCAATGTCTCAATTGTCGAAGATGAACTTGAAGGTAACTTTGACACGAGTCTGTTGAGGCACAAGATTGTCTCTGAATTCCGCGAATTGGCGGCTTTGCAGCCCAATTGGAATCACGAAGCGCTTGACCAGTTCCTGGATGATGACTTGCCTTTAAGCCATTTGATTGACATGATTGGCTATGCCTCGGGAGTTGAGCCAGTCGACCAACAGAGTATCCTTGAGACGCCAGAAATTGCTCAACGCGGCGAACTGGTCATCCGGATTATGCGAAAACAAGTCGCTCAATTGAGGGCCCAATCCAAATCCGATAAACCGACGTTTCCTCCAGATTTCAGTTTGAATTAGTTGTTATAGAAAGAAGAAAATGCAAGTTTCGATCGAATACTGCACTATGTGAAACTACTTGCCAAGGGCTTCCAGTTTGGGAGCTGAAATTGAGTCGATGTTTGGTGTTCAGCCTGAGTTGATTCCTTCCAAGGGCGGTTGTTTCGAAGTCGTTGCCAATGGGAAATTGGTCTTTTCAAAGAACGACGAAAAGCGTTTTCCAGAAAGCGGTGAAGTGCTGGCCGAAATTTCTAAAATGGCCACGGATGCATGAGTAATCGTTGACTCGGCATTGGTTCCGAATCGACGCGGTAATATGAAAAGCCACCAGCAAACGCTTGGTGGCTTTTTTTAATCGATGCTCTTCTTTAACGTTGCTTTTCTAACGATGCTTTTCTTAGTGGAAGTTTTTCTTAAACGATGCTCTTCTTAATCGACGCTTTTTTGATCTATGAAATCGCTGGATAGACGTGCATCGCAAATCGCAGGGGAATTTCACCAATAAAGCACGTGCTGCATCGAACACGCTTTTGAAACACGAGTGGGAAAGAAGCCGCGAGCGATCTTCTAACAAACAGATCGCCTCTACCGCGGCGTGGGAAAATTCTTTTTGGTGGGAGCCTAAATGCTGCTGATTCCTTGCGGTACCGATGCGCCGATTTATCGTCCTCCGTGGGGGACCGTTTCATTGGTGGCAACAAATATTGTTTTGTTTTTTTGGCAGGACATCATCACGCCGGAATCTTTGTATGTGCTTCATTTTGGCGAATTCAATCCGATTCAATGGGTTCTCGCATCGTTTGCTCATTCGGGCTGGCAGCATCTCATTGGAAACATGATCTTTCTGTTTTCATTTGGCATGATCGTTGAGTCGATGATGAAATTACGGCATTTCTTGATGCTCTATTTCATGATTGTTGTAGTCGAGGGGGCCAGCCTTCAGATGTTGATGCTTGGAAGCGCAGGAGGTGGGGCACTGGGAGCATCGGGAGCCATTTATGGAACCATGATGGTGGCGGCGATTTGTGGGCCAGGCAAAAACGTGGTTTGGTTTTGGCTGTTCTTTATCCGAGGCGGAACATTTGAAGTCCCGGTGTTGATCTGTAGTCTGTTCTATTTCATGACAGATTTTTATACTTCGATTGCCGTCGGGTTTGCTCCCAGCACGCCGGTGCTTCACTTGTATGGGGCGTTGGTTGGCGTCGTGTGCGGGTTTGCGGCATATCGGTTGGATTGGTATGAACTCGATGGTGAAGATCTGTTTTCAAGGTTTCGAGAGATCGTCGGAAAAGAACCTGTCATCAGCGAAGCCCACGCGAAACGAATCGAGGCACAGAATCCGATCAAGCCATTTGTTCGTGAGTTTCAATTCGGGCCGTTAAAAACTCAGGTTGCCAAGCTCAATAAATATCTTAACGCGGCGCGGTATCAGCTGGCGGTTTTGAAGCTCGATCAGATCAATCAAGAGCACAACCGATTTCAGCTTTCAGAAAGACAGCTAATTCGAATCATCAAGCTTGCGTCCGACCACAAAGACGGGAAGAACTTGATTCAATGGATCGACGAATATGCCGCTCGATTCGAGGAGCACTCGGAAAAGTTACTTGCGTACAAGAATCGCCTGATCTCCAAAGAGCCTGGCCTGAAAACGTCAGTCGTCCCAAAGGCGAAAATTCGCACGCCATTTGCCGCCACCATTGATCGCTAATCGATCTGTATCGGTGCATTTTGTGATGTTTGGTTTTAAGAAGCATCGGGACCTTCGGTCGTGGCAATCCTTTTGTCAACGCGATAAACTAATTGTTTGCCACCGCGTGTTGAAATTGTTTCGAAGCTTTACTGAACCCAATTCATGATTGAAAAACTGGACTTGGGGAAATCTCGCCTCAATCATTTTGTGTTTTGGCCGCCTTTTCTTTTGCTGTTGGCGGCGATCGGTTTGAATTTTCTCGCGCCGGATCGGCAAGTCGACGGCGAAACAGTACGAGGTGCTTTCTATAACACCGTCAACGGCACCAACGATTGGATTTTAGGAAATTTCGGTTGGCTGTTTAGTCTTTGCGCATTTCTTGCTGTTGGTTTGTGCATCCTGATTTGCCTAACCAGTTTTTGGAAATCCGGTTTCGCCAACGTGCGGATTGGTGGTCCGAATGCGAAGCCGCTGATGAGCATGTGGAATTGGTTTTCGATCACGATCTGCACCACGATTGCGATTGGAATTCTATTTTGGTCGACGTCTGAGCCAATTTCTCATTTGGTGTCTCCCCAGCCCTCTCAGAATCTTGACCCTGGCAGTCGTGACGCGGCGGTGTTTGCACTTTCGACGATGTTTTTACATTGGGCCTTCACGCCTTACTCGTTGTACTGTGTCGCTTCGCTGATGTTCGCGTTTGCCTACTACAACATGCGGCAGCCTTTTTCGTTGGGCTCTACTTTGACTCCATTGTTTGGGAAATTGGCAACGGGCAAAGGTAGTTTCGTCATCGATGCGGTTTGTTTGTATGCACTGGTTGCGGGAATGGCGGCGGCACTTGGGTCCGGAATCTTGATGCTCGGTGGTGGCCTGGAAGACCTGTTTGGGATTCCAAGCAACACTTGGGTTTGGGCGGCGATTGCTTTTACGATTGTTGCAACATTTATCGTTTCAAGTGCGACTGGGTTAATGCACGGGATTCGAATTCTGTCGGACATCAATACAAAATTGCTTGTCTGTTTAGGCTTGGTTCCTCTGATCTTTGGCCCGACTGGGTTCATTTTCGGATTGGGATTCGAAGCGTTTTGGGATTACGTGATCCATTTTTTCCCTCGCAACCTCACGATGACTAGTACAGACGGTTCAACGAGCGTTTTGGTGCCGGATGAGTGGGGGCAAAAATGGACGGTGTTTTATTGGGCGGTCTGGATGGCTTGGGCTCCGATCACCGCCTGCTTTTTAGGGAGGATTGCATACGGTCGAACGGTCAAGGAATTCATGCTGGTGAATTTCCTGTTCCCGTCGATATTCGCGATCGGTTGGATGACGATCTTCAGCGGTACGGCGATCAATTTTCAGATGACAGACGTTGTGGATTTAAATGGAGTCATTGAAACCAATGGTCATGAAGCCGTCTCCTATGCCGTTTTTAAACAGTTCCCGTTTTCGACTTTGTTGATTGTGTTCTACATGACGAGCGCGTTCGTTTGTTTTGTGACTTCGTCGGATTCCAATATGTCGGCGATGGCCAGCATCTCATCAGAGGGGATTTCGCCAGAGAATCCAGAAGGTAATCAGTGGCTGAAGATCGTTTGGGGCGTTTCAGTTGGATTGGTTTCCTGGATCATGATCAGTTTTACTGGTGGCGTGGCGGGCGTGAAGATGCTTTCGAATCTGGGCGGATTCCCAGCGGCATTTTTGGAGTTGCTGATTATTGTGGCCTTGGTTCGAGTGGTATTTTTTCACCGACAATTTGATCGTTGCCAGGATGATGCTCCCGGCGAATGTCGATCCGAACGATCGAACGTAACTTCGTCACTTTCTCTGGCTCAGCACCGAAAGTCGTAGAGTGTAGAGCAGCATTGGACGGTTTCGTTTTCGTTCATCCACTATGGTCGACAGCACGATCAGTCTAAAATTGCGGGCTACTGGAATAATGCAAAAGTGACTTTATCGAAGCGAGAAATCTAGTGAGTGACCCAAAGCCTTGGCAGCAACCGATGTCAGAAGAGCGTTTCGAGTTGATGCGAACCATTCTGGACGCACCCAGTCCGATCGGATTGGAAGCTTCGATGACACGGGGCATTCTTGAGCCTTACATGAAATCTTACATGCCAAAGGACTGGAAAGTTCACACGTTTAAGGGCAACGCTGGAATCGTATTGGATACCAAGCCTAATGATCCGGATGCGTTTTCAGTGATGGTCATCGGACACGCTGATAAAATTCGGATGCAAGTTCGAAGTATCAGCGACGATGGAAAAATCTGGGTCAATTGTGATTCCATGCTGCCGACGACTTTGATCGGTCACAAAGTCAAACTGTTTAGCGAAAACCCTGAGTCGCCTGGCAACTGGCGCGTGATTCGCGGTGGAACGATCGAAGCGATTGGCGCAATTCACTTTGCCGATCCGAAACTTCGCAGTGGTGATGATGGCATCAAGCAAAAAATGCTTTACCTTGAACTTCACATTCATGGCGAGAAAAAGAAGGCTCAGGTCGAAGCGCTTGGTATCCGGCCAGGCGATCCCATTCTCTATGACCGACCGATCGAACGTGGGTTTTCACCGGACACTTTTTCAGGAGCCTATCTCGACAATGGACTCGGTTGTTTCGTAACGGCGGAGATTGGACGTTTGGTCGCCGAATCTGGATTGAAGAATGTACGGTACCTTGGTGCGATGGCTTCGCACGAAGAGATTGGGCGATTCGGAAGCCGGGTTCTCGCTGGGCACTTCGATGCCGACGTGACGATCGCCGTTGATGTTGCACATGACTTTACTGCTGCGCCGGGAATCTCTGATCGGCGTTACGAACCAGTCGCGATGGGCGAAGGGTATACGCTTACCCATGGAGCCATCACGAGCGCCGCGCTCAACTCGATGCTGACCGAAGTATCATTGAAACATGATATTCCGGTTCAACATGAATTGGCCGGAAGAGATACAGGAACCGACGCAATGGCACCTGTGTTTGCTTCGATCGATTCAGCTAGTGCGTCCATCGGTTTTCCTATTCGAAACATGCATACGATTTCAGAGTCGGGGCACACCGGCGATGTCGATGCAGCGATTCATGCGATTTACGAAACGATGCGACACATGGATGGAATGAATGGCGGGTCGGGAATCACAGCCAACGATTTATGTGAAAGCCATCCTCGCTTGGACAACGCTGATTTGTTGGAGCACCGCCCTGCCCCGGAAGATGACGAAGCCTAAACCAGCATTTGAATTTACTTTCGCATCGAAATGAAATTTGATTTGGGGTGTATTGCTTGGACAGAAGCTCTGAAGCTCTGAAGCCCTGATTCACTTGGGCTGCTTGAGTGACGACGAAAACCTAGTCAGGAAACGCAATGTCGAAAACCATGAAGGCTTTGGTAAAAGCGAAATCGGAAGTCGGAATCTGGATGGAAGACGTTCCGGTTCCGGAAATCGAACCGGACGAAGTTCTGATCAAGATCCACCGCACTTCCATTTGCGGCACGGATATGCACATCTACAAATGGGACGAATGGGCCCAGGCCAACGTTCCCGTTCCGATGGTGACCGGTCATGAATATGGTGGTGAAGTAGTCGCTGTTGGGTCCACGGTTCGAAGGGTGTCGGTTGGTCAATATGTCTCGGGAGAGGGGCATGTTGTTGGAAACCGCAGTCGCAATGCGCGGTCGGGCCGGTTTCATCTTGATCCAGATACCAAAGGAATTGGTGTCAATCTTCCGGGTGCATTTGCGGAATATTTGCGGCTGCCAGAATTTAATGTGATTCCTCTGCCTGAGGGTTTTTCACTGGACATCGCTGCGATTCTTGATCCCCTTGGCAACGCAGTTCATACGGCACTTAGTTTTGATTTGGTCGGTGAAGACGTTTTGATTACCGGTGCTGGACCGATTGGTGTGATGTCGGCGGCGGTCGCTGAACAAGCTGGCGCGCGGCGAATCGTAATTACGGACATCAATGATTGGCGATTGAATTTTGCAAAACAGATTGTTCCCAACGTTCACACAGTCAATGTTGGAAGCGAAGATCTCCGCACGAAAATGGGAGAAATCGGGATGAAAGAAGGTTTCGATGTTGGGTTTGAAATGAGCGGAGCCGAGCCTGCGTTCAATCAAATGGTTGACACGATGATCATGGGTGGCAACATCGCAATGCTGGGTTTGCCGCCGCGTCCGTTCCCGGCCGACTTTGGCAAAATAGTTTTAAAAGCGCTCACCATTCGCGGCATCTACGGCCGGCAGATGTATGATACTTGGTACAAAATGCTCGCGATGCTGGATAGTGGGTTGGACATGTCAGGAATGATTACGCATCGTTTTCCAGCGGACGATTATCAGGCTGCTTTTGATTTGATGCTAACCGGTAAAGCCGGCAAAGTTATTCTCGATTGGGTGTAAGTGAAATATGAATCTTCACCATATTTGGTCAGCGGTTTGCGGGCTGATTCTTGTATTGGCCCTAATTCCTGCGGCCAGTGGAAACGCGCAAACGAATCAAGCAGGCCATATTGAAACTGCTCGTCCCCAAATTAAATTTAAGAACAAAACCGAAGAGCCAATTTCAGTTTTTTGGGTTCCTGCTAAAAAGCCGCCAAGCAATAAGCATGTTGTCAAAGCCGGCGAATCCCTCAGTCAACTAACGACGATCGGGCATGAGTTTCTCGTTAAATCCGACAGTGTAGAGATGCGATTTGTTGCTTGCCAGCCAATACAGGAAATTACGATTGCACAAGAACGAACGGATTTTGATCTTCAAGGTTGGACGCTGTCGTTGAGCAATCGACTTTGGAAAGAAAAACCAAAACGAACGCGGAGGATGCTGGAATTGATGACCGGGCAACTCGCGCGTGTCGCCGCTGCCGTCCCAGTTGAGCCGTTAAAGCATCTTAGGTCGGTAAAAATCTGGATCAATCCAGAGTACGAAGGTGTTCGTCCGACTGCCGAATATCACGGCAACGTCGGTTGGTTGAAAAACAATAAACGTGACCCAGAGATGGCAAAATGTGTTGAGATCACCAATGTGGAACGTTTCGAATTTGAAAACACGAGAATGCCTTACGTGATGCTTCACGAACTTTCGCACGCCTATCACGATCAAGTCCTAGGGTTTCGAAATGTTGAAATTCGGAAACAGTTTGAGACCGCGAAAGCGTCAGGCGTCTATGACAACGTGGATCGGTTTACCGGCCGAAAAATTGTAAAAGACAAAGCCTACGCGCTTTCCAATGAGAAAGAGTATTTTGCAGAATCAACGGAAGCCTATTTTGGCAAGAACGACTTCTTTCCGTTTGATCGAAAGGAACTTAAAGCCAACGACCTGGGAATGCACAACTTGGTGGCAAAACTTTGGCAGGACGAATCCCAGAACAGCTCAGGTTCGAATAAAGCGGTTGGCCAAAGACCTGTGAAATAAGTTTATGTAGGTTGGAGAATACGATTTCTCAGGAAGACGAAAACCCGTATGATCCGGAGCCACCAAGTCTGCGGGGGAGGTTGTTTGCCCGGTTAAGATACGAGTTTGCACTCGAAGCGGCGGTTGGTCTGGCTTGTTTTGCTTTAGCGTTTGGTCTGACCCTAAAAATCTCGATCGCCATCGTGATGATGTGCCTTAAGTTCGCGGTCCCTGATTGGGTGACTGCATATTTGGTGTTGAGGGCAGATCCGGATCGCTGGCACGGCGTTGGAGTTTCTCTATTATTCGTGGCAGCTGGATTTGCGAGGGCCTCGTTTTTTGCAATTACCGCATTGTTGTTTAGTGCGATGACCATCATCCCATTGCTCAACGGGCTTGCGCCCCGAAATGCGCTTGGTGCGGGAGCAGCGACGGCGTTGGTGTGTGCCTATTTCTTTTTGCTGGGAGTTTTTCCTTTTGCATTCACTGCTGCTTTGGTCGCGCGGGTATCAGGAACGAAATTTGAATTCGCCAGGAGATTAACAAAGCTTCGAAGATCGACCGATGTTGAGGCAAAAAAAATACACCTCGACGTTGAAAATAGTCTCGCGCTGATGTCTTATGCTTCTGCGGTATCGCTATCCGGGTGGGTCGTTAGCACTTTGTTTTTTACCGGACCCAATGCATTGCCAGGATGGGTTGGATTAATTTACCTGTTGATGACATTCGGGATGCCGTTTTTGTGGATTTGGTTTTTCGTTGTTTCAACGTCGCCAATTGCTTTGTTGGGCACCGTCGATCAGCAGTTCTTCGATGAGTTAGAAGAAGCAGATTTAGATTTCGACCAAGACGATTTCGACGTCGGAAACGATCGTTCTTAAGTGTGTTTTAGCAGGATAGAAAATGCTGAAAAAACGCGTTGCGTTTTGCACGGAT
>CAZQQR010000090.1:10817-12197 GCA_964595515.1 uncultured Pirellulaceae bacterium
GTGTGTTTTAGCAGGATAGAAAATGCTGAAAAAACGCGTTGCGTTTTGCACGGATGGGGCGTTTCGGTTCTGCAGCGATCAGTTGTTTATAGCCCACGAAGCGTCATCAACAGAAACAAGCTGTAGATGACAACGCTGCCAACAATTGCTGTTCCGAATTGCAAAAGCAATTTGGCCGTTTTCAAGCGCTTGAATGCAATGATGTTGCATATCATCAAAACGAACGCTACCAGGGTTAACTTGAATACGGCCATACCCATCAAGCCCCAAGTCCCAACGACGTATCCTGCGATGGGGTTGGACTCGTAAAACGCACCCGTTTGCAAGAGCATGGACGTCATAAAGATGTCCATTAAATTAACGGTGACAAAAAGAGATTTCTCTGTTTCCAGAATTCCGAACCAACTAGTCGCTCGGTTGGTTGGCGCCGGTTGCGCTTCGACATACTCCCACGTGCTCATCTCGTCTCCCGTCGTTACAAAACTGGGCGAAAGAAATGGTGCCAGTCATTCATTGCAATTTCGTAAAACGAATAACTTGCCTCTTTCATTAAATCGGAACGATGCTCCGCAAAGCTTTAGCCATTTGACGTTTGCTAGTAACTCATCCGAAACCATTGTTGCGAATTGGGGATCGAAAAGGGGGAGTTTCGGGAATTCCCTTGCGTATTGAAGCCTTGCAGTAAAGGACAGTTGGTAGCAGAATTCCTTACATGTTTAATTGCAGGCTGAAAGAGATTGCAATTCAGTCATTAGGAAGCTCCCCCGTCAAGAATGTTGTGAGTCGAAATGAAGAATGTTGCGGATGAACTTCGAGCCATCGTCAACGATGTCGTTCCCCAATTACAGGAGTTGGATCAAGCCAAAATAGGGATCAGGCCCAATCCAAAAAAGTGGTCACGCAAAGAAATCTTGGGTCACCTAATCGATTCGGCCTGCAACAATCAACAAAAGTTTGTTCGCATGATGCAGCAGCCAGAATTAGTTTTCCCGGGCTACGCTCAAGACGATTGGGTCGATCTTCAGAACTGGTGCGGGGCCGATTGGAATCAAATGATTGAGCTGTGGTCATCGTACAACTTCCACATCGCTTATTTGATAGAGAATGTCAAAGACGAATTTTTGCAGAACACGATTTCGATCGAATCAGCCGGTCCGTTTACACTTGAATTCATCATGCCCGATTACGTTGAGCATCTTAAGCATCACGTAAAACAGATTTTTCCCGATATTGATTTAGAAAACAAATTCAAGAACGTCTACGGCGCGTAGCGTTCTCTTGCGATGCAAAAACAATCGTAGGTCAGGCTGTGCCTGACGAAGCGGTGTCATGCACAGCATGACCTACCTGGTTTTCGAAATTTGTCATGCACAGCATGAC
>CAZQQR010000090.1:12297-14733 GCA_964595515.1 uncultured Pirellulaceae bacterium
CACGCACGGAATGACTAGCGAGTGCCGAGTCTGACCTTACCACGTCCTGCACAGCATGACCTAGGCAATATGATCGAAAAAAGAGCTTAGCTCGCTTCACTGATCACTTCGTCGAGAATTTGAGAAAACTGTTGGCTGGTGAAATCCATGCGTCCGGAAGCGTCAGCACAAATTCGTTTTTCCATTTCAGCCAACTCGCCGTCCACTGCCATCAGCCGAATCATTTCCTTCATCAGGAGCACTCGGTCTTCGAATGATTCTGGCACCGTGACCTCTACGTTGCCTTCAGTAAGTCCAGCGATCGCGGTTTCAAATTCATCGTTGGGGATCTCCCATTCGTTTGCGCGACGAGCCAAGAACTCGATCTCTTCGTCGGTGAATTTTGAATCGGCAGCTGCCAAGTTAACCAAGTTATGAAAGACTTGAATTTTGTCCATTGTTCACCTTCAAAATCTGAATTGACCAACAGCAGTCAGAATAAACCGCTGGTGTTATACCCGTCGGATAAAGTCTGCAGCATAACTTCTAACTTCTTTGCCGTTAAGTACGTGAACCATCCTCAGCTGCTGAATTGTGGAATCACTGAATCGCGAAAGCGGCAGGTGAACTAATTTCTTTTTGAATTTCTTGGCGATTTGTCGCCATGCAGGTCCGGGTGGTGCCGGACTTACTAAAGCCACATGGGGGCATTGGCTGTACATGCAAGCCGCTCCCAGAATTTGTTCCTCGAGCGTGGTTGCAAAGTCCAGCCGTGGGTCTTGCCAAATGTCCGGGATCGCAACTGGCGGGTAAAGAAACATTGCGCCGCCATAATTCGCTAAACAAATTCCCGGTCCTACCGGTTGGCTGGCGAAATCCGTGGCGAAAAAAGCAAGCGTCGATTCGTTTTTGTGTTCGGCGAACCAAGTCGTTCGCCAAGGGTATTCGCGAGGGTCTGCGGGAGAATCAAACAGCATCACCGCGCAGTCCAGTTTGCCCTGGGTCGGAGGTAGGACTTTGACGTGGATTTCACCGTCGTACCAATGCCGCACCGTTTCACGGATGTCGATGCCGTCTTTAATACTGGTGGTGAATTTCTCCGTCTGCGCCAGGTCCGCTCCCATTGTTTCCATCGCTCGGTCAAACACGGTTTGACGAAAATTTTCAATCAAGTCATCTTCAGGTGGCCAGCTGCACTGCGAATACGGATTCCATTTCTCTTGCCACTCCGTGACTTTTTTTTGGTCAGGCCGAGGGGTTAATCTTAGTTTCGAATAAACTGACGGTTGACCGGGCAATCGGCTGACGACGGATAAGATTGTGTCGTCGGGCAAAGCCAATTTGTCCATCGACAATCTGACCTCTTCCAATCCAAGCCCCCGTTCATAGAGGTATTTTTTTGCAGTTTCCATCACATGCAATGCATACCCATCTCCGGCGACTTGCTGAGCAGCCGTCACAATCGTTGTCAATTGAGGCGTGAAAAAGCCATCAATCAAAGTTAGGTTGCGAATGTACTTCAGGCACTGCGCCAAAAGCTTTGGCGTGATCTTGCGAGCGCGATTTTTGTACTCCGCCACGTAGTTTTCTCTGGACGCGATCAAAAGTTCCTTGATGCCGTCGATCGACAGATGCTCATCGTCATCCAGCTCCGTTCTGGCTTTTTCATAAAGCCCAGTGATCAGCGGTAACTCGCCAAGCAAAAAATAGTACGAATCGTTTGGCAGTTGGTAGGTCGTTGGATTTTCGGTTTGATCATTTTCCGGACAAGCCAGTGATTTGTCATTGAAGGCTTGCCGAATCCAGGGGAAATCAAGAATGCTTGTCGGGAATAAGATCTTTTTGTAGTCAACCGATAGTTGCCGGAGTTGCCAAGCCATGTACCGGATACGCTCCAGCCACTGAGGGTCATCAGGTGCATCGATATGTGGAACCACGGCAGCAGCATACTGTTGCAGCGGAATTTGTTTTAGCGCGAAAGCATCAGGCAAGACGCGGGCATGGGGGCGATATCGGCTTGTTTCAAGATCGATAAACTTGCGTGGGATATGATCGCCCATTGCAGTTCGGATCGCCCCGATAACTGGTTGACATGGATCGATCGGGACGTAACTTGCTCCACGAAGCTCTTCATTCTCTTCAGAATTTTCGCCATCAGACTCTGGCGTCCAATCTGTTGAGTAACCGGTGAAGTCCTGTTGGACGACGATGCTTGGCACGGGCAAGTCAAGAATTGCTTGTTCAACTGAACTTTGAAAAGAAGTCGGAAGTGGAACAGCAAGGCAATCGAAAGAGTGTTTGAGCATCAGCCGGCGAACTTCCCAAGTGAAATCGCCACACCCATGCACAACAGGCAGTGCCGTTACATGAGGGCCAATTTCAAGAAACTCGTTGATCATGCTTAATTCGACTTTCGTTTCGGAATGCAGGCTTTGTTTGGTTCAAGGCAATTCAAAG
>CAZQQR010000090.1:14833-17179 GCA_964595515.1 uncultured Pirellulaceae bacterium
AGCTCTAATCTTCGTCATCGTCGTCGTCACCATCGGGATGCAACGGATCTCCTGGTGCAAAAAAGAAATCCCCGAATCCCATCGGCAACGCTTGCCCGCCCAGCGTTTGGTTTTTTTGCATCGAAAGTCTGTCGAGATCTTCGGCTTCTTCGCCAAGGCATTTTTGCAATGCCTCGCGCCATGCGACATCCGTCGCCAGCGGATGCTCGGTTTCCTGGGCGATTCGTTTCATCGCATAGCGAAGCAAGTTGATCCCGTCTCGGGTTGAGAAATCGAGCTTGAGCTCGTGTGACCGCTGAAGAAAATCCACGGTCATTGCCAGCATGTCGTCCGCACAAAATGGCAGATGATATTTCAGAATGTGTTTTTCGTCTTCTCGCGATGGAAACTGCAACGTCAATGTAGGTTGCAACCTGCTGAGGATGTAATCGGGAATTTCGAATGTGGATTCGTCTTGATTCATCGTCACCGCACAGCGGAAATCTTTGTGGGCTTTGATAGTCACACCCGCCACGATCGACTCAACGTATCGGCGATGATCAAGCAGCGGAGCCAATGAAGCCCACGATTTTTCGTTCATGCGATTGCCTTCGTCCAGAATGCAAACGCCGCCCCGGATCATGGCAGTAACTAACGGCGAGGCATGATAAGCAATTTTTCCGCTTTCGGCCAAAACTGGCGTGATCAACAAATCCTCTGGCCGGGTGTCGGCCGTACACTGGTAAATGTACAGCTCTTGGTCACGCTGTTTGGTCGCAGCCATCGCCAAAGCAGTTTTCCCGATTCCAGGAGGGCCAACGAGACGCGGCGTCAGCGGAAGGTCGGCTTCGTTGACGGTCAGCCAACAAGCTAAAACCTGTTTCAATATTTCGAACTGACCAATCCAATCGCCCGAAGCATCATGCGGATCGGACAGGTGAAGATTGATATTTTGTATTTCGTGAGTTGCCATCGAGATCAAATGAGTGGGGTGTGGCGGCGATGAGGAATCCTTTGACTGACTAATTGGAACGTGATAAGTCGTCGGCCTTCTGATTCCGAAAATAGAATGTTGAGGTTGTTGCTATTTGGCAACGTCACCGGAGAGTGCTTTTAGGAACTCGACCAGAAAACCGACCTCTTCATCGGTCAAGTTAAGCGGTTTCATGTCTTTGTCCAGTGTCGGATCGTCGGGGGCTCCGCCTTTGTTGTAGAACTCAACCACATCTCGAAGCGTTTTTGAGCTGCCGTCATGCATATAGGGCGCTGTGTGTTCAACGTCTCGAAGTGTTGGAGTTTTAAACTGAAACTGATGGGCGGAATCCTTGGTTGCGTCCATACGACCATTGTCCCGATCGGCTTGGCCGTGGGCGACACCAGTGTTGTGGAACTTTTCATCTGAAAGGTTCGCGCCATTATGGCATTTCCAGCATTGAGCTCGGCTTTCGAACAACCAAAGACCTTGGCGGGCTTCTTTGGAAAGAGCTTCGTAATCTTCGTTTCGAAACCGATCGACTTTTGAGTTTCCGCTTGTCAATGTTCGCTCAAAACAGGCAACGGCTTTGGCAACGTTCTCGATGGTTACGACAGCGTCAGCGTTTCCAGCCTTGCCGTCAGAAAAGACTTTGCGAAACTCATCCACATACGATTTGTCTTTTCGAATGTTGGCAACCACTGTCTCGAGGTCTCCGCCAAGTTCGGTTTTGCTGGTGAGCGGCCCCATGACTTGTTCTTCGAGACTGGCGTCACGGCCGTCCCATGAAAAATGCTTTCCAAAGACTCGATTGAGAACCGTGGGCGCGTTGCGAGTTCCCTTGCGACCCTTGATGCCGATCGAAATCGTTTCCACACCAGCGAATCCATGTTCCGGCTGATGACAAGATGCACAAGAAACGGTGTTGTCCGACGACAGGATCGGATCAAAAAACAATCGACGTCCGAGCAGAGCTTTTTCGGGAGTTGTCGGATTGTCCGCCGGAGCAGCAGGAATCGCGTCGAATCCAACTGGGATTTTGGTTGTACTGATATTCTTCGGAAGACTGTCTTTGGGAAGCTTTGGAATATCGTCGTCGTTTGGAGCAGCGATTAAAGCCCCAACCATGAACGTCCAGCAAAGCAAAACTGCCACTAAATTTTTGCAGACCGTCATCAAGTTTCCTTTTTCGTGATCACCCGAATGTGAGTCGCGCCAATTTTTGTTTTAAGCGCTGACGTGATTCTAGCAAGAATTTCAATCGGAATCAGGAGTCTAATTGTTTCTCTTTATTGTCCTGTTGCTTTTGCTTGCTAGAGCGGACGTCCAATCGTGAACGTGGACACCAAATGGTAGCTTGTCTGGGGCTGATTGGCTGAGTCAGAGCGCTGGCC
>CAZQQR010000091.1:0-1277 GCA_964595515.1 uncultured Pirellulaceae bacterium
GGAAAAGTAATGCGACGAACGAAGACAACGTTATTTGGAATTTGTGTTTTGTATTTGGTTGGCTGCGTCGGAGCTATCGCGCAGGATGAAACTCCGGATCCGAAAGTGCCGCTGGTTGAATCGGCCAGCAAAGAAGGCGTCGAGGCGATCGAGGGGTTTAAGTTTCCGGGCAAACTAAAATGTAGCCAGTTCGCGGCTGAGCCAGACGTGGCAAACATTGTGGCTTTTCATCGCGACTACCAAGGACGCATGTTTGTCTGCGAAACGTTTCGTCAAGAAAAGGGCGTGGAAGACAATCGTCGGCACGCACATTGGATGGACGAAGAACTGGCGGCGCAAACGGTTCAGGACCGGATCGATTACATTCGCAAGTACATCCCCGATGCTGACACGGCTTACACGGAAAACGATGACCGGATTCGACTGATCGAAGACACCGACGGCGATGGAAAAGTCGACTCTTCGAAAGTGTTTTCGGACAAGTACAACAAACTGGAAATGGGCACGGGCGCGGGCGTGTTGTCTTACCGAGACAAAGTCTACTACACCTGTATTCCAGATCTGTTTGAGCTTCAAGACAAAGACGGTGACGGTGTCGCTGAGATTCGCAAATCACTGCACACTGGATACGGTGTTCGGTTCGCTTTTCGTGGACACGACATGCACGGGTTGATTGTTGGTCCCGATGGACGGCTGTACTTTTCGATTGGAGATCGTGGCTACAACATTTCACCGGACATCAAAGACCCTGCCTCTGGTGCAGTGTTTCGGTGTGAGCTTGACGGAAGCAACCTCGAGGTCGTCTGTACTGGATTGCGTAACCCTCAAGAGTTGGCATTCGATGATTACGGCAATTTGTTTACTTGCGACAACAACTCAGACAGCGGCGACAAAGCTCGTTGGACGGAATTGGTAAAGGGCGGTGACTCGGGCTGGCGAATGTACTACCAGTACTTGGAAGATCGCGGGCCGTTCAATCAAGAAAAAATCTGGCATCCTTGGCATGACCAATCACCTGCCTACATCATTCCTCCGGTTAAAAACATTTCGGACGGACCATCCGGATTGGAATACTATCCGGGGACCGGGTTTGGGGAGAATTTCAACGGACGATTCTTCCTTTGTGATTTTCGTGGTGATGCATCAAGGAGTGGTGTTCGCAGTTTCCGCAGTGTTCAGGATGGTGCTTTTTGGAAGATCGAAGACGAAGACCAACCGCTTTGGAATATGTTGGTCACCGACATTGATTTTGGTTCCGACGGAAAACTGTATGCTTC
>CAZQQR010000091.1:1377-6397 GCA_964595515.1 uncultured Pirellulaceae bacterium
GCAGGAGTCGCGGGTGATGTTGGGGCAGATCCGGCATTGTTGGCAAAACTGCTCAGCCACGAAAATCTTCGAGTACGCTACGCGGCTGGGATGGCGCTCTCAAAAATCGGCAGCAACGGCGAGTTGGTTTCGGTAAAAAAGATGTTGGATGAGAATGCCAACCAAGACCCAATGGTGCGGCATGCCGGAATCATGGCGCTGCAAGGGATTTTCCAGCGAGATAATGCACCGGCAACAGGTGCTGTTGCAAAATTAGTTACCGATTCCCCTGAGATTCAAATCGCACTGGTTGTAGCCATGCGAAAATCGCTTCAATCAAATTTGAATAACAAGTTCGGACATCGCGAAGCCGCAATCAATGTCTTGAAAGAACTGTTGGCCGTCGAAGACGTTTCCGTTGTTTTGGAAGCTGCTCGGGCCGTTCATGATTTGCCCGTGTTGGAAGCGATGGATTCTCTGGCGGAGCTTGGCGAGAACATCGACAACTTTGCCGAGTCAGATCCGCTTGTTCGCCGAATCATCAATGCGAATTTTCGGTTAGGAACTCAGGCGAACGCAAAACGGTTGTCTGAGATTGCTTTGAATAAAAAGGTCTCCGCCGGCCGGCGTGTTGGGGCAGTTAACGCTTTGGCCGATTGGGCCAATCCATCATCCAATGATCGATTGTTACACGATTGGCGACCGTTGGATGCGAGCAAGCGAAATGTGGTTGATGCCCGTGATTCTCTGGGCAGTCGTTTTGCGGACGTGATGGTTGATGAAGCCATTTCAAATGATGCGATTCTTGCGGCTGGGAAACTGGACATCGTGGGAATCGGAGATTCACTTGCGACCGTCATTTGGCAAACCGACAAGGACGCGACGATTCGTTCTTCGGCGCTGTCGAGCTACAGCAAATTAGGCGACGTTTCGCTGAAGGATCGTGATGCGATGGTTGAAAAACTGATTGAGAATTTTGGATCGTTGCCTGATTCAATGGCAGGCGTTGCGATCGGAATGATTGCTGCCAAAGATGCCGAGATCGGGCTGGGTTTGATTGAAGACGAGATCAAGTCGGGAAAACAGCAGACGCAGCAAATGGCTTTGGCGACGCTGGGCAAAATGAAATCGCCAGAATCGGCTAAATATTTGGCTTCTTTGCTTGAGACGATGAACGCAAATTCCGAGGCAATGCAGAACCTTCGCCTGGACGTCCTGATGGCAGCCGAAGTCCGTGTTGAAGAAGAAGTTCGATTGGAACGTGAAAAGTACGAAGAGAAAATCGCCAGTCAAAAAACACGATCCGCTCCTTACATGGATTCTTTAAAGGGCGGCAATCATGAGGCCGGTTCAAAAGTGTTTTATGGCAAAACCGAAGTCTCGTGCGTTCGTTGTCACCGGATTGATGGAACTGGCGGTCGGGTTGGCCCTGAGTTGTCCGGGATTGGTCTCACCAAGGACCGAAAATATCTAATGGAGGCCGTCGCGGATCCTAACAAGATCATCGCCGAAGGGTACACCCAGGTAAAAGTCCTGACGCTTGATGGAAAACTTCACACCGGAATTATCAAATCAGAAAGCGATGACGTAATGGTTCTGATGGATGCCGATGGAAAAGAAATCTATCTCAACCAAGATGACATCGAAGATGTTGCACAGGGCAAATCGTCGATGCCCGACGATTTGATCAAACAGCTTTCAAAACAGGAAGTTCGTGATTTGGTCGAATTCCTTTCCCATCGAAAGACCAATCCTAAGAAAGACGCAGGCCACGAATAGTAGTTGTTGGGCAGATTTGAAACTGCGACAATCGTCCTCATCGATAACTCACGAGGATGACCAATGGATTTTTTCTGTCCCGCCCACGTCCGATTGAATACTTGCCTCTGGAAAGTCATCCAGTCGGCTTCGTTCGTTCTGTTTTGGTTCTTCCTAGCAACATCCGTGAGTTTCGCGGCACCCGCTGTTGCGTTCCAAACAGAGGCATCGCGTGCCGACGAAATTGGGAACCTTGCCAAGGAAGCCGCCAAGGCTGGCGAGGATGGTGGAGAAGCCACCATCTTTTTGCTGGTCCTGACCGAAGACGGCGTGCCACCCAAAAAACTGAATGCAAATATCGACACGCTTTATGGTCCTAAACGAAATCACTCGATCTCAACGTTCAAACGATTAGATGCAAGGCAAGCCGGTTTTCAACTCAAGGTAAAACCGGGCTCCGTCAGCTTGGTCGTATTCGCCGAAGGTTTTGCCCCAGCGACCGTCTTGGCCAACGAAGAAATAACAGCCGGCTCAGAAGTGGAAGTCGAAGTATCCTTGGATGTCGGACTAGCTCGCGAGATCCTCGTCGTGGATGAAAACAAGAATCCGATCGAATCAGCATCTATTTCTACATCAATTCGGACTTCCAAGAATTCAACCACGGGTTACGGGAGCCGAATTCGAACGGACTCCGACGGAATGGCGTCGTTAGACCACCTTCCAGAGGAAGGCGGAATTCTAAAGATCTCTAAGGCTGGATACGATTCAGACAAACTGGAGGGTTTACCAGTAAATGCCCCAATCGTTGTCACTTTAAAAGAGAATCCTACAACGAGTGGAACTGTTCTCAAGCATGACGGGGCCGCCTTAAGCAGCGCAACGATTTGGGATTTAAGCGACTCAATGGTCAGGAATTTTGAAAATCGAAAGGAAGAAAAACCGACCGCGATCACGAATGAGCGTGGCGTGTTCGAATTCAAAACGCTCAGCAAGGGAATTCGACGTCCATTGCTCATTGAGTCGGCTGAATCACGAGCGGTTTTGTCAGTCGAAGGTGGACAGCAAGCCAACGTGAAAATGCCAGCGACTCATCGACTAAAGTTCCAACTGAAAGGTGATCCAGCCTATCTTGATCGTGAATTGATTTCGGTTCAGCAGACGATCGTTATTGACAACTGGGTTCGGAAATTCACGATTCCATTTGAATCTTCGAAGGACAAGAAGAACGAATTTTTGGCCGAAGGTCTATTGGCGGAAGGAAAAGTCACGGTGAACCACAGTTCGCTTGGGCAGATCTATCAAAGTTCAGAGCTGAAACCCGGCACTAATAAAGTCGCCATCGACCTCGCCCAGTTCACAGTGAACAACCAGCGCACAATTGAACTAACGTTTTTGGACGAAAACGAGACGGTCGCCCCTCGCGGAACGATTCGAGTGCGGGAACAAGATTCTGATGGAGGATCTTGGGATTCAGGCCAATTGGTGAAGGTCGATAATGGGAAAGCCAAAGTTAAAATAGAGTCGGATTCAATTCGAGTTTCCGATGAAGGGTTGATTGGTTACGGGATTCTAGAAAAACTGGGAAGCGTCGTTCTCAAAGCAGACGCAGACGTGATCAAGGTGCCGGTCAAAGCCGCAGGTGCCATTCAAGGGTTGGTGAAAAACGCGAAAGGCGAACCGGTTTCCACGAAAATCCGAACCAGTTTTAAGTTTGTGGACCGACAAAAGCGACTGTTCATTCAGCCTATCGAAGTCATTAGTAACCAGAAAGGAAAATTCCTGGTTACACCGGTGCCGCTGGGCGTAGTCGCGGAAGTCCAAGTCGGCGATTTTCACGTCAAGGACGTCGACGTAAACCTCAGCACTCCGATCGCGGTCGCGGATATCGTCTTGCCCGATCTAGGCTCGGCCACGGTGGTTGTGAAAGACGTTTCTGGAAATTCGATGCCGAATACAATAGTGAACCTTGAGTATACAGAAGGCAATGGCACTCATTCGCGTGGCACGAGGACCAACAAAAACGGCGAAGTCGTTTTTGACAAAATGAGAGAATCAGGAATCAACTACTTTGCAAACATTGGACCACCAGCGGGTTTTCAGCTACCGGAAAAGCAAGCAATCAAAGTCGGCGATCAACTAGAGTTTGTCGTGAAGCCCGGCCACAGACTCAAAGGCCGTGTGATCGACCAAGACGGCTCACCGGTTGAGAAGTGTATCGTTCGAGCACACTTCGGTGACAAAACCATTGACGCGGATCAGTTTACCAACAGAAACGGCGAGTTTGAATTCACTCGCTTGCCTCATAAACCTGTGAAGTTGCAAGCCCGCCATCGATGGCTGAATCAAAAAACCGGCATGTCCAAAGAACTGACACCCGGCGTATCGGATCCGGTTACACTTCGTTTGTCGAAATAAAACGCGAGCCTTGATTTTCAACCGACTAGTTTATTGCAGACAAGAATTCGTTGAAGGCAAACCAAAGTCTGGCCAACCAAAACCTCAGGCTTACCAAGACTGCTGCGTTAAAACTGCCCAGACTCTAAAACTGCCCAGACTCTAAAACTGCCCAGACTTTAACCCGCGCTCGCTCTTAAACTTGACAACGAGCCTGGTCCGCCTACTTAATTCGGAAACCGGTCGCGAATTTCGATGGAAGACTTTCCGGGATTTCAATTTGAAGCCCTTTGTCCGTTTGCTTCCAAGTCAATTTTTCGTTTGACCCCAGAAGTTCCACCGACGAGATACTCGCCTTGTGAGCATTACCCGATTTCAATGATTCGATCATAATCTCCGCTGCATCAGGCTTTTCTTCGCTGGAGACTCCAAGCGCCAATGCGTACAGCGTTTCGCCTTTGACTGTGAACCGAAAATCCTTCGCGCCATAGGGCTTGTTCTTCTTTTCTGATAGAT
This sequence comes from uncultured Pirellulaceae bacterium, assembly GCA_964595515.1. Lineage (GTDB taxonomy): Bacteria > Planctomycetota > Planctomycetia > Pirellulales > Pirellulaceae > Mariniblastus. The sequence continues at coordinate 6,025 of CAZQQR010000091.1, forward strand.
GCCCGGTCGCAGACGTTGTCGGTCCCTCGCCAAAAATCTTGAAGGGACGAGTATCGTAGATTGCTTCGCCGTTGGTTTTCATCCAAACCCCGATTTCTTTGAGCATTTCTTTTTGTTCCGGAGGAATCGAACCATCCGCTCGTGGACAAACGTTGAGTAGGAGACAGCCGTTTTTGGAAACGATATCAACAAGGTCGTCCACAATTCGGTTGACAGGTTTGTACTTGATACTCTCAACATACGACCAAGTGTTGGTCGCCAGACTGGTGTCCGTTTGCCAGAACAAATCTCGGATTTCGTTGAGCTTGCTTCTCTCAAGATCAAGCACAGCAGCCTTTTCTGGATAGGCTTGAAATTTATAATTCAAAACCGG
>CAZQQR010000091.1:6497-10344 GCA_964595515.1 uncultured Pirellulaceae bacterium
TCACGGCCATAGAGACCTTCAAATCGCGGATCAGCGTTGTCGTAGTCTTTGCTGCGAAGATAGTAAATCCAATTGAATGCTCGGTGACTGGAAACACCAAATCGCAGATCCTGTTTTCGCGTCGCGTCGCGAAGTTCACCCACGATGTCTCGTTTGGGCCCCATTTTGACCGAAGTCCATTGTGAGAAGGTGCAGTCGTACATCGCAAAACCATCGTGATGCTCAGCAACGGGAACAACGTACCTGGCTCCGGCGTCTTTGAAGATATTGACCCATTCGTCTGCGTTAAACTTTTCAGCTTTTAGGCCGGCAACGAAATCTTTGTAGCCAAATTTGGAGTGGTCGCCATAAGTCTCTTTGTGGTGTTTGTAAATGTGACCACGCCAGTTGTTGGAGTCGATGTACATCCAACGCGGGTACCATTCCCAGCCAAATTCGGGAACGGTGTAAACACCCCAGTGAATGAAGATTCCAAGTTTGGCGTCCTTGTACCATTCTGGAATTTCGTAAGTCTCCAATGAATCCCATTCAGGTTTGAAAGGGCCTTGGTTTGCGATTTTATCAATTTCGACGACCGATTTTTCAATTTGGGTTTTAAAACTTTCGGCTTTGAAGTTTGAAAAATCCTGCGAGCCCACCTGCGCGACGGAGACTGATTGAAAGAGTAGCCCCCCAGTAATACTCGCGACCAGCAACCATGCCTTGGCACAAACACGTCCCGAAATTGTTCGAGATTGTGGGCGACGAAATGTTTCGGTCCGGCCGGACAATTGCTTAGTTGCGTTTTGCGTAGTTACGTTTTGCATTGTTGCCTTTGCATGAACAGTGATGGTCATTGGCGTGTTGATGGTTCTTGATTGAGGACGCCCACAATTAAGGACGTCACTTCTCTTGGAATTATTGTACCGCTTGAATGTACGGATTCAGATTAAGCTGTCTTGGCAGGTGATTCTTGGCAGGCGATTTTTTAAGCGGACGATGTGTTAACGGGCAGTGAGTTCTTATTATTTTCGAGATTCAAGCTCGCGCCGCAAGATTCGCGGACGACAACTTCGACATCAACGAAAATGCTTCTCGGTTTCATCGCACGATTTTCAATTCGTCCAATCATGGCATCGACGGCTGCTTTGCCAATGGATCGAAACGGTTGGTGGACCGTCGTTAGAGGAACCGTCGCGCTTTCAGCAACCTTCACATCATCGATGCCAATTATTCGAATGTCTTGCGGGACGCGTACACCTGATTTGGTCAACGAATTGAGCAATAATGAAGCCGTTGTGTCGTTGGAGCAGACAATCGCGTCGAAGTTTTTTGGTTGCAGTTCGTTAAGGAACTCCGTCGAACCAACGTTACCGCAGATTACGTTTTTTGGACTCGCATCAAGTCCAGCATTCTGAAGTGCATAGCGATAACCGGCAATTCGAAGATCAATCGTTGGTGCAGAGGACAACCTCGAAACGTAGGCGATTTTTTTGCAACCAAGCCCAATCATGTAGCTTGTTTGAAGATGCCCCGCCCGAAAATTGTCGATCCCTACCCAGTCGTAGGGGCTTCGATCAGGAAGTCTCGCGAGGTCACGATCCAACAAGACCACTGAAATTCCAGCTTGGTCGAGTCGGTCGGCAATCTCTCGATTGATTCGGACCATTCGCTCCGAAAACTCAACAGGCGCAAAAAAGACACCGGTGACTTCTTGACGAATGAACCGATCGCAAAGCTCTTTGGCAGCCTGCTCATGGTGATCGGCTTGGTCGTCGTGAATGGATGAATCTGCCCACAACAAACTGAGTCCATTGCGCTGACATTTGCGAGCGATCTCACTACATAGCGGCTCAAAGAGCTCGGCTTCGCCAATTTCCGGCGTGAGTAATCCAATCAAACTCGGTTTGGATTGGGCCGAAACGAGAACAAAAGAACCAGACCCCACCCGACGTTCGATATACCCCTCGTCCTCGAGCTGACGCATTGCTTTGGCGACCGTTGGACGGGACGTGCTGAATTCTCGCACCAGTTGCCCGTCCGAGGGCAGTCGGTCTCCGGCTTTGTACTTTCCGTCCAAAATAAGATCGAGAACAAATTCGACGATCTGACGGTGTTTGGTTTTTGGTTTCATTGACTGATGAACCTGTTCAATTTCTGGCTTCAGGTTGCGGCACAACCTGTGAACAATTCAAGCTTATCTGAAAACACCATTGTTTACAGATTTATCAAGCCGTCAACCAACGAAATTTGAGGACCGAACCAAAAATACCTAAAACCCAACAAAAACAGTCTATTCATCGAATCTCAAGTGGTGCCAACTGAGCTGTTTACGCCAACAATCTGCAAACAAATTGACTTCGGCTTTAATCAAATATCCACCGAAAGTCTATTCAGTTGGCTCTTCATCCGTCACTTCGGCGACCGTGATTATATTGCCTTTGATGCTAATCACGCGAACCTGCGTCCCGGGATCGATGAATTGACCGTCGCTGATGACGTCGAACGATCGTCCAGCAAATTTCGCCCGGCCGGCGGGTCTCAACAACGAGTCAGCAGTGCCCCAGTCTCCGACCGAAATCACAGGATGGGATTGAGGAATCGGTTTTCCATCGGAGTCCAGCTTCGCACCGTCTTCCTCTCGCTCTGGGGGTGGCGAAAGTATCAACCGATTGAATATCGGCAATGATCCAAAATGCTTGGTGATAAAAAAAGCCGCCGTGATAAATCCAAAACCTGACAAGAGCAACATGACCAAAGTTGTCAGCGATTTGTTCCACTGGTCGGCAGAATCTGGAATTACAAAATTTTGGCTGGCTAAAAAGACACTGGCAAACATGAGAGCGAGTCCGGCGATACCTGGAACACCAAATCCGGGGATGATAAACAGTTCCATGATCAAGAAAAATGCACCGGCCGCAAAGAGGATCACCTCCAACCAACCACCAGTTCCACCAAAGAACTTACTCCAGAAAAACAGAATCGCACAGAGCCCAGAGATCAACCCACCAATACCAATTCCTGGTGCACTCAATTCAAAATACAGAGCGATCAATCCAATGGTCACCAGTAAGAACGTCGCAAAAGGGCGGTTCAGATGATAGACGGTCGCGTCTTTAATATTGGGTTTGAGGACTTTGGTTTTTTCTAGCTCAAACCCAAATTCGGCCGCCAGTTTTTCACGAGAACTCTGATGCCCTTGAGCAAGCGTTAACTCCACAGCACGTTGACCACTAACTGTGAGGAATCTTTCTGGCCCCGATTCTGGAACCATGCTCCAAGGTGGTTGCGGTTTTTCTGTTGCATCGAAACGCACGCCTTGGAATTGGGCGACGCCGTTTTCTGGGTCATCATCATTCGGTTTGGTGTAAACGATAAAATCTTTGTCGACTAATGCTTCGGCAAGGTCTCGTGGGCGACCTTTGGATTCTGCCAAATCACGAGCATCCCGAGAAAGATACGATTCAATTTTCGGTTCGATCAACCGCCATGCGAACTCTTCGCTATCAAATCCAATCTCACCAACGTCACCGAATTTGGCGTTGGGATTGATGTGGATTTCATCGCAGCCAAGCGCCACCAAAGCCCCGCCAGAAATGGCTTCGTTTTCGATAATTGCGACCGTATAAGCCCATTTGCAGTCCCGAAGTTTCCGAGCCATCGTCAGGCTTTCGACTTTCAACCCACCCGGGCTGTCAATTTCGATCACAAGCAAATCAACGCCGGTTTTACGTGCCACCGCAAACCGGTTGTTAAAAAACGTGGTCAGTTTTTCGTCAATTGGACCTTTGAATTCGATCACAGCCGTTTTTGAAAACGACCCTGGCCGAGGCCGCGTGGCATCAGGGACGGAATCTTGGAAACAAGC
>CAZQQR010000091.1:10444-17078 GCA_964595515.1 uncultured Pirellulaceae bacterium
CGTTAACGCTGCCGTAAATCGTGAACAGCCTGGTTTTGCTAGCGACATGTGCTTCAACGTTCTTTAGATTTCAAGATCGAGGTTTGAGGGAATCGACGAGTTCATTCTAATGCCTCTCGTCAATTGAAAAAGACAATTTGTCGTCAGTCAGAATGATATCGTTGGCGAGGATGCCGGCGTATTCGGAGGCGAAACTTTTGATTGGCACAAAAGCTGCAAAACGATTCATAGCAAAGCTCGTTTGAGAATGTCGAGATAGGCCAAGCTTGGTTTTCTCGTTGAAATTAAGGCTTGAATCGCCTCTTGAATTGAAAAATTTACAAGCAGCTTTGAAATTTAGAACAAACGCACATTCATCGAATCCAAGGAGGGATCGGGATGGCAAACGGCATTTTTTCGGATTTTGTCGACGCAAGAATTTTCGCTGCGAAAATCTGCGCTGGTCTTTTTGTCGCAATCTCGTTGCTGAGTCTGGCAACGTCTTTATCCGCAGAGGAAACGCGGCTTTACTTTTTTACCAACGACGGGTGTGCGCCTTGTCGGCAAGTCGAACCCGCGATCGAAGCACTCAAACTCGAAGGCTATCCGATTACCACGATTCACGCGGGTCAATCGCCGGAATGGGTTCGCCATTTCCAAGTCGATCGAACGCCCACCGTTGTGCTTCTGAAAAACAAGAGAATTGTCAGCCGTCACGCAGGGTTGATTGATGCGGTAACGCTTAAACGATGGTTCTCTGTTGTGGGAGTCAATTCAGGGGAGCGATTTAAGCGAGAAGACGGAAAAGCAATCTCCGGTGGAACCAAAGTCGTAATTGGTGCCGGCCAAAATAACGCGAGACAAAACGTTCCAGCGACATTTGCCAGTCGAAAAAAATCTAACAGCACATTTTCGACTCCGACAATGCTAAAGGGAACTCGCAAACCGAAAAATTTGGCTGAGCGAGAAGCCATGGCTGCGACTGTATTGCTGAGAGTCGAAGACCCGAAGGGAATTTCTTATGCAACGGGTACAGTGATTCATAGTCATCAAGGTGAAAGTCTAGTTTTGACTTGTGGTCATGTGTTTCGGGATGCCAAAGGGCAGGGAACAATCACCGGCGAATATGGATTCGATGGTGAGACAACGACACGCGGAAAAGGCGAGTTGATTTACTACGACGCTGATGCACGTGATATTGGTTTGGTTGCCATCCGAACGGAGAAAGCAATCAAGCCGGTGAGACTTGCCAGCTCCAAATCACAAATCGAAAAAGGCCGCGATGTGTTCAGCGTTGGATGCGACCATGGTGAGCCGGCAACGATTCGTCGCACTCGGATTAAGAACCGTGCGGCTTATGATGGCGCCGTCAAATACGATATCTTTGGGCGGCCAGTGGATGGACGAAGCGGCGGAGGATTGTTCACATTAGATGGCGAACTTGTCGGAGTCTGCAACGCCGCGGCTGTCGAAGTCGACGAAGGAATTTACGCGGCGCTTGGCACCATCTACTGGCAAATAGAAACCGTCAACCTCCGGCATCTGTTTGACGAGTCCGCACCATCGACTTTGTTGCAGCAATCAATCGCCGCCAGGGGAAACTCTGATTCGGCCGTTGGCGGAAGTGCAGGCCAGCGATTTGCTTCCAATTCTCCGTTCGGCTCAGGGACGTTTGCGATGGCGGCACCTCCTAAGCGCCAACGATCAAGTATTCCTCGATCAAGTATTCCTCGATCGGATGAACCACAAGCGAGAATCACCAAAATCGACTCTCGTCCAAATTCGGGTATAAGTTCTCGAACCCCGGTTTCCTGGAATCGGCAGGTTGTTCCACCGGCCAGTGACAGCGAGGTCATTATTATTGTGAGATCAAAATCAAACCCCGCTCAAACGGAAGCGATTACGATTTCGGATCCAAGTCCGAGGCTGATTGACTATCTTCACTCAATGCAAAGCGCGTCCCAAGCGAAACCTCGCGAATTGGATGTAGCATATTTTCGCGAGAAGTTCCCTGAGGATTACCACCGCGCGGACAAAGTTATCAAGCGACCAAAATACTCGTCCAATTTTGGGACTTTTGATTTCAGCAAACCTAAATAGTTGCGGCTCGACTGACTCAATTTGGCACGGATCACCAAACTTGCTAAATCAGTGAATTTGTCCGGGGCGGATATTTGTTTAATTGCGAATTTGCTTGGGTTCGGATGGGCAAATGGGTTGTACAGAGCTGAACAAACGGTAAAAAGCACTGGTTCTTGACCAAACAAGATTAACGAAAGATCTCTCAAAAAAAACGAGATATCGGAACCTTTTCTGAAACCAGTGGTTTAAAAGAGCACAGAAACAAGAAATGCGTGGCTTAGGCTCGCCTCCCCCAGCACCTTAAATGAGGTAATTCGATGCGAAGGTTTAAGATTTTGAGTTTGTTGGCGATCGTGGGATGTCTGCTCGCCGCGGACGTTGTTCAAGCCCAACCGGGCGGCCGAGGTCGTGGCGGTTTTGGCGGTGGAGGAACTTCGCTTGATTTGCTTCGAAGTGAAGAAGTACGAAAAGAACTTGAAGTCTCCGACGATCAATGGGACGAGATTAATGCCTTGGCTGACGAAATGGGCCAAGAGCAGCGAGACTATTTCATGGGCCTGCGTGAGAAAATGCAGGGACTCAGTGACGAAGAGCGACGCGAGATGTTTGGCCAGTTGCAAAAAGACGTAGGTGAGCTTCGAACACGTTATGACGACATGGCTAACGAGAAATTGCTGCCTGTTCAAATCGACCGGCTTAAGCAGTTGGTCGTTCAGCGACAGGCCGCTCGTAATGGCGGACTCGAAGGTGGAACTCTGCCTGAGGCGTTGATCGAAGCAGCGGGCGTTACCGAAGAGCAGCTGGAAGAGCTCAAGGAAAAGGCCAAAGAAGTGATGGAAGACCTGCGTGTAAAGGTCGCCAAACTTAAGGCTTCGGCAGCCAAAGAAGTCCTATCAGTTCTGGATGCGGATCAGGTCGCGAAAATCGAAGAGATGATGGGTGAAAGCTTCACTTTCCAACAAAACCAACAACGTGGTGGTTGGGGCGGAGGCGGTGACCGTGGTCGCGGTGGTGACCGAGGTGAAGGCGGCGGCAGAGGCGGTGATCGCGGCGAAGGCGGCGGTCGCGGTGGTGATCGAGGCGGACGTGGTGGTGGCGACCGCGGTGGACGCGGCGGAGGTGGCGAGCGAGGCCAAGACTTCTAGTCGCTCGATTAAGAATACAGAATTCAAAACGGCTCGATTATTCGAGCCGTTTTTTTGTGAAATCGCCCAAAAACAGGGTGATACTCTGAAAACACGAAACTTTGCTGAGTGGGTGGAGTTTAAAGGGCTGACGTGAGTCCAAAACGTGTCGGTCAGAAGAAACGCACCGTGCGCCCAACAGCGCTTCCCTCACCCCAACACGGCGGTGCGTTTCTTCCGGCTGACCCATACAACCGGAATCCGGTTTGTTTTGGCTTTGATTTACGAGTTATTGCGATTCGAGATCTGAACGGCTCGCAATAAAATAGAAGTGTTGGGCTTCTGGAATCAATCATTTCGGAAACCGATTTGATTTCGAAAATCGGTCTTTTGAACGATTTTCTCCTGCCCGCCTACTTTGCAACTTTTGATGTACTGAAGACTATGGAACTAGTAGAGACCCTCGTCCGCCGTGGAATGATTTCCGAGCTTCAGCTAAATCAAGCTGAAAGCAAAGGTGGTGATGTGCTTGCCCAACTCGTCAGCTCTGGGGCGGTCGATCACGAACAGGCACTCAAAGCGATGGCCGATGAGGTTGGGGTGAAGTATCTCGATCTTCGAAACGCTGAACTCGATCTCTCGCTGCTGGAGACGTTTCCTCAGAAAATCATTTATCGTCAGCTTCTCTTTCCAGTTCGCCGAGAGAACGGAACGATCGTTGTCGCCACCAGCGACCCGCTTGATTTTTATCCATTGGATGAAATTAGTGCCGCGACAGGTTTGGCTGTTGAGCCAGTGTTGGCAGAGACTTCTGAGATTGCCAAACTAATCAAGACGCACCTTGGTGTGGGCGGCGAAACGATCGAAGGCCTGATCGAGCAAAAACTCGAAGACGGCATTGAGCTGCTTGGTGAAATCGAAACCGACGGCAGCGAACTTTCCGAAATGGCTCAAGAGGCCAGTGTCGTTCGATTGGTCAACGAGATTCTGTTGGAAGCGATCGAATCGCGAACCAGTGACGTTCACATTGAGTCGCAACAAGATGGAATCGTAATTCGAAATCGAATCGACGGTATCCTGCACACCCAACCGGTTCCGCCAGAGATCAATCACTTCCGCGCTGCGATCATCAGTCGCTTGAAGATCATGGCGAGATTGAACATTGCAGAAAAACGACTTCCACAAGACGGTCGAATTAAGATTCGATTCAAAGGCCGCGAAGTCGATGTTCGTATGTCAGTGATTCCGATGATTCATGGCGAAAGCCTGGTCATGCGTATTCTTGACAAAGGCGCAATGGTTTTTGAGCTTAAGTCGCTTGGGATGTCAGAGGAGACTTATAACGAATTCGGCAAACTGATTTCGATGCCTCACGGAATTGTGCTTGTAACGGGGCCGACGGGATCAGGTAAAACCACGACGCTTTATAGTTCGCTGATTCAAATCAACGATCCTCGTACCAAGATCATTACCACCGAAGATCCGGTCGAGTATCAGCTGCCCGGAATCAACCAGATCCAAGTCCATCCCAAGATCGGGTTAACGTTTGCTCACTCCTTGCGAAGTATTCTTCGTCATGACCCTGATGTGGTGTTGGTGGGTGAGATTCGTGACCTTGAAACGGCCGAGAATGCGATCCAAGCTTCTCTAACGGGTCACTTGGTGTTTAGCACGCTTCACACCAATGATGCAGCGGGGGCTTTTACTCGAATGGGTGACATGGGCGTCGAGCCTTTCTTGGTGGCGAGTACCGTCGAAGGAATCATGGCTCAGCGACTTGTTAGACGGCTTTGCACGAATTGCCGCAAAGAAGTCAAATCCTCAAGTGTTGAGTTGCCAGAAGATTTTCCTTCAAAATTACTGGATGGCCGGCCACTGTTTGAGCCAGTCGGTTGCCGCGAATGCCGCAACGTTGGATATCGCGGACGATTAGGAATCTATGAATTGCTGGTCACTACCAATGACATTCGCCAGATGGCTCACGATGGATCCAGTACATGGGAAATCAAAAAAGCTGCGATGGCGGGCGGCATGAAAACGCTGCGTGACGATGGTTGGCTCAAAGTAATCTCCGGAACGACTTCGGTGGAAGAGATTCTGCGAATCACCAAAGGCGATCGCCGCAGTTAGCAAAATGGCGAGCGAGCCTGATAATTAAAAACAATGGACAGCCAAGAGCTTTCAAAATAAACGATGCCTGAATTTACCTATACAGCACGAAACCTAACTGGCGAGATCGTCACCGGAGCAATGAGCGCCAACACAGAGCGCGATGTCGTTAATGCGCTTTCTGGCAAGTCATTGTTTCCTGTTAAGGTTTCAGCAAAGGACGACGGCAAAGGAAAACAGATCACGTTTGGTGGGCGTGTTAGCGAACAAAAGATTGCGGTCTTTTACGAGCAATTGGCAACGCTGATGACCAACGGCGTTCCAATGATGAAGTCGCTTAGAATTTTGAAGGACCAGACGCGGATCCCAAGCCTTGAGGCGGCCCTGGATGATGTTATTTCTCGCGTCGAAGACGGTGAGACGTTGGCAGATTCTTTCTCGCGTCACCCCAAAGTATTCAGTGAGATGTCAGTCAACATGTCACGTGCGGGTGCCGAAGGTGGATTCCTCGAGGACGCCTTGATGCGGGTTGCGAAATTTACCGAGCAACAGGCGGAGCTGAAATCGCGAACGGTGGGTGCATTGATTTACCCGGCCGTTTTGGCTTCGATCGGAACATTGGTCGTTGCAGTCCTACTGATTTTCTTTGTGCCTAAATTTGGTCAGTTGTTTGATCAACTTCGTGAATTGGGCCAACTGCCTGCGATTACGGACTGGCTGTTGTGGTTCAGTGAATTCTTGAAGAGCTACATCCTGATTATTTTGGTGGTCGCCACGATCGCGATTATCTTGATCAGAGTTCAATTAAATACAGATGCAGGGCGAAAATTCTCGGACCGGTTAAAGATCAAAATTCCATTGTTCGGATCAATCTTTTTGAACTTGGCCGTGGGTCGATTTTGCCGAGTGTTGGGGACGCTGCTGAAGAACGGTGTTCCTATTTTGAGAGCGTTAGAAATCAGCCGAGATGCGTCGGGCAACAAAGTTCTTTCAGAAGCGGTTGCTGATGCATCCGAGAATATTACTTCCGGTGAGACGCTTTCCAGTCCTCTGGCAAAATCCGGTCATTTTCCTCGCAACGTGACAGAGATGATTAGCGTAGCAGAAGAATCTAATACGCTCGATGACGTGTTGATTAACATTGCTGACGGACTGGAGAAACAAACGGTTCGAAGGTTGGACTTGATGGTCAAACTGATTGAGCCTTTGATGTTGATGGTGATGGCGGGAATCATCATGGTCGTTGTGATCGCGTTGCTGTTGCCAATCATGAAGATGGGGAACGTGATGCAGTAAGTTTAGATATTGGATTTAGAATTTCAGATTTCAGATTTCAGATT
>CAZQQR010000092.1:0-7643 GCA_964595515.1 uncultured Pirellulaceae bacterium
AGGCAGATAGGATACCGCGACAAAGAGTATGCCAAGAAAAAGGGCTGAAAATTGGCTGAATTTCCGAAGCTTCATGATCGCCTCATAGTGTGAAGTTAATCCTGAAAACGATACCCAGCCCACAGAGTTTAGTTTTCAGTTTGTTTTCAAAAATTCAGATGTACTCCAAAATCTCCGTAGTTGCCTGATTGATCTAAGGTAATCTCAAGACTGCCGGAGTCCTTCCGATAGTTAAGAGGTGGTGACTTAAAACGAGTGTTCTTCGCCGGGAAACTGCTTTTCCTTCACATCGTTGCACCATTTGTTCGCGGCATCCTGAATCGTCGTTTTTAGATCGGCGTATGCTTTTACAAAACTGGGAACATAGCCGCTTGTGAGCCCCAGTAGATCGTTGATGACCAAAACTTGCCCATCGCAATCAGGACCAGCGCCAATTCCGATGGTTGGAATCCGTAATTTTTCGGTCACCATTTTTGCGATTTCGGCCGGAATACACTCCAGCACGATAGCGAACGCACCAGCTTTCTCGGCAGCTAGCGCGTCGGCCAAAATCTCGTCGCCGTCCCGTTGGACTTTGTATCCGCCCATCGCGTGAACGGCTTGAGGTCTCAATCCAACGTGGCCCATGACTGGGATGCCCGCGGTCACCAAAGCAGAAATCACGTCGGCCTGTTCGGCACCGCCTTCAAGTTTGACGGCTTGGCAACGAGTTTCTTTGAGGATGCGCCCGGCTGCCTGAACGGTTTGATAAACGCCTTGGTGGTTGATTGGGAAAGGAATATCAACGACGACTAAGGCGTGTTTTGAACCGCGTCCGACCATCTCTGCGTGGTAGATCATTTCATCCAAAGTCACCGGCAATGTATTCTCATGCCCTTGGACGACCATCGCCATGCTGTCGCCGACTAACAGGATTTCAACGCCAGCGTCATCAAGTAGTTTGGCCATCGTGTGATCGTAGGCCGTTAGCATGGTGATTTTTTCACCCTGCTCTTTTTTCTTTTGAAGCGAAGTAACCGTCAGCCGTTTGCGAGATGGTTTTTTCTTTTTTGATTGCGGCGAATTCATGGGGTTGCCTTTTAACGAGTGTCAGCAGGCTTGAATTCTCGCAAGCACGATGTGCCGAGGCAACCGATGTTTTCGATTTCGCGATTGGCGCGAGGAATGTGGGACAAGAACGAAAACTGATGAACTTGATGTTGGTGTCAGTTTGAGATTGATGGGGATTGGGTATGTTGCTGGCCACAACTACCAGTCGTGACGCCCACGCTGTGAGGGTGGAATGTAAGTCGGAAATGGCTCCCAAATGTAGGTTTCTTCTCCAGACTGATGTCGGAGCGGCGGTATACTGCCTTTTGAGGGAAGCGCTGAGGTGGATTTAATGCTGCTATTGAAGATGTTGTTGGCGGATACAGCCGCCAGCGTCGTCGCATTAACTTGTTTGAGTTGGCGTTCTGCCTTTGCCGCAACGGCGGCGGCTGCACCGTGAATTTGAGAGTACACAGTCGCGCGTGCGGAACCACGATAGCGGGATGCTGCTTGAGAAGCTTTTGAAGCAGCATGGTTTTTGTCGAGACCAATTCCACCGGCTCCTGCGACCGTCGCTTGAACGATCGCAGATTTGATCGACCCCGAATTTAAATACTCGCTTGCTGCACCGGCGGCGGAGTTGATGCCAATTTTCGCCAAGGGCGCTTCAAAGTTAACGCCTGACCTCACTGTTATTACCAATGTCTTTGAGACCGGCATGAGCTCGGTTGCACACGGAACGAGGCTAAGTCCTGCCATTGCAATCGATCGAAATCCAGAGGTGCCGGCATAGTTGTATTCGGCGTATCCGGTGATGCCAGCGGATAAGACGGCAGCCCCAATGACCACGCCGGCGACTGGGCAAAAAATCATCCCGACGCCGATTGCCGCGACCGTCACATCGGCACCGAATTTTTTTACAAGGCAGCCATCGAGAAACTCGTACATCTGTTTCTCACGTTTTACTCTTGTTTGAAACCTGTAATTATTGGTTTCAATTTCGTTTTTCCAATTCCGCAATTTGTCATTGGCTTGTTTCAGCTTGTGTTGATTCAGGAGTTGCCTGATTTCATTCAGTCGTCGTTTTGCAGTGACACTCGCGAGATCTTTTCGCCGTTGGATCAGGTTCTGATCGTACTTCATGTTCTTTTGGGCGTACCAAAACCCTGAGCGATTAGCGATCTGAGTCATTTCTGCCATATTCATGAAATACGCAGTTCCATCAGGAGTGATATGAATGTCGACGTCGTCAGATTCCATTTACCCATATTTCTAAAAGAAGTCAGTGACTCACATTATCAGGTCCATTGTCAGGCAGAGACCTGTCACGCGAAAGAGAAAAATTTCAAAAATGAAACGCTGCAATTCACCGACGTGAACCATTTCCCGACTTTAGCCTGAGCAACTTGTCGGAAAAGCGTTAAGCGCGATCAGACAAAGACTCGGCAAAACAAAGACTCGGCAAAACCCGATCACTTTGTAAGCCAAGTTGCAATGATTCAGATTAATTTTTCGTTGTTAAACTGATCGACGATTTGGCGTGTGTAGAAGCGACATTTTCAACTTTGTTCCCCAGTTTCAACTGGACATGATTGGCTTGTTCTTCGTTCATTTCAAAGAACACACGGTTTTCGATGGTCCAGTCATTGGTTGTCTTGTCTCCGGAAACTTCGAAATACAGCCAAGCCTTCTTTAAGTTCTTTTCATGGCCGATCCACCGAATCGGTTGCGGCACGGTCTTTTGAGCGGCGTTTTGCGCGGCAGAAGTTACCTTGAAACGTTTGGCCACATATTTTTCTAAAAGCGAATCAAGCTCTTTGACACTGTCGAGATCAACGACCTTGTTTTCTTGAGCGGCGATCGCTTTTTCTAAATCGGCAGGCCAGACGCAAAGGGCGACTTCGAAGTTCCCAGTTTTGGCGTTCCATTCGACTTCCGCATAACTCACGTGGTAAGGATGCGTCGCGAAACAGGTCGAGCATGACACAAGCAGCAATGCGAAAGTGTGAACGATCAGTTTGCTGGTATTGCTTATTTGATTCATGGTTTTGTCACGGCAAAGTTGAGCGAATTGTCTGGACGAATTGTTTGAGGCTTAAGCGAATTCAACGACAGTTGAAGGAAGAATTACTTGTAATTGATCAGCCCTGCAATTTCTTCTTTCTTCTTTTTGTCGTCTTTCTTCTCCTCGGATTTTTCTTTGTCAGATTTCTCCTTCTCAGACTTCTCCTTTGCCTTCTTCTCTTTCGCTTTCTTTTCAGCCGCTTTTTTCTCGGCAGCCTGTTTTCTCTTTAGAGCATCTTTGGCTCGTTTGGCACGAGCTTCCCGCTCTTGTTCAATCTTCATTGGATTCAAGCCGCCACGCCGAAAGTCCTTATAAAGCTGAAAACGTGACTTGGCGATTTGGCGTGGGAAGTAATTATTCTCAAGATCTACGTCTGCCGTTTCCAATTTAGGATCCAAGACGATCGACTTGACAGTTTTCTCCGTCATGAACAGCCGTGAAACTTTTTGATTGTTTTGTTTCCAGATTTCGGCTGGAATTCGAACTTGCTGTGTTGTGCCGTCTTCGAAAATAGCATCAAAGATGACAGGCATTACGAGACCACCAACGTTCTCGAATTCGATCAGATAAAAGTTTCGTTTCGTGTTAACGAATTCTTTTTCTTTTGCCGTCAGGCTTCGCAAGAAACTCTTGTAGTTGGCTAGATCTTCAGGAGTAACTTCGAGTTGGTCGTAGCTGTTGTAAAAGTCTTTGAGGTCTTCGTATTTATTGGCTCGTCTTTCCAAGTCCTTGTTTCGCTCTTTCGAGTTGGACGTTGGAATCGAGTCACGTTTTTCTGCCAGGATTCCTTTTTCAATTTTTGGATTCCGAGTGTTGACGTTTAACATTCGAACGCCAGAAATCGAAATATCGACGTGCTCGTTGGAGTAGAACCATCCACGCCAGAACCAATCGAGGTCGATTCCCGAGGCGTCTTCCATGGTACGGAAGAAATCGGCCGGCATCGGTCGTTTGAATTTCCACCGAATCGCGTACTCTTTGAACGCGTAATCAAATAGCTCGCGCCCCATGATGGTTTCGCGAAGGATATTCAGCGCGGTGGCTGGTTTAGAGTAGGCGTTGGGACCAAACTGCAAAATTGATTCTGAGTTGGTCATGATCGGAACCTGATTGTTGGTTCTCATGTAGCCAACGATGTCACGAGGCTCACCCCGACGTGAGGGGTAATTGTCTTCCCACTCCTGTTCGGTGAGGTATTGAAGGAAAGTGTTGATGCCCTCATCCATCCAAGTCCACTGGCGTTCGTCCGTGTTGACGATCATCGGGAAATAGTTGTGGCCGACTTCGTGAATGATCACGGAGATTAATCCGTACTTGGTTCGGGCCGAATAGGTGCCGTCTTTTTGCGGACGTGGACCGTTGAAGCAAATCATCGGATACTCCATTCCGCCAACCGGACCGTTAACGGAGATGGCAACGGGATACGGATAGTCGAATGTGTATCTTGAGTAGACTTCGAGTGTGTGGATGATCGCGTGGGTGGAGTATTTGCTCCACAGCGGCTCGCCTTCGTTGGGGTAAAACGACATCGCCATCACTGGGAACTCACCGACGTTGTGCTGCATCGCGTCCCAGATGAATTTACGTGACGAGGCGAAAGCAAAATCGCGCACCTCGTCGGCTTTGAAGATCCAGGTTTTCGTTCCGGAGGATTTTTCTTCTTCGTTTTCTTTGGCTTCTTCCGGCGTGACAATAAAGACTGGGGCTTCCGCTGTTTTTGCTTCTTCCAATCGCTCGCGTTGTAGTTCCGTCAAGACTTGCTCTGGGTTCAGCAATGTTCCGGTCGACGCAACGATGTGATCGTCTGGAGCTGTGATGCTGACGATGTAGTCGCCGATCTCAAGCGTGAATTCTCCGCTGCCGAGAAACTGCTTGTGTTGCCAGCCGGTTGCATCGGTATAAGCACAAAGTCGCGGAAACCACTGGGCGACTTCGTAGATGTAGTTCTTGTCACTTTCAAAGTATTCACAGCCGCTGCGGCCACGAATGATCTTTGAATTGTTGATCTGGTAATTCCAGTCAACGTGGAATTCGAATGATTGCCCTGGAGCGAGCTTTTCCGGCAGGTCGACTCGCATCATTGTTTTGACGATGGTGTGTTTGAGCGGTTTTCGGGTTTTTGTTGCTTCGACCCGTGTGATTTTGAAGCCGCCATCGAATACTTCTTTGGCCAGCATCGTCTCCATCGCTTTGAAACTTAAACTGTCCAGTGATGACGTTGTTCGCGTCATGTTCGCGTCAGAGTCAGGGCGATGAATGTTGGCGTCCAACTGCAACCACAGATACGAGAGGTGATCGTTGCTGTTGTTGGCGTAGGTGATCTTTTCGGACCCGAACAATTCTTGCGTTTCATCGTTGAGACGGATGTCAATGTCGTAGTCGACTTTTTGTTGCCAGTATCCGGCTCCAGGTGCACCCGAAGCGGCCCGCGCGGTGTTGGGTGTTGGAAGGATTTCTTCAAGCTGTCGAAACTTGTCTGCTTGACTAAATTTCTCCCCAGTCGATGACTGCTGGGCAACGAGGGTTTGGCAGGACAAGAAATAGGCGATCACTAATGTGAGCGTAGTGGTCGTCTTTAGGAGCGAGTTCATATCAGAGCCTGAAGATGTAAAATCGATTGTGTAAATTTGAAGCACGCAGGGCGTGGAAGCATTCCATCGCCGCCGACTTCGACGAGACGGTGTGGGTGACTAAGCGTGACCAGTCTCCACCATGCTCTAGTCTATTTCGCCATCGTATTCGGGGCATTTTCCAAATGCAATTACTGGCCAAAAACTGGAAGTCTCGGCTTTGGAAGCAAGATTTTTCACTACAGGCGACGCATTTGGAACCCGTTGTAATCCAGCATACGGCCCGGGGACCTATTCGTCGTCTTGGTGGGTCGGTTTTGAGAAATGGACAATGACGATCAGGGCGACGAAATCGAAAAGCGTGTGGGTTATCGCAGGCACCAACCAGTTATTGGTGAAGATCATCGTCCATCCAAGGTACAATCCGACCAGCATGGTTGAAATTCCATACGTTGCGTTGACCCAGTGGCATAAACCGAACAGCCAACTTGCAACGAGGATACCAACGACAATGGCGTAGGTCGTTCCAAAGTTTGGTTCCAGGGTCGAAGTTATTCCCCCCTGAAGGCACCAGCGAAAAAAGATCTCTTCGCCAAATCCGGCCATGATCGAAAGCAATAACAGCTCAAAGATGCTGCAGGATTCGAACATTGGTTTTAGTTTGGAATCTACAAACTCCTTCATTGGTTTGATGAACGGCGGTGTCCACAATTGGAACACAGCCAGATAGATCAACATCGGAAGTAGTGCAGCAACGCCCCAAATGCCGGCGGTTTGCAGAAATTCCCAGTCGATCGTGTGGAGAGGCTGGTTTTTGTCATAGAAACCGAACCAGCCGATTAGCAATCCGAGCAGAAAAAGTCCGCCTTCGACAAGTAAACCAACCCACAAAAGGTGGACTTTGGGTTTCGGGTGGAATTCAGTCATCAGTGGCGTCGAATGGGGGCGTGTGTTGGTATCCCTAGTTATAGCTTATTGCGTTTCTCGTTTGACATAAGTGACTATTAAGTGACTTTCCATTTTGAATGGCTGGCTCGTTGACAGGGTCAAGTGGAGCGCATACTTTCTTTCCCAACAACTTTGTTTATTTCCGAGTTAAGGAGACCCTTGATGAGACGTCTTTGTGTATCGCTGATTGTTTTCAGCATGTTTTTTGTGGCCAACCAAGCTAATGGCCAACTTCTTAATTGTCTTAAGAAGGACCGATGTTGTGCACCAGCACCAACGACTTGCTGTGCTCCGGCCCCACGGGTTCGGTGTGCTCCAAAAGTTCGCGTACGTTGCTGCCCAAAACCTGTCGTTCGCTGTCCAAAACCTTGTCCAGCTCCCTGCCCTCCTGCACCTTGTTGTGCACCCGCCCCAGCGCCAGCTCCTTGCTGTGCTCCAGCACCAGTTGTTGCTGCACCAGCTCCTTGCTGCGCTCCGGCACCTGCGCCTGTCTACGTTGCTCCGGCGCCAGTCTATGTTGCTCCAGCGCCAACTTCTTGTTGTGCTCCGGCGCCAGTGGTTGCAGCACCTTGTTGCCCACCAAAACCAGTTTGCAGAACTCGTGTAGCTTGCAAACCAGCTTGTCCGCAACCAGTTTGCCGACCTGCATGCCCGCCTCGCGCTCCGCGTTGTGGCGTTCTTAGTAAAGTCCGAGACTGCTTGGCTAGTCGCCGACGTTGCCGCTAAGCTATTTGGCCGCACCATCGCGATTGCGGCCATCAAGCATTTTTCGCGAATCCCGCGACTTGTTGACCTAAGCAAGCCCAGCCGTTTTGGCTGGGCTTTTTCTTTTTGTAACGACTGTTGCTATATTGGACTCTTGGAGTCTTAGCCTTCCCAAGCCGCTGTACATATCTGTTAGCGCCAATCTTGTTTAACCTGCTCCAAGGCCAGTCGCAGCTCGAGATTATGCTGGGAAGCAACGCAGGCCGACAGGATGTCGTTAGGTCAGGATCAATCAAGTTCAACAACGGTAAGATAAAACGAGATGG
>CAZQQR010000092.1:7743-15822 GCA_964595515.1 uncultured Pirellulaceae bacterium
ATGTCGTTAGGTCAGGATCAATCAAGTTCAACAACGGTAAGATAAAACGAGATGGAACCCACGATTTTATATCCGTCCAGACTCAAGTGGATTGGTGTTTCGCTGATTGGATTTCTATTCTCGGCGGTTGGGGTTTGGATGATTGTCGATGGCGATGGAATCAAAGCCTGGTTTTGCGCCATTTTCTTTGCCGCCGTTTTTATCACCGGTGTACTACAACTCTTGCCAGGCACGGGATATTTGAAGCTGGATGCTGAAGGGTTGGAATTCAAAACACTGGGAAGATCCAAGCAGGTTTCTTGGGGCGAGATTTCAGGTTTGGGAACTTGGCGACATCAAAACAACACGTTCGTGACTTTTGAAATTGGAACCACCGGCAAAATGGCGAATCTAAATCGCTCCATCACTGGTACGGACAATATGCTTCCAGACACTTACGGCAAAAAGGCCGAGGATCTCATTGCTTTGATGTCCGAATACATCGCCGCCTATTGGGAAAACGAAGAAGCCATGGGGCGGGCTTAGCTTGGTACGTGCGAGGCTTGGCTCGCAGCGACAGTCCTGCAATAACGCTTGATTCAAGCAGTTAGACTTGCGAAACCAACTCTTCGGGGCGTGCGATTTGGACGAAGATGTCATGCAGTGATGGTTTGACGACCTCGAAATGTGAGACTTTTCTCATCGCTGAAATACGACAAAGCACTTCTTGAGTCCGGGAAACATCATTAAGCCTGAATCGGTGATACCGCCCATCGAATTCTAAATCCGAAATTCCATCAAGGTCAGGGATGGGCTGCTCTCCAAAGTCATTGGCCGATCCATCCGCCGGAAAATCTTCCACGCGCAAGCGTACAAGATTTGCTGGGTATTGACCTTGGATGTTGTGCAGCGTTCCATCGAGAACTTTACGACCTTTAAAAATCATGAAAATCGTATCGCACATCTTTTCCGCCATCTCCATATCGTGCGTCGAAAAAACGATGGTCGTCCCCCGTTCGCGAAGACTGAAAACCGCGTCCCGCAATGATTCCAAATTTACTGGATCCAATCCACTGAAAGGTTCGTCCAGAATGACCAGTTTTGGTTTGGCGACGACGGAAGAAATAAACTGAATTTTCTGAGCCATGCCTTTGGATAGTGCATCCACTTTTTTTCCCGCCCATTCGGACGCTCCCAAGCGATCCAGCCAGTAGTCGATTTCACTATGGCATTCGTAAAACCCTTTCAGCCTCGCGTAGTACGTGAGTACGTCACGAACTTTCATCCGTTTGTAGAGCCCGCGTTCTTCCGGAAGGTAACCCAAGCGATTGTCGGCTGTCTTGCCTGTTGTTTGACCGAGAACCTGAACCGTTCCTTCGTCTGCCTGAAAGATACGAAGGATCATTCTCAGCGTTGTGGTTTTTCCCGATCCATTGGGCCCGATAAATCCATAGATCGATCCTTCTGGTACGACGAGGTTTAGCTGATCGACCGCCGTCTGCTTGCCAAAGCGCTTAGTCACATTAGTAAGTTCGATTGCATTCGTCATGTTGCAGGGCGTCTCGGAATCCATGGACAAGCGAGCAGTGGGCAAGCTAAATTGCTCGAGCTAAATTGCTGGTGCACTGCTCTCTATTTTAGTTGGAGCCCTGAAAAAGTGCCATGATTCTCTGCAAAGCCGCAGTTGGAGTAAATTCGGAATACACCATCTCAGAAGAAGGCATCATTCCAGGTGCCGTGCTCGATCTGATGGTTCTTCATGAGTCTTAGGGGATTCAGCTTTGGATCCAATCGAATCCATCGCCTAGTCGAGCCTTTCGCCGCACAGTCGGCAATAGATCGATTCTTGCTCGTGTCCTTCGGAGAGACAGCTGGGACAATTTCGGCCTTCGCGTTTGCTACGGTTTTTTTGCTCCATGACTTCCGCAGAAACGAAACCGGTCGGAACGATGATCAAGCTATACCCGACCAGAATGAGTATCGCTGAAACAAATTTCCCAGCAATCGTGATAGGAACAATATCCCCAAAACCAACAGTCGTCATCGTCACGATCGACCAATAGATTCCCGTCGGGATGGAGTCAATTTGCGCGATGGATTCACCCATCTCATTGACCGGCGCCCATTTTTCAACCTCATACATGATGGTGCCCGCGAGCGTCACAATAATCATGACCACCATCAAGAACACAATGATCTTTCCTCGGGCACGCCAAATCGCGCTGCCCAACTCTTCAGCTTCGTATTGAAACCAAGCGAGATTTAAAATGCGAAATGCGCGTAGTAGCCGGAGCGAACGAAAAACTGAAAACGCATTTGAGTTGACGGTCGGGCCAAAAAATCCCAAGAAGAGCAGAATGTAATCTGGCAGAACCGCCAACAAATCTATGATTCCCCAGAAACTAAAAATGTATTTCAAAGGTCGCTTGACGCTGTAAACCCGGAGGAAATACTCAACCGTAAACAGGATAGTGAAGAACCATTTGAAAATAGCGAGGGTGTGCCGAACATCCGGTCCCAACTGTTCAACCGTCTCCATGCTCGTGACGACGATGCTGACGATGATCGCCAGCAATAGCATTACATCGAACGCCATCCCCAGGGGTGTGTGTGAGCCGAAAATGATCTCGTGGATCTTGTTTCTCAATGGGCGTTGTGCCCGGTTCGGTTCACTCATAAAGTTGCAGTGCAGATAGATTTGAGAGATAAACTTGGAAGCGTCTGGTATTCGCACTTAATCCGTAGAAATCTGGAACAATCTTAAATTTCAAGTTGAATTTCTCCAATCGCGATCCAACGAAAATCCTGCATTCAAACCGGAAATCCCCGGAATAAGCTCTTCAGCAACGTAGATTGATTGCCAACAGCCAAGCCGATGCATGGGCTCTGATCGCTCACTCGCAGCCGCTGCATACTTTGATTACAAAAAAAGCTGAGCCCGATAGGCCCAGCTGAATGCATCTCATGTTCGTCTCTGGCAATCCGTGCAAAGTCACGCGATTAGAAGAGCCTGCAAGGATCAGTTTTCGTCAGATTTTTCTTTCTCGGAGTCCGATACGTCACCCTCTGATTCCTTTTCAGAATCATCAGACTCTTTTTCGTCAGTAGCGTCGGTAGATTTATCGGAATCGTCTTTTTCCGCTTCGTCTTCATCGCGATCCCGAGGATCTTCTTGTCCGCTTTTCGTTTCCTCGATCAATTCACTGGTCATCAACCCGTCGCCAATTCCCAATTCAGTCCAGCGATAATCGATGAATCTTTGCAGAGGGAAATTTTCGGGCCAAGGACGATTGGTCAGGTTCAACATGTCTTCGAACTTCTTGATCGTTTCGACCATTTCAGTTGCCATCACGCCTGACATCAGCTCTTTGTCACCCGCGTCATAGACTTCTTGCCATTTTTGAAAAGCGTCCAGATAAAGCGAAATGGCTCCAAGCTTGATGACGGTTTTTTCTTTTGTCTTGAAATCAAAATCAAACTCGTCATCGTAGATCGACTGCCGCCACATCTTTTCGGCGTCCCACAACGCTTGCCGCGCCTGAACACAAAGGTCTGTTGATTCGGCTTCGTTTCTGGCTCGCCAGTAAGAATAATTCACCGTTGAGGAGTCTTTGTAAATCGTTTTGATTTGCTCGTTCAGCGTCGCAATTTCCAAAGCAAATTTTTGTGCGGTGACCAAATTCTCTTCGTTCTCAACTTCGTTGGCGATTTCAGCATCAATGCCGCTAGAGAGATTCTCAATCGCTTTCTTCATCGATTGATACCGGCGAAGATCCATGTCTGGCAATTCTTCTGCAGACATTTTCATCAAGGCTTTGTCTTCTTCACTAAAGTTTGATTGAGCCATGATGTCTTCGATCATTTCGGCTCTCAAACCGGGACGGACAAGCTTGTCGAGTTCTTCACGAATTTTAGCGATCTTGTCTTGGTCTTGTTTCAAGCCTTCCATCTTGATCGTGACGCCAAGCGTATTGGAAATTTCACGGTTGCCGTACTCAACCCATTTTTCAAACGCGCTCCGCCAAATCTCTTGAATGATCTCATCAGAACGGTTTTCGACTTGAAGCGACATCGCCTGGTTCCGAATTTGTGACGGGCGGTACATGTGAAAGAGCATGTCGTTGCGTCGTTGCGGACAACTTTGTTCCTCAACCATTTTTCGAGAATACTCATACCACTCGTGAGCCATCAACCAACTGTCAGGGCCGTAGCCACGTTGGTCATACTTTTCAGGATCAATGTAATCAGACATCGCATCATGGAATTCAGTGTCCTTGCGGAAGATTCGGCGGAAAGAGTCCTTTTCATCCGACTTGCCAAATTTGTTTCCGACAAAGAACCCGAGATTGTCAGGCACACGGTGATCACGCTTGTTGTACGCAATTCCCTTTTTGAGGAACTCCAGTCCTTTTTTTACCCAAGTATATCGATACTCATAGTCATCGAATTCCATCGAGACGTTGTAGGCAAGGTTGTGGGCTTGGTATTCCCAGACCTTCACAAAGTTCGGTTGGATCTTGGTTAACGCCTGAAGCGTCGAAGCAAGCTGGTCGTAGTTCTCTTTCTTCTTGTGCTCCATCGCCTGCATCCAGAGCATGTTGACCGCGACGCCTCGCAGACCCAACGAAGCAAGCTTCATTGTTTCACTGGCTGGATCGATGTCCGAAAGATTAGCCTGCGACAGGTTGTAGTCGTTTCGAAGTTTCGAAAGTTGGCCCCCTGCGTCGTCAATCTTGCCGTCAAGGTCACGCGTCTCTGGACGAGAAATCATCGATAGAGGAACCAGCAACGCTCCAATGATCGCGATGTAAATGACTTTACGAACGAAAGGTGAGGTATTGGTCATTTGGCAATTTCCCGAGTCTTAAGAGCGAAGTAGCCCAAAATGGTAAGTCCAATGCAGAACGCAATCGTGATCGTGATCGCGACCAGAACACGATCGATGTCAATCGAATATCCGTAAGTCAGATAATCCGAGAAATCGAGATCGCTAAAGTTCGGTGCAAGATAAGTTAACGCGTTGAGGATTTGAACCAAACCGCGGTCAAGCTGTTCAATCAGTGTGGTTGCGATTCCGGTGTCAATTTCAACCATCATGTTTTTCTGAGTGATCACACGAATGAACGACTCAATCGGGCCTCCACCCAAATCTCCCGTCTGGCCCTGCGTGGTCACACCAAGATAAAGTTCCCTGATGAACTGGGAGAAGAATCCAATGATTACCATCACCACAACACCTAACATCGTTACGGGAGTACTCAGAAAAGTACTCAGTGCAACGCCAAGTGCGATGATGATCATCATCTGGCACCAAATCCCAATGTAGCCCTTGGTGAAATTCCACCAGTAAACGTCATCCGAAGCCCGGAAGTAAACATCCGCACGGGCAAACCCGAGATACTGGTTCACGTCGCGACAAGTCAAAATCGCTCGGAGTTTGCCGTTGGCCCCGGCAAAGTCATCAAACAAATCGTACTCGCGAGTTTCGATCAGCTTTCCATCAGCCGATACTTTTTTACCGTAGACTTTACGGGCGATCGGCAACACCTGGACCGAGTATTCATTCGTCTCAAACGTGACAAGTTCAGAGATCAGTTTTTCGTCACCCTCGGTCTCAGGGACGCTTTCAAACTGAATACCACCAGTTACACGTTTTTCGATATCGCCTTTGTATGTTCGGAATGCTCCCAGAGTCATCTCAAGCGGCAAAATTTCTGTGTCTACGAATCGGTCGGCATTGAAATCTGAGAAGTTAAAAACACCTTTGGCAAGCGAAGTTCGAAACTGCAAACTTCCGCCGTCCACGTAGCCGCGATACTCCCATTCTTTCCCAACATTGAAACCTTTGTCTTTGAACTTGCCCGACCGGTCATAAAATTCCAGAGAGTCTGAGTAAACCGGTACGCGTGCTCGAAAGTAGCCAACTGCGGGGCCAAGCGTGATCGTTGCGGACTCGCCCTTTCCGTCAATAGTAACCCGGTGTGTGTGACCGCCGACGGGAACGCAGACAACACGCCGATACTTGATCCGACCGTCGGAAAGCGTCTCTTCGTCAATAACGTTCGACATCACGCGGGGTTTGTCTTCTGGCTGACGAATGTCTTCGACCAACTCGATTCGGTGACGATGCCCGGAAA
This sequence comes from uncultured Pirellulaceae bacterium, assembly GCA_964595515.1. GTDB lineage: Bacteria > Planctomycetota > Planctomycetia > Pirellulales > Pirellulaceae > Mariniblastus. The sequence continues at coordinate 13,860 of CAZQQR010000092.1, forward strand.
CCGTATTGGTTTCTGCTTCCATGACCGCATTCTCAGAGACTCGTTTCCCCGTGATTCGCGACCGTTTATCGGCAGGGATTTCGACAAACTCTGCCAAGGTCTGAGTGTCACCGACGATTTGATGCTCGTGGGAAAGTCCACGCCAGACAAAGAAGAAACTGATGACACCCATCAGGATCAGCATTGCGGTTCCCAGCAAACCAAATCCAACAATTCGTCCGAGCACGATCTCGGTGGCCCGAACGGGTTTTGTCACGACCGTGTAGATCGTCTTGTTTTTAATATCTTCGGGAAGACTGTAGGCACTGATCAGCATGCCCATCAAGAGAACCAGCAACTGGGTTCCCCACAAAACAAAGTTGATGTAAATCCGATCAGGATGCTCGCTGCCGGAGTTCATAAACCAGCCGCCAAACAGCAGCGTCGCCGCAAAGATCGCAAACGTGACCAAGATGACTTTTCGGCGCAATGCTTCCTTGATTGCTAACCGTGCGATCGCAAAGATCCGCCGCGGTGATGTTTTGAAAAAGTCAGGAATCGCATCGCCAATGACTTGGGCCACGATATAAAACGCTTCGAACGGACCGTGACGAAACGATGCTACGAAATAGCCAAAAATCACGCCAAGGATGATTGCAGCCAAAACGATGATACCGAATTGGTAAAACCCTCCGCTGATCCAGTCCGTAAATTTTACAAAGTCCTCAACTACCATTTCTTAAGTCCGTGACTCTTTGTTTTGAAAGGTTCAATCTCTTCTACGACCATTGAAAGTTGCTCGGGCTGACGTTTTCGATCCGTCTGATTTCTGAAAACCAGTTCGGCTCATCGAAATACCCCCGACGCGTTTCACCCTATGACTTTTCAACACCTGACGATCGGTGTCCTGGACGATCTTGACTGTCGCGAACGATACCGAGGAAGAGTTCTTCGAGAGTGGTTCTCGGATTCTCCATGGATACCAGTTCGCCACCGTGTTTTGAAATGACTTCGCGAATTTCGTTTTGAGCGGCTTCGGAAAGTCCTTTGGTTCTCACTTGAGTTTCCTCAGTGACTTGTAGGAGCGAATCCACACGCCCGAGTTCTTTAAGATCGCCTTGATACAGAATCGCGATCCGGTCACAAACATCCTGAACATCAGCAAGCAAGTGGCTGCACATGACGACTGTTTTGCCTTCGTCACGCAATTTCAGAATCATGTCCTTCATGTCTCGAGTACCCATCGGGTCCAAACCAGAGGTTGGCTCATCCAGAAGAATAAGTTCTGGATCGTTGATGAGTGCTTGGGCCAGTCCGATTCGGCGAGTCATTCCTTTTGAATACTCTTTCAGCTGTCGCCGGCGAGCGTGCCCCAGTCCAACCTGTTCAATGAGCTTGCCCACTCGCTCCTTGCGAACCTTGGCTGGCATGTCAAACAGGCGACCGTAAAAGTCCAGTGTTTCTTCGGCGGTCAGGAATTTGTAAAGGTATGACTCTTCTGGCAAGTAACCGATCCGCTCGTTCTTGGTGACCTCGGTCGAGTTCTGGCCAAACACGAGGGCACGACCGCTTGTCGGGAACAACAGACCAAGCAGCAATTTGATCGTGGTTGACTTTCCAGAACCGTTAGGGCCCAACAGTCCAAAGATTTCACCCTTGCGAACTTCTAGATCCAACGCGTTCAACGCTCGGACTTTTTGACGTCCCCAGAAATCGCGATAAACTTTGGTTAAGTTCTGGGTCTCGATGACCACATTGGGGTCGTAATCTGGATTCGTTTGTTCCAAACGATCAACGGGCTTGGACTTGTCGGAAGTGTCAGCCATTAATTCGTGTCTCCAATATGCGGTATTGAGTAAACCTCAGGTGACGCGTCGCCGGTCTGGCTGAGGGTGTTTGGTAGGTTGGCTCGAAAGCGGAATATGTTGGCGGCGCAGGGGTGCTTTAACGATATACGGCCCTTGCTCCAAATTGGTTCGAGACC
>CAZQQR010000092.1:15922-17048 GCA_964595515.1 uncultured Pirellulaceae bacterium
TCCCGTTTGCTAAGCGGACATCATAGGTTTCTCTATGTCAAAACACCATGATAGATACGGAAAAAATGGTGTTCAACCGGCCCTGAATTACCAATAATTGAGGTCGCAAGGCAAGACATTGAGACTTTTATAAGAATGGGTATCATCCGTAGTCTGCACGGCCTCCCATAAGTCTTGATCGCCGTTTGTTTTCTTATTCGTCATTTCGCCATTTCTCCTAACCCAGTTCGAACGTGAACCAGCTTAAGAAGACCGAATCAGTCAGCTCGATCGAAGCCCAGCTTGCTTGGCTGTATGGGCGAATTAATTACGAGCGGCAGATCAAAGTGACACCGCGTCATTTCAAACTACGCAACATGCGGGAGATTCTCGGGCGAATCGGTAATCCTCACCTCGCTTACCGAGTCGTCCATGTTGCTGGTACCAAAGGCAAAGGTTCTGTTTGCACGATGGTCGGAAGCATTCTCTCCGCAGCCGGTCAAAAAACAGGCGTTTATACTTCGCCGCATCTTGAAACCATCCACCAGCGAATGGCGATTGATGGAACCCTGATCTCGGACGACCAATTGGTGACAATCATTGAGTTTCTGAAGCCCGTCGTTTCAGAAATTGACGCCGAAGCCGAGAAGCAGGGATACCGGCCGCTTACTTTTTTCGAAATCACGACTGCGGCAGCGTTTTACTTCTTTGCCCAACAAGGTTGTCAGTCCGTCGTCCTTGAGGTTGGGCTTGGTGGGCGGCTTGACTCAACCAATGTTTGCCAGCCCGACGTTTGCGTGATCACCAACATCAGTATCGATCATACACGGCAGCTTGGTTCGACCGTGGACAAGATCGCGTTCGAAAAAGCAGGTATTATCAAGTCAGGTGTTCCCGTCGTCAGCGGAGCAACCAATCCTCTCGCAGCTAGTGTTATCAAAGACGTTGCCGCAGAAAGAGGTTCGCCGTTGTTCGTGCTGGGAACTGATTTCGATGTTCACGACCAAGATACTCGTGGGTTTAAATGTCAGGGCAATGTTGATATTGGGTCTGACGACACGAGTTCTGAATCTTCGTATCAATACAGCGACCTCGAATTGTCTTTGCTTGGTCATCACCAGCGGATCAACGCTTCGCTGGCGATTTC
>CAZQQR010000093.1:0-11070 GCA_964595515.1 uncultured Pirellulaceae bacterium
AAAAACGGCCTCCGGCGTCCAAAAAACAGCTCCCCCTCTCCTCAAAATTCGGACCAAAACGCTGCATCATTGATTCAAACGTTGACCGAATTTTGAGGAGAGGGGGTTGGGGGGTGAGGAGCATAAAACCAAAATCAAAGCGGTTTTTCTTGAGAATCTTGATTCAAACACTCCAGGATTGGAAATCTCAAATCAACTGCTTACCCCCAGTAATCCAACAAATCCCGAGCAACAACAAACAACCTTAAAAAACAAAAAACGGCCTTGAGAATCCCCAAGGCCGTCCGATTCATTAAATAAACGATTCGATCAAATTCGTCACGAAAGAGAAGTCAAAACGATTGGCTTCTCGAAGCGCATCAACGCCCTTGAACAAGATCGCCATATCAAGCAGCCCGAACGTGTAAGGGACTTTTCGTCCCTTGAGGCTGTTGATTTTGGCAACCATCTTGTCACGCTTATCAAGCTTCTGCTTGGACGCAATCCAGCTCTTCTTGGCTGCCTCCAACTTTTCGTAAAGCTTCATCAACTTGAACTGAGCGGCGTAAGCGACCGGGCGTCCGACTGCGACTTCATCATTTTTGCAGTCGCGCTCGACGCACCGAAACGCTTTGTCCGCACCCTCGTACTTTTTCTTTAGCCGGTCGTGCTTCCGCGAAGCGAACTTGCGGAGAACCACAACCCAGCCGCATAACATTGCATAAAGTAATGCCATTGCGTGGTCCTCTTTTGGTTAAACACTGTGAATATTTGCCACGCAACACACGTGGCATGATTGATCGCAACCTTCAATAAACCGAATCGGAACAACTCAATGGAGAAAACCCATCGAACTAACTCAGTCGAATATCGGAAACGAGTAGCTAACCAGGCATCTGCCGACATTGGTCCATAGCATCGCACTCAATTTCGTCAGTGACGGCGAAAAGACGCGGCGAATGATGAACGGATCAGCAAACTTGAGCAGTCGAAAAATGACTGTAGCTGTCGTCGTTAAGATATTGAAAAGTCACAATCGGCGTCGTGGCCAGTCCCGGGCCGCCACGTTAGAAAACACATCCTGTGTCTGGCTCTCAGAAGAAAGCGTCGTGAATCAGGGATTCACTCTCACCGAATAGATAGAACTTATTCGAAAGATTTGGTTCGCGGATTGCTAAATCTTTTTTCGCTTACTGAACGTCGATCGCGCCCTCTGATTGGCTTGCCAACGTTTCGGTGAATCCGGAAGTTGCTTTGGCCTGTTGAACCAACTCCGTCGCCGCGCCGCGTTCACGGTTAATGAAGTCTCGCAGATCAAGAATGGCAGGCCCGATTAGCAGAATGAAAATCGGTGGACCAAGACAAAGAACCACAGGAAGTAACAATTTAATGGTTGCCGTTTGACCGACTTGCTCCGCCTTCTGCTTGCGAAGTTCACGAATCCGATCGGCGTATTCCCGCATCGAATCAACAACCCCCACTCCCAACCGCTGGCTCTGCTCCAGCATCGCCGCCCAACCAACGACCTCTGGCGAATCAAGACGCTTAGAAAATTGTGCTAACGCATGTGGAAGCGATCCAGTCTCTGTTTGGCGGGAAACGATCTTGAGTTCTCTGGCTAGCGGACGATGAGTTGACTCAAACTCATCGGCAACAAGATTAATCGCACGCTGAATCGGCACCCCGCCTTCGACGGACATCGAAATCATATCCAATGCATCCGGCAAAGCCCTTTCAATTTTCTTGCTGCGAACTTTGGCTCGCGTCGACAACAAAATCCTTGGCAAGCTGTAACAAAACACCGAAAGCGTGAGCCCAACTGATCCAACTACCCACTCTTTACCGGGAAATACTTCGGCCACAAAGACGATCCCTGCTGCCATCATGCAAAGCATCATCGCGACATTTCGCTGGGCGAGAAAGTTGATTTTCGCATTGCTGTTATAGTGGCCGGCACAGATCAGCTCTTTGCCAAGCTCATCGAGCTTCTTTTTCCGAATCGGCAACGCCATCGCCAGCGGCTCCGTCAATCCGCCGAAGGCATTAGGTGTTCGAAACTGAACTTCTTCAGAATCCATTTTGGGTTTTGAGATTGCGCGCCCCAACAACCAGACGATGCAGGCAATGCAAACAAAAATCAAAATGAGTGCGAAAGTTTCCACGACTGCTTTACTCGTCCGAGTTCAATGTAATGGCGACCCATACGATTCCTACGATTTCGGAAACGGCAGCATAGATCGCGAGCTTCCGCCCGAACGGCGATTCAAAAAGCTTTGAAATATAGGCAGGATGAACGATCAACAAATAAGTCAAAATTGCCACACCGAGGTAGCCGATCATTACAGCCGAGAATCGCCCCATCGCCGTCATCGTTTTGATTTTCAACAGATAGTCAGATCGGTCACGAATGACTTTTGCCAAACGTTCCAGCGTTTCCGACAACCGACCACCTGTCTCGCGATGCATGGAAATCGTATGAGCAAATATTCGAGTTTCCATCGTCGGCATTCGCTGAGCCAGCAATTGCATTGTCGCCGGTACTGCGACGCCCATCCGAAGTTGCTTACTACAAAAATTCAATTCCCGTTTTACCGGCTGTTCACTAATTTTGGCACTCAATTCCAAAGCGTCTTCCAAACTCTCACCTGCACGAACGGATCGAGAAATCAACTCGAGGGCACCGGGAAACTGCGTCGTGAACGCTCGCTGCCGACGTTTGATCAACAATCGAAGAGTCACCCAACCAAGCAACAAAGTCGTAACCGCCGCGATGATGACAACGATCTCATTGGCGCCAAATGACCACAACCCAAATCCCAAAACAGTCGCCAAACAAGCGTTCGCCGTAATGAACCCTATTGCAGTGATCGAAAGCCCCGAGTGATCGACCAACCGAACCATCCAGCGATCAAAAGCATCCGACAAAGGAATTGAAGGCTGAGAATCCGAGGTTGCCAAAGCACTGGAGTATTTGAGAGAACGAAGCGATGGCTGGACTGCAGCAGTAGTCAACACTCGTCTGACTGCGATTGCTGACAGAAAAACGAAGGCCGTGAGTAACCCAAATATAGAAAGCTCAACAGGCGTCATCCCTAGCTCTCCACATCCGAAACGATCGAATCATCCGAAGAAGCCAAACCATCCGAGGAAGTCGAACTGGCTAAAAACGATTCATCAAACGTGACGTCTTCCTCGTGAAATCGAGTCAAGCACTGTGGACGATAACCGGTCGCATGGAACGTTCCTTTGGCTTTGCCTTCTTTGTCAGCACCATCTCGCCGAAACAGAAAAACGTCGTCCAATTGATAACCGTCCTCGGACCGTCGCAGCTCCGCGATCCGCGTGACTTTTCTTACGCCACCTTTGAGACGGGCGACATGTACGATCAAGTTAATTCCTGCCGCAATCATTTTTCTCGCGACGGCAACGGGGATCTCCAATTGAGCCATTGCGATCATCATTTCCAGTCGGCTGATCGCATCCCGAGCGTTGTTCGCGTGAATGGTTGTCATCGAACCATCGTGCCCCGTGTTCATAGCTTGCAACATATCAAGGGCTTCGCTACCTCGAACCTCACCGACAATAATTCGGTCCGGTCGCATTCTTAGACTATTGCGCACCAAGTCTCTTTGGTTGATCTCGCCGATGCCTTCGCTGTTGGCAGGCCGCGTTTCCATACGGGCAACATGCCGGTGTTGCAGCGACAACTCGGCAGAGTCTTCGATGGTCACAACACGCTCCCCAATCGGGATATTGGACGAAAACGCGTTCAATAGCGTTGTTTTTCCAGCACCCGTACCACCGGAAATCAGAATACTTACGCGCGCCTCGACTGCCGCACGCAAAAATTCTGACATCTCATTGGTCATCGTCCCGAGCTCAACCAGTGACTGCTGTGACAGGTGGTGTTTGCCAAAACGCCGGATCGAAAGTTTTGGACCATCCAGCGCTAAAGGAGGAATCACTGCGTTGATTCGTGAACCGTCCGGCAACCTAGCGTCCACCATGGGACAAACTTCATCGATTCGCCGACCAACTTTGGAAACGATCCGCTGAATGATCCTCATTAAGTGATTCGTGTCCGCAAAAACCACGTCGCTCAGCTCAAGCTGCCCGGACCGTTCAAAGAAAATCTCGTAGGGATGATTGACCAGAATGTCCGTGATCGAATCATCCGCCATCAGTCTTTCCAAAGGACCGAGCCCAAACATTTCGTCTTGAAGCTCTCGAATCAAGCGAGGCCGATCGTGTTCCGGCAAAGACAAATTGGAAGATGCAAGTTCCGTTTCAATGAATGGAATGATCTCACGCCGAAGCTGTTGGTCCGTTAACCCCTCGGCCGCCGCAAGGTCGAGAGAAAAAACCAACGATTCGTGGATACGCGCTTTGAGGGATTGAAACGCAACTTCTTCACGCTGCTCGATTTGAGGTTCGGGAAGCCGGTCCACCCAGAATTCATTTTTCGATTCAAGCTCCAGGGAAACTCTGCTCGACTGAGAGACACTCATTTCGCCAACTCTCCGAAATCTTCATCGATCAGCGAATCAGAAAGCTCCAGAACTTGTGGTTGACGATGCGTTTCCATTCCAGGCTCTGCCGTAGGATCAAAGACCTCTGGAGATGACATTGATTCATGCTGTGCTGGTGCTTTAGAAAGCACCGACCTGCGATCTGGGCTTCTTCGAGGGGCGAACCCTGATTCTTCCGAATTCGACTCCTGCGGAAGCGAAACGTTTTCGCCAATCATTGTCTGCCCATTGGGTGCTTCGAGCGGAATCAGCTTCGGCGTCGTATTCAATAACCCATAGGAAACCGGCTGGGAGACTCTTTCGGGCCGAAAATCAGGCTGGCCGTCCCAGGGAACATTGCCTTTCGGATCATAAGCATCCTTAGCCGCAGGATCGTAAGCTCTTGGCGTGTCGACAATTCGACGACTGATCGTGTTGGCAGGATTGAACTGTACGGTTGAAAATTTGTTGCCTTGATAAATTTCCATGGAGCGAATCGGTGGCGGGATCGAAACCAACTGCTTTGGTCGGGGAATAATGTCATCCAGCTTGATCGCTCTCGCGACTTTGACCGTTTGAACATCATCGTTGCCGCGAAGAGTTAGAGACAATTCACCATGGCCTTCGGCAACGCGAAGAACTTCTGCCTCCGCAGGCGTAACCGCGAGTGTGACGTTCACTCGATCGATCAGATCAATTCCGTTCGCGTCGTTGGTCGGCAGGGCCTGATCGCCCAAGGCAAGAATTTCGGCATTCTGAACAATCGTTTTAGTCGCGAAATCTTCTGGCGCTACGCCGGCGCTACCTTGACTACCGACAAGGGTCGATTGGTTTCCACCTCTGTTTTGATACCATCGCTGAGCTTGCATGCCAGTCGGGTTACCGCCGGATGGATTACGAACAGCCGGATTGTATGCCCTTGGATCGGGTTGTGCTCGACTCGTTACAGCAGTGTTACCAGCACCATCCTGCGACTGGCTTCCGTAATGAAACAGAATGTCAACCGACTGCCCCGACCCGGCGTAGCCCATCAAAGCGTTGGTTGATAGAAACGACAGAGTAACCGCGCGTTTGCCCACCGGAATACGTCTTGAGATTCCCGGCCCACGTCCGATTGGATAAAAATTTTTGGTATCAAACGTCCCGCCGCGTTTCATCGAAAGTTTAAGCGTTTTACCGATGATCTGTTCGGGGTTCGTCATAAAAGCCGTCTTGATGCCGTAGTCATCAAGCTCTTTCCGGGTCAGCCGAACCAGCGCGATATCATCCAGTGCGATCCGCTGACCGGCTTCGAGGATTCGACTGGCCATTGGGACGGTTAGTTTCTTCGGAACCGCTATTCGTTGAGGCGGAGCTTTTTCAACCACAACCGGTTTTTTGTTGAGCGTCTTTTTGATCAAGTAGGTTCCCGCGATTCCGCACATGATCGCGAGGAATAGAAGCAGGATGGTTCCGGAATTGATCTTCATGATTCGTACTTGGTCTTGAGTCGGAGTCCGCGAGGAATCAATCACACGTTTGAAAACGTGCGGTGGCTGTTTGTGCTGACGCTATTTGATGAATTGAATCAAAACGACAACCCATGTTGCCATCGCCGCCGGAACCGCGTAGGGCAGGGCAGTGCGAACAACACTGTCTTTGGCTGGCATGGCACCGGGTGTAGTTGCCTCGATTTTTTGCGGAGCCATCAATCGCCAGCCCACCATTGCGAGCATGCACAGCAAAGCACAGAACACGCTACCAATGAAAATCATCAACGTAGGAACGGTTCCCACCCAAGCACCAATCGCACCCATTAGTTTCACGTCACCACCGCCTCCGCCACCAATCAACCACAGCACTAACAAAATGCCGAAGCCGGTCGCGAAACCACCCAGCGAATGCAGTACGCCACTTAGCCCACCTGTAACAAGGTGAAACACCAAAGCAAGTGCGAAAGCAGACACGGTCAAATAGTTCGGAATCTGGCGAGATTTTAGATCTGTAAACACAGCAATCAACGTGAAAAGAATCACGGCGATCGGTACGATGGTCAGGTTTGTTTCGATTAAATTCATTTTTTAGGGATTGCCCTCCACTCCAGTTATCGGACAGGAGTTTTCAGAACAGCGATGAAAGACGGTTGCGTCGTTACAATCAGCATCGACCGCAAAGAGGAATGACAGCGTTTTGTTAGCGGCAAGCAATTCGCCGGCGTTATTGGGTTCAAGGCGCTTCGACGCCGCTAGTTACGAAAGACTCAAATTCAACGCAACCGCTTTGGTTTAACATCAGTTCAGGTCTGACGAACCACTAGCTTCGATCAGTCAGTGGACCACGGTAGACCGTTTGCGTCTGTTGTTTCTTGCTGGGATGTTTAGAAGCATTTTGATCGCTGGCTTTTAGAACTTTTCGACTCGAAGCTTTTCGGGCAGGCACTTTTTGACTGGCCTTGGCGAGAGCACGTTCCTGAAAAATCTGATAGTGCTCGTCTGCGAATTTGCCGCGCCAAAGCGCCAATGCTCGAGCCGCGTGCGTCAAGAAAGTGTAGTTCTTTTGCACCTTTTCAATATCCAGCGAACCAATTTCACGTGCTAACCATTGGCCCGCCCGAATGATTGTTTCACGAGGCGGGTGAAGCTCTCGAGGAGCCATCGCCCACCATTCCAGCGTATGCCCCGTCGCCAAAATCCGACGACTCGTGGCATCCGTTCCCGGATCTCGAACTGCGATGGCCGCGTCGGGCCAGTTCCCATCCCAATAGCCTTCGATTGATTGACTTTGGTAAAGCCGTTTGGTCATAGACTTGAGATAGCCTACAACTTTCTCTCGCGTTTCACTGGCCAATAGTTTTTTGGACGGCGACTCAGACTGCATCTGTTCATCAATCCGCAGCAGAATCGTCAATGTGTAAAGTCGATGCTGCCCGTAACAAACGCCCTGTGGCTGTTGCTGTCGCATGATCCGATCACAAAGCCGATCGAAATTTATTTCCTGGCCCTCGTTCGTAAACCAAGACTCATTGCCAGTCGCATAAAACGCCAACGCCAGTGCCGTCCATTCGTATTCTTTTTGGTTTAGCTTGAACGTGCGGAGGGCATTGGTTAGCAAATCGGCAACGCTCGCATTCCGATTTCCGGCTACGATTACGGGATGGTCGAGCGGAGTTCCGACTTCGGCCAGACTTCCCATCAAGTGATCGACATGACTGACGGTCGAGCGACCTTCTTGAGTTCGAACCTTGATTCCGGTTCCGGTGTTTGTCAAAAGCGGAAGTTCCGATTCACCCCAATTTTCCTCGAACACATTGTCGTTGATCAACATTTCGCGAAGCTCCGCACCGTCAATCGCATCGCCTTCAAAATCAACTTGAACGCCCCAAAGTCGGAGGGCATGGTCGACAAAATTCGTTTTCGCTGGCTTGCGAGAAAACAAAGGCCGAATCTTTGTCAGCACGACCTCCAATTGGTCTTCTGAAACAACCATTGGATAATCATGCAGTGGCCCAATCGTACGAGGCGTGCGATGAAGCGTTGGGATGGCGGGCCGAGAATTAACCTGAATTGCCCAAGTCGTTCCGCCCAAGATTAGTAAGCAAATGAGGAGCAAATGAAAAGCAATTCGCGATCTGGGCTTTCTCTTTTGCTGAGTTGATTCTTCGCTCATCGGATCTCCTTGGTCGAAGTTCTTCGAGCCGTGTTTTGCGTGGTCTTTTCAACTTTTAACCGATAAACGGAGGCCATTTCGTCGTCGAATACTTTCACCCAATTGCCTCCATCCAACCGAATGCTTCGCTGAAGTTCCGGTTGCCGGCTTTTATCAATCACGAGATCTGTGATTGCATACCGCTCCATGGTTTTCTTCCAGGATTTGTCGCCACGAAAAACGCGTTGGTAATCTCGTTGGCTTAGTTCCGGTAGTCGGTGATAGTTGGAATTCGCGAACACCTCCATTGGCCGCTCTTTGGTTTGCAGCCAGCCCCCCCAATAAAGTGGAGCCCAAACCAATCCTTGAGGACGGTTGGATTTCAAAAATTTGGACAGGCCAACAGGTGACTTTTTTGCAAGTATCTGAAACTCCTTTAAACCGTTGCCTCCAAGAATCGGATTACTGATTGGTGAAAGCGAAAATCCGATCCAGACGAAGAGCCCACAGATTAACAGGAACGCAAACCTCAACGACTGAGGCTGGTCTGATTGATCAGATCGACGATTGGTATCCAGATCGCTTTCCCTCGACGTGCCCATTTGAGTGCTTGGCAAAAGACTTGCTGCGGCTAACAAGGTCAGAGGTGCAAACCAAATCACAAACGGCTCACAACAAGCGACCATAACGGTCGCGAGAACCGGAACAAGAAAGGCCCAAGCACTCACGCGCGTTGTTCTACCCGCAAAGAACCAGACGATCCAAATCAGTGCAACACCGGCTCCAGTCCAACTCGCAAACAATACTGGTGAGTACCCACCGAATGAGTGAAGAATTGGGTTGTCTGGCCACCAAAGCAATGATTCATGCAGCCGCCAGACATTAGGATTAATCAGTGTCAGCAGCGTCATTATCTCTAGCAAGATAAATCGTCTGCCCAGTTCTCGGTCACTGGATAAACTGACTCGCTGAGTAGCCAGATCAATCAGTCTTCCAAACGCCAAACACCCAAGAAAGGCCAGCCCAACAACAAAAGACGTATCAAGATTGGTCCAAATGACGAATAGAATCCCCATCGCTGCCCAGCGTTTAAGATCGGCCTGATGCCATAGTATTCGAGGCCGAGAGTTGGCTTGAACCGGAATCAACCAGAGGATTCCGGCAAAACATAGCATTGCGAATGTTGAAGCCTGAAGTCCTCCAACAAATGGAATACTCACAATAGCCGCAACCAACGGCAACAATGCTGCTCGCCAGTCTTTCGAAAACCGAACGAACACCCAAGCCCAAATCGCCAGTGTTGTAGTTTGGACGATCGCGAAAACGATTGAGAGTAACAGCGGTCCTCCCAAATCGTGGACGCCGTAGATCAACACATCAGAAAGCCAGGTCGCATTCAGGGAACGCATTCCATCAGACAATGGCAGAGAAGGATCGGTGTTGCTAAAGCCATGGCTGACAATCCAGGCTCCACTCCAAACATGATCCCAGGTGCCGATCACGGGAATCGGCAAATAGCTGAGATACAAATAGACGGTGACGAAGGACGCACAAATGACTGCGTGATGCCACTTCAACGCACACCAGTCTGGAAGCTTGGCTTCCAGCTGGTAGGTTGATTCTTTTCCGATAGTTGACAAGCGATTTCTCGATCAAAGAGGAATATCCCTATTTGGATCGGTCGAAACCGTGCGATGGAGAGCAAGTCTTAAATTTCGTGCGGACTCGAACGCTTTTAACGGTTAGCTAAACTTCTGAAGATCAAAACCCTCGAAAGTCGAACTCTAAATTTCGTCCAGAGGAACGATATCGAACGAGATGCAGTTGTCCGCTGCACCAAATGGATCCTCAGGATCATCGCAATGGTCGCGAGCGTCGATGTAGTTGCTGCCTTGGGTTCGAGCGGAATGACCGGCTACCCCGTTGTACTCGTAAGACTGATTGAGATCCTGGACGGCGCCTGCAACATCCGAGAGTTCACTTACAACGGCATCGCGAAGAGCCGTCATTCCAGTGATAAGTCCAACAACCAAAATAGTTGATATCAGTACGAGCTCGATGGAAACGATAAAACCTTGCTGGTCGTTCCATAGTGACTTGATAGAGTCCATCCCATTCTCCTGTGCATCCCAGTGCACTTAAAATTCCGTAAATCCGACTGGCTGACTTGCCGTGGAAACATAGCTCATGGATTGCGCGAGGCAAAAATTTTCTAGGATTTTCCCCAAAATTTTGATCGAGAAATTGGCGCATAAAAAAAGACCCGCTCTTTGGCAGGTCTTTTTATAGTCACTTGTTTCGCAAACTTGTTGCGAGGTTTGACTAGATTTCGTTGGCGATTGCGCCATCAAAAGTAATGCAGTTGTCTGCAGCGTCGCTGTTAGGATCATCAGCGTCATCGCAGTGATCAAGAGCGTCAATGTAGTCCATTCCAGCAGTGTTGCTTGAGTGACCAACAACGCCGTCAATTGAGTAAGACTGATTCATGTCCTGAACGGCACCAGCAACGTCTGACATTTCAGAAACAACAGCATCGCGAACGGCTGTCATTCCTGTAATCAATCCAATTACTGCAATCGTTGCAATAAGTACCAATTCAATTGAAACGACAAAACCAGCTTGGTCGTTCCATAGATTTTGAGTTCCAGTTTTCATAATTTCTCCAGTGGATGTGCGTGTTGCATGGGTTCATGCGTGGTGTGTTGGGGAGGGATATCCCTCGGTCTCACAAACACTAGGTTTCTTTTGGGAAGGGTGTAAACCAAATTCACAAAAAAGTTTCCGAATCCGTCAAGGTTTGACGCTTGACAGATTTTCACAGCCAATCAGTTTGGAAAACTCAACCTCTCCATACTCTTCTCAGGTCAAGTCAAATGAAGCGTAGCCTTTGGTCCGATTGTAACGGTGGTATCATTACGACCGAATTGCTGTTGGTGTCATCCGTCGTTGTCGCGGCCGT
>CAZQQR010000093.1:11170-13810 GCA_964595515.1 uncultured Pirellulaceae bacterium
ATGAAGGCAATAAAAAAACCGCAGCAAGCTGCGGTTGTTGTTCGTTTGGCGACGTCAAAGAAAGGCAGAATCGAATTACTTCTCTTCTTCGTCCTCTTTTTTGACCTTCTTTTTCTTCTTCATCGCGATCTTTACCACGCGGACTTTTGGTAGTCCGTAAACTGAATCGCCTTCATTCCAGCGCTCTTCTTCAATCAATTTGGCAAGCCGCTCTGGACGTGTAAGAACGTTACGGGCTTTGGCAGACCCGGCTTTGATTTTCAGGCTCTTGTCGATCGTCATCAGTTTGTCTTTGGCTCTGGTCTTTGGCTTTACTATCTATTTTGTTTTGAAGCGGCAGATTATAGGTTGATCAGAAATAGCCTTCAAGGGCTAATTTCCTGCCTAAACCGTGCTTCTTTTTCATCGGCTCCCCTTTCCCATCCGGATCAGTATATTCGTGGGTAAGCCACCTGCGACCCAGCCAAAGAGCGGTTAAATTGCGGTTGGTGAAGGAGTTGGCGAAGCACTATCGAAAGACCATGAAGGCTGAAAATGAGAATCGGAGTATTTTGTAGTGGCGGCGACGCCCCCGGGATGAATGCTTGCGTCCGCGCCGTCGTCAGATCCGCCGCCAGCCAGGGACACGAAGTCGTTGGAATCATGCGAGGGTATCAGGGACTCCTGAACGAAGAATTTTTCATGGATTCCGATGGGAAAAATCATTTGACTCCTTACCGCGTCACGACCTGGGCTGCACACGGTGGAGCCCATCTACGCAGTAGCCGTAGCGACGAGTTTCGAACTCCGGAAGGTCAGGCAAAAGCAGCGGAGATTCTACGCAAACACGAAATCGATGCCTTGGTTCCCATTGGCGGCAACGGAACGTTCAACGGCGCGGTTGCGCTTGCTAAAGTCTGGGACGGTCAAATTATCGGATGCCCCGGAACCATCGACAACGATTTGATGGGCACTGACTATACGATAGGATTCTCGACCGCCACGCAGACAGCCGTCGAGGCCGTCGACAAAATCCGGGACACGGCCTCCAGCCACGACCGCATGTTTTTGGTGGAAGTGATGGGTCGGCACAGTGGATACATCGCGCTATACACCACACTCGCATCAGGCGCAGATGTTGTTGCGATTCCAGAAACGGAAACGAATTTTCCTGAAATCGTGAGCTATCTGAACAAGCTAAAAAAACGCGGGCGTATGATGGCGATCATGATTGTTGCCGAGGGCGACGAAAAAGGCGGCGTGAATGAAATCGCTGCCCAACTCAAAGAACACAACTGCCCGTTCTCAACCCGTACCGTTGTGCTGGGGCACCTGCAACGTGGTGGAGTGCCGACCCCTGAAGACCGCCGGCGCGCGACTCAAATGGGAGCCCGTGCGGTTACCGCGATCCTCGCCGGTAAAACTGGGATGATGGTCGGAACAGATGACGATCAAACAATCCTGACGCCATTTGAAGAGACATTCAAATCACATCGCCCCGTTTCACTGGATCTCTTAAAAGTTGTCAATGAGATGGCTTCGTGACCACCGATTTCATGCAACACGAACTTTCTTGTGCAAGGGAAGGTTGATACTTTGGTTTTAGAAAGAGCATGCCAACGTGTTTCCGCCAACTTCAATTCACTTGGAATCTGCAGCGTCTTTCAGTTCTTTAAACCAAGCCGCATAAGCTTTTTTCGCATTGTCAGGAGACCAGACCACCCACTGAGATAAGTTCTCTGGCAGCTTGAAATCTTTCGTCTCTTCCTCGATCGACTTTCCTTCGTTAAAAGCCGTTTTAGCTGACTCTTCGATAAAAGACAAAAACGTTTTGTATTTTTGGATTGCTTCGAGATCTGCGACCGGACCATGCCCCGGCACGTAGGTAACGTCTTTGGCTTCTAGAATCGAATCGACATAACTCTTCAGACGACTCGGAATGGCGTCCCCATAGTTGGGAAACATTCGGTTGAAGAAAAGGTCGCCGCACCAGACAACCTTGGGGTCAACCAACTCGATCGTGACATCGCTCGAAGTGTGCCCTGAACGCGGCACCAATCGGACTTTGCGATTGCCAAGATCAATCACCGTTTCACCCTCGGATTTGATCAACGTGACATTCTTAAACTCGTTGTTCTCCATCTCGCGCTGGGAAAAAGAATCCTCGGCAGCGTCCTTGGTTGATTTTGTTAACCACAAATTCGGTTTTTGTTTTTCGTTGTAGTACCCCAGATGACCACCCGTATGATCAGCATGAAAATGGGTTGAAACGATATCGGTTGGCCATTTCCCCGTCAGCTTTTTTGCTTGTTCGGCTAACCAAGTCGCGCCTTTGGGCTGCATGAATGACTCAACCGCGAGCACCCGTTTGTCACCCGCGATGATGCCGCCATTGCAAACAGTAGTAAAATCGTTTGTTTCAAACGGAGTCGAGATCAAGCTCCAAACTCCATTGTGAACCTTTTCGATCCGGCCCCACTTTTCTTCAACCACAGTCTCGGATTTTTCTTGAGGGGCAAGCGCAGACCGCAACATTCGGGGGGCGAAAACAGCCAGAGAAAGCACATGTGCTCCACAAGACACGCTGGATGTCAAAAAATCACGTCGTTTCATTTTGAGCTCGAAAGAGTGGGGTCTGTTTAAGTGTTGACGATGAAAACG
>CAZQQR010000093.1:13910-16973 GCA_964595515.1 uncultured Pirellulaceae bacterium
ACCATTTCGCCAAACGGACATGCCCGTCAGGTCACACGTCGAATGTTTTCGCCAAGCAATCACGGACACCGCTATTTCTTGGCTTCCATATTTGCTGCCTGAGCTTTTTTAGCGGTGCCATAAGTCTTTTGCTCAAACTTGATTGGTGCAGAAACCCCACTTCCAACCGGAACATTAACAACGAACGTTGCGCCCGATGGTGGATCGCATTGCTCGTCGTTGCAAGTCTGCAATCCAATCACGCCATGAATCGGATACGTTTTCGACTCGGCATCTTTTGGGATTTCGACCTCGAACGTCCAACTAACTGCGCCATGGTGGTACTTTAAATCGATACCCAACGATTTATCCAAGTGAGCTTTGGTGGAAGCTTTCGGTCCGCTAATTTTCCAATCGTTCGATTCAGTGAACCCAATTCGGGTCGCCATATAATCACACTTGCCAGGTTCGTAGGCGTACACGTGGTAGTCACCTTCGGGAGTTACCGTCAATTGCAACGTAACTTTATCGCCCGGTTGAATGGGTTTGTTTTCAGCGTGAAAAACTTTGCCCGTTAGTTTGCCGTGGGTTGAGCCAGGAGCAAAAGGTTCAACGGCAGATTCGGCGGTTTTATTTTCATTGGCTGCAATCGCAAGTTCTTTTTCGAAGCCAGAGAATTTCGCGTCGACTTTGATTCCAAACAAAGGGCGACAGCTTCCCGATGGGCCTGACTCACAGACTTGCCCCGAATAAGTTACCGCCGCGACTGCCGTCTTAACATCGACGTTTTCTGTCATTTTAATTGGAGCCGTCCAAGTGACAGTTCCCTCGTGCTCTTCGGCGAGAACATCAAAGCCTTCCAGCTTTTTCGAATTCGGTTTTTTGTTAGCGACAAAATCTCCGGTTACCTTGAACGCTTTTGAATCAGCGACTTTTAACTTTGATCGCATTGGACCACCCTTAGGCTGAGTGATCGAATAGATGTGGTGATGCGGAGTGATTTTGGCATGCACTTGCAACACACCGTCTCGCGTTCCAGTTTTAACTTTGATCTCACCAGTGAAGGAAACTTGTTGGTCGTTCTGAACCTGTGTGTTCTGGTCGCCCAGTTGTTTCTGAAGAAACAATTCCTGCGCCGGAAGAGTTGAAAGGGTTACGAAAAAGATACAGAGGCAGACGATGCCTGAAAGAAACTTCATGGGTTTACCGAAGGGTTGCAAGGATTCACGGCACGTTCTGCCGTCGCGAAATTGGCAAACAACAATATACCCAATTTCGAGTTATTGCTCCACTTGCAATCACTCTACGATTCGCTGATCAGACACGATTTGCCGATCAGATACATTTCGCCAATCAGATTAGCGAATGATGCTTCCACCCGCGGATGCCCCGGCGGCTTTTGCTTGCTGCGCTCCGCTTCGTTGAAAATACCCAGAGAATTTGCCTTGGAGTGTGAGGCCTTTCACGGGCATGCAAAACCCATTTTCGGAGCAGACTTGCCCATCAAAGCCGACTTTGGCGACCACTTTGGTGGCGTCCAATCCATTGGCTAACTCGATAGGTGCAAAAAATTGAACTTTGTTTTTGTGCTTCTCAACCCGTTGTTGCATGACGGGGTCTTTTTCGGTAACAGCCGCCGGTCGATCAGGACTGAATTTCCCAAGCAGTTTAAACTGCGTCGAGTCAGCGACCTTTACTTTCGAAGGAGGAATGTCGCCCTTCTGACTGAGGGAGTAGATGTAATTTCCTTTTGCTAAGTCCACCTGCACAATCAAATAGCCTCGATTGGTTCCACTCTGAATGTGAATCCGAGACGTTACCTGATACGGTTTCTTTTCAGCCGGCGCTTTCTGATTACTGGGCGCGAGAACCTGAGCCTCCGCCGTTCCCATATTGGCTTGGCAAACAAACGAGAACCCAATTAGCAAAACGCCTACGAGCAAAATCTGAAATCGCATTCGACCATCCTTGGTTATTCATGCGGTGCGGAAATTCATCAATTCATAACGCGGCGAACAATAGTGAAAACCCTGACTCGCTTCAATGTCATTTGTATTCGCAAAAAATGGGCAACCACGGGCAACCAAGTAACGATTTGAACATTCCGCCCCAAAACGTTAAAACTTCAACAGAGGTTGCCCCTCGAAAATGAAGAACTAGCATTTCCTGTTTAACGACACCCCAGCGATTAAGTAACCGTCGATGATCCTATTTTTGACCAAAGACTTAATGATGACGTCCACCGCTCAATCACATGCGAAGGATCATAATGCGGTGGTGAAGACCTCGGGTTCAGCTGCCAATGCCCTCAAAACCATTCAAGACGAACGTCCGCATTTGTTACTGATTGATTTGCAAATGCCAGGGTTGGATATCGATTCGCTCGGCTCTGAGATTAAGGAACTATCGGATTCCGTTTCGCCTTTGACTGTTGCTTACGCCCAGCATGTACAAGTTGATTTGCTCGCTCGGGCTCGGTCCGCGGGGTTTGATCAAGTCATTACGCGTGGACAATTCAATAATCAGATCGGGCGGATCATCGGGGATTCGGCTTAACGCGATTCTACCGACGAAGCCAAACATCTGATTGGTCCCAGGATCAAGAGGCCGTGAACCTCCTCGTGTCATATCTCGTAGCAATGAGATGTCCGAGCCTGAATCAATTATGCCCAAGCCAATTGAGTCCAAGCCAAAGAGCTTGCTTTCCTCATCGCTTGGCTGGATAAAGCGAATCGCTCTTATTCTTGCGGGACTCATCACCACTTACTTGTTGATCGCCTTGATAGGTTTGATTCCCGCCAATTCGGACTTTGAACCTGCCGGACCAGAAGGAATCGAAATTGCGATTGAGTCCAACTCAGTTCATGCAGACCTCGTGCTCCCGATAGAAACGCGAATCATCAATTGGCGAGATCATTTTCCTGCTGACACGTTCACTGGCGAGACAGATTGGTGTACCCACGTTTCGATCGGCTGGGGCGATGAGGGCTTCTACGTTGACACGCCGACTTGGGCGGATTTCAAAACCACCACTGCCGCCAACGCTTTGCTTTTACCTTCGTCAACGGTGATGCATGTTTCGCT
>CAZQQR010000094.1:0-7483 GCA_964595515.1 uncultured Pirellulaceae bacterium
TTTCCTTCCTTGATGGAATTCCGTTTTAAGCACGACGCCGCGAGTTCGGCATCGGCGTTACGGCGCCCGCTGTTGACGAACGCGCAACTCAAAGCGAAGACAAAAACAAATGCTAAAGACTAGCTCGACTCAAGTGAAACGTGGACTCGCGAAAAGTCATGCCGCCTTAAGTCCTCCACATGAATTGCAAACGTGACTGTGCCTGCATCCCAAAAACAGAATCCGACTTTTTGGTCGTAGCCCAATTTCAGTAAACAAACCCACTCTTCGGGCTTTCCACGATGCTGATTCGCGGCTTGTTGCTGGGGCGATTCGTGCTGAGTAAAAGTGAATCCGTTGATCACATGGTCGCTCTTGCAATGAAGCGCCTCAAACACGGATTCGAATTGCGAGACTTTGTCGTCGTCATCAGGAAAATCGTAGGGATAGTCCGTCGCCAATTCAAAACTTACTCGATGTGGATTTTCAGAATAATCATCCTGGTCGTCCAGCATCTCTTCTGGCGAAAATCGAACTGTCTTTAACTCATCAGATGGACATTGAGAGAAGACAACGCGCGCAATCATCTCTTCTGTCGATGGGATAAAAAACGATAGTAATCCCATTCGCGGTAAAAAGTTGTTGGTGCCCGCAAGTTCTGCCAGATTCAATTGAGCCAAGAAAGCCCAACGTTTTCCATCTGTCATTGGGAAATCGGATTCGTTTTCCAAATCAGGAAATCCGCCCAGTCGGGAGTTGCCCAGGATTGAGTAGTCATCGGGTTCCGTGCTTTGGATTTTTATCGCTCGGCGCACTTTGGCAATTTCGTTTTCAGATTCAAATTGCTTGAGCGTTTCCATGGTATCTCGATACAGAGGATCATTTTCCGCAATGAGCAACTCCATTGCGTCCAACTCGATTTTAGGGATGAGATCGCTTGGCTGATAATCCCAATCCATAAACAACGGCCGATGCTTCCCATCAATTGAAAAGTTCTTGACAGAGACCGAGACAGTCATGAGTTCTTTTGGGAGTTCTTCGAAAGGATTGTTCTGCAGCGATAAAAACTCTAGATGACCAAGTCGTTCAATCGTTTTCGGTATCGTCGTCAGTTTATTGAATCCCAACGCCAGTGATTTGAGTGTGCTTAAGCTACCGATCGAATCCGGAATTGATGCAATCGCATTGCAAGCCAGCGATAATAACTCGATTTGCTTTAGATTGCCAACGCAGGAATTTAAGTTCTCGATCCGATTGTATGAGAGGTTCAATTTCTTCACGGGCAGATCGAACAAAGAGTCAGGAAGTTCTTGAAGATGATTTTGCTGTAGATACAGGTCTGTTAACGCTTTTAGATTCGAAACCTCGACTGGAATGCTCTCGATTACGTTATTGCCCAAGGATAAGGATTCGAGTTGGCTAACTTCTAAAACGGATTGCGGAAAATCGATTAGCCGACAGGCTTGAAAGTTGACACTCTTCAGAGACGGTAGCTGATCAAGTCGTCCAGCTAACTTGTTGCCTTCGCACAACGAAAGCCCCAAAGATTCCAAATTCTTGCACTCCGCAATCCGGGCAAGCAAATCGCCATCTTCTACGCGGGAACAGAAAACGGATTTTAACGCGAGCGGGTTCTCCAGCCCTTTTTTTAAATCATCTTCGCCATCGCCGCCCAGGCATTCTTCTGTCGAATACTTCATTTTTGGATCCAATGAGTTTTAATTGCGAGAGCCTGAGAAGTGGCCGCCGACCGATAATGCTCCACGCTTTTGACGGACACGTAAGAAGAAGTTCTAATCGGAGACCTGTCAAAATAAAAACGAGCGTTTCAAATTGATTTTAGAGATGATCGCCGTTTGTTTGCAACTTCTACCTTCACCTGAAAAATCATGCTAAATCGAATACTCTTAATTGTTGTCTTGTTCTTCTCTTCGTCGGCCGCTTTTGCATGTGAGACTCCAGCGACATTAACCGCCCAACAGCCAAATGTGGTGTGGATCATGTCCGAAGACAATTCTAAACACTATTTGAAACTGTTCGATAAAGCCGGAGCTGAGACGCCTAACATTCGAAAGATGGCAACCAACGGAGTGATGTTTGAGCGAGCATTCTCCAACGCACCCGTTTGCAGTGTCGCCCGGACAACATTGATTACCGGCGTCTTCGCACCTCGGTTGGGAACTCAGTTTCATCGTTGTATCCAGCCGGTGACGATGCCGTCAGAATGGAAAATGTTTCCTGCGTATCTTCGCGCAGCTGGCTACTACACAACCAACGCTGAAAAGAAAGACTACAACGCGATTGAGTCAGCTGACGTTTGGGACGAATCGTCAAGGAATGCTCACTGGAAAAATCGCGCTGAAAATCAACCATTCTTTCATGTTCAAACATTCAAAGACTCCCACGAAAGTTCACTGCACTTTGGACAGAACTGGGTCGACAATCCTGACAATGAAACAGATCCCGCGTCGATTACTCTCCATCCGTACCATCCTGACACGCCGTTGTTTCGTTTGACTTACGCTCGGTATCACGACCGCATTAAAACGATTGACGAAAAAGTCGGTGGTGTGATCAAGGAGCTTGCCGACGCGGGGGAACTTGAGAATACGTTCGTGTTTTATTTTGGAGATCACGGTGGCGTTCTGGCTCGCGGAAAGGGATTCGCCAACGAAAGTGGATTGCACGTACCTTTGGTCGTTCGTGTCCCTGAAAAATACAAATCGCTTTCGCCGTTTCAAAAGAACAGCAAAACGAATGGCTTTGTCGAGTTCGTTGATTTTGGCCCGACCGTCATGAAGCTCGCTGGTGTCGAAGTGCCATCACACATGGACGGCCGTCCGTTCATGGGGCAGGGCGTTTCCAGCGACGATGTGAATAGTCGAAACGAAACGTTTGGTCACGCCGACCGAATGGACGAAAAATACGACATGGTCCGAACGTTGCGTGTGGGCAAATGGAAGTACATTCGGAACTACCAAGCGATTTACCCGGACGGGCTTCAGAACAACTATCGCTATATCAATCTTGCTTGGCAAGAATGGCGGAAATTGAATTCGGAAGGTAAGCTTAACGATGCCCAATCGGCTTTCTTTAAGCGACGACCACCTGAGCAGCTTTTTGACGTGCTGGCCGATCCACACGAAGTCAATGATTTGGCGGCAGACCCTGCAAATCAAGAAACGCTGGTCGAATTGAGAACCAAGCTGACTACTCGTGTAAAAGCCATGCCTGACCTGAGCTTTTTTCCTGAGAACCACTTAGTAGACAACGCGGTCAATTCGCCAATTCAATTTGGTCAAGACAACAAAGCGCGAATCGCGAGTCTTGTTGATGTCGCAGATTTGGCCTTGGTGCCATTCGAAGAAGCTCTTCCTAAAATGATGAGTGCTTGTGACAACCAAGATCCCATCCAAAGATATTGGGCGTATTCCGTCGCTTCGATTCATGGCAAAAAACAAGATCAACTGATCCAACGAGCCAAATCCGCAACGTCGGACGACACGGATATGACGGTTCGGCTGAGAGCGGCTGAGTACCTTGGTACCGTGAACATCGAAAACCCAACTGCCGTGATCCAGTCGATTCTCGCCGAATCTGATTCACCAACCTTAAACTTGATCGCACTTCAGACTTTGGTTCATTTCCAAGATGGTGATTGGGACTTCGACACCAAAATCGACACCACGAATATCAAAACCATCGACCAGCAAACCCTAAGAAGAATTGGATACCTGGATGGTTGGTCTCAAAACATGATCAAGCAAAAACAGAAAGAAATGACGAAGTCAAAGAATGGCAAGAACAAGAAGAATAAGAGCAAGTAGCTTCGTCGACCAACGATAACGTGGAAAAGGCAGAAGTGATTCAGCAACAGCCAAAGCTCGAAACCGAAACAGACATTGAGCTTTTCAGTCGCCATTGGCCGATCGTTTTAGTTTTGGCGATTGTCGTCATCGACAATCTTCTGCTTGGATTCATGATGAAAATCTCGACCCCAACAACCGCGTTGGGCATTCCAGTTTACGCATCATTCGGACTGACAATTTCCCAATTCTGTTTACTGAGTTTCTTTTTGGTGATGTATCCGGCAAGCGTCGGATTTCGACTTGCGGTCATGTTCCCATTCATTTTTTTAACGGTCGGTACTTTGGCCGTTGGGTTTAGATTTGGAGAAACCAATGACGCGGTCCAAATCTTTCAGTGGGTGGCCGCAGTCCCGCTTTTGATCGTGGCTTTCGCGATCCCGTTCGCAGTCGGGAAGTATATATTGGGTTGGTGTTTTGCTGCTGAGTCGGAGAGTGAACTTGATTGTGATCGTAAACCGGAAACCCTCAGTATCGCCTCAATGTTGCTCGCTACCGCTATTATCGCATTTTCACTTGCCATCCTTGGGCTTGGTGACAAAACGGAGACTTTGAGTCGTATCTTGGCCGCGGCGATCTGCTGCGGCATTGGTTTCTTGTTCCTGCTTCCGATGGCGGGCTGGATGCTCCGGCGAAACCCAAGCTCGATCGTTTTAATCCTGCTGTTTTTGATTGGAATATTCGCTGCGTTTGCGGTCTCTTATTCCACATCGGGCCTAATGCCGGGATTCAATTTTTGGCAACTCTTTGGGATCCAGCTATCGGCACTCTCAACATTGTTCTGGTTTGGTTTCGGTATCAAGTGTTTGGGTTCCCTGATCGAAACTGGTCAGACAGAACCTTCCTTAGCGAACGATTAGAAAAGAAGCTCGTTCGATATTGAAGATCTGAAGACTACATTGACTTGGCCACCTGATCCGTCTGCGAGTTTAGGTAAAGTGACGGTTGCGAATTCAACAGAGTTTGGCTGCGGATATTTTTTTGAAAAAATTTACAGGCTCTATCAGTGGTTGAAGTCAGGCAAAATGCGACTCGATCTTGGTTGAACCAACATCCTAACCGCAATTCCCACTTAAGGGCTAATCGTTTGCCAAACTGTCGTTTCGCTTTCTATCTAGCTCGCGAAACACGTTGTTTTCAGCGGCAAATTTGTTGTCTGGCGTTTTTCAATCTCTCCCTATAATCAATTTCGCACCATTAAAACTTTCCCTTTGCAAAATCCCATGTCCACAACCACAAAACCCGAATCAAAATCAACTGCTAAACCAACTGAGAAAATCATCGGCGCCGAAGCCGTTGTGCGATGCCTGATTGAAGAAGGCGTTGATTTGATGTTTGGGTATCCCGGCGGTGCGATCATGCCGGTTTACGATGAACTCTACAAATATCGTGAACAGCTTCATCACGTGCTTGTGCGGCACGAACAAGGCGCGACACACGCGGCCCAAGGTTACGCCCGTGCATCTGGTCGCGTCGGTGTCGCCATCGCGACCTCAGGCCCTGGAGCCACGAACTTGATCACTGGCGTCGCCGATGCCATGATCGACTCCACGCCAATCGTGTGTATAACGGGACAAGTCCCCAAGCATCTTCTTGGCTCGGATGCGTTTCAGGAAACCGACGTGATGGGCATCTCGATTCCCGTTTCCAAATGGAATTATCAAATTACGGAACCAGAAGAAGTTCCCGAAGTATTTGCCAAAGCTTTCTACATCGCGAAATCAGGACGACCCGGCCCGGTTGTTATCGACATCACGAAAAACGCACAGTTTGGAGAGCTGGATTTTTCCTATGAGAAATGTACCAGCGTCAAATCCTACATCCCACGGCCGAAATTGGACGAAGCCCAAGTTAAAAAAGCGGCAGAGCTAATCAATAACGCCAAAAAGCCCTACATTTTGTTTGGCCAAGGCGTCATCCTTTCCGAAGCAGAAGCGGAACTCAAGGCATTGGTTGAAAAAGGCGGAATCCCTGCTGCTTGGACCATCATGGGATTGTCAGCAATGGACACCGATCACCCACTCAACGTTGGGATGTTGGGAATGCACGGCAACTACGGACCTAACCTTAACATTAACGAATGCGACGTCATGGTCGCGATCGGAATGCGATTTGATGATCGTGTGACTGGCAATCTTGAGTACTTTGCCAAGCAAGCCAAAATCATTCACATCGAGATTGATCGATCAGAGATCGACAAAAATGTCAAAACGGATGTTGCCATTCACGCGGATGCAAAAGAAGCGATGGCGGCGCTGATTCCAATGATCGACGAAAAGAAACACACCGATTGGGTCGGTGAATTCCGTGCGTGCGATGAAAAAGAATTCGAGAAAGTCATTCGCGACGAATGTGAGCCAACGACTGATTCGTTGACGATGGGCGAAGTCATCAAACAACTGAACGAGTACACCAACGGCGAAGCCATCATCGTGACCGATGTCGGGCAGCACCAAATGGTGGCCTGCCGGTACGCAGACTTCAAGAAAACAAAGGGCAACATTACTTCTGGCGGACTTGGAACCATGGGGTTTGGTTTGCCGGCTGCGATTGGTGCCAAACTGGGCGATCCTTCGCGTCAAGTCGTCGCCGTTGTCGGTGATGGTGGAATCCAAATGACCATCGAAGAACTCGGTGTCATTCTTCAAACCGATGTACATGTCAAGATTCTGTTGCTCAACAATGAGTTCTTGGGGATGGTTCGGCAGTGGCAACAATTATTCTTTGACAAACGATACTCAGCGACTGAAATGGTTAACCCGGATTTCCAGTTGTTGGCTAAAGCTTACGGAATCAAGTCAAACAAGATTAGCGAACGACCAAGCCTCAACGATGCTCTGAAAGAAATGATGGAGTTCGATGGTGCTTATTTGCTCGAAGTGATGGTTGGAAAAGAAAACAATGTTTTCCCAATGGTTCCCGCAGGTGCTGCCGTCGCTGACATTCGACTGGAATAGGCGAACGCCGAGATTTTACACGTCGCAGTTGGCAACAACTGCTCCTCCGATGACCACCCTTAATAGTTTGCCAGAAACATGATCGAAGAATTCACAATCGCCGTTTTCAGCGAAAACAAACCTGGTGTTTTGCACCGTGTCACCACCAGCTTTACCCGCCGAAAAGTCAACATCGAGAGTTTGACGGTTTCACCGAGCGAAGTTCCCGGCATTAGCCGTTACACCATCGTCGTCAAAGGAATCAGCGAGGCAGACGTCGTCAGCATTTGCCACAGTCTGGAGAAACAAGTCGACGTTGAAAAAGCGTTCTGGTACCGCGAATCAGATTGTGTTTACCGTGAAATCGCCATGTACAAGGTTCGCCCAGAAACTATGGCCGAAGGAAGCCCGGCGCTAAAAATCGTTGATGAGCACCACGCCCGTATTATTGCCGTCGAACCCGAGTTTACCGTGATTCAAAAGACCGGCAAACTTGAAGCGACGCAGGCTTTGTTCGTAGCCTTGGAGCCTTGGGTACTTGAATTTGTTCGGTCGGGCCGCGTTGTGATATCTAAACCGATGAAAGAACTTAAGGATTACCTTTCCGAGCTTGAAACGGCTTCGGTTCACTAATCGTTCTTTTGTCCCTCGTAGTGACGAATATTTTTGATGGATCGCAAAAAATGGGACACTCATCAAGCC
>CAZQQR010000094.1:7583-16874 GCA_964595515.1 uncultured Pirellulaceae bacterium
CTCGTAGTGACGAATATTTTTGATGGATCGCAAAAAATGGGACACTCATCAAGCCAACGATGGGCTTGGTTATATTAAGCACGAATGATCGCTGGCTCTTTCGGTTTATCATCTGAACTTGGATCCTGTTTAAGTCTCCCAACAACGACTCCGATCACGCTGTAAAAAACAAACTGACTCGAGTTGATGTACCCAGCACACGACACGTTCAGTAAACCCCAGAAAAATAACCAGATTCCGAACACCAATGCCGCTCTTGCAAGTCGGCCTTTGTCTTCGCCCTGGAATAGGCTTTTCAACACAAGCTTGGTTGGAGCCCAACAGCTGAGAATGAACAACGACAAACCAATCAGCCCTGTCGACACTAGCAATTGAAGAATTGCATTGTGGGCATCCCAGTTATTGAGTTCATACCAAACGATAAACTCTCCTCTGGCTGAACTGACCATGAATCCATGGCCTTTCAATTTAGCATTCTTGAATTCTTGCCAGATCACTGCCCACAATTCATCTCTACCGGAAAAAGACCAAATGGATTTTCCAGTCGCATCACGGTCTGCCAAAGCTTGCGCGGCTGACGCGGCGGAATCTGAAATCCCAAGAACCGCATCCGTGACCAATCCGATTGGGAGAATGCAAACGACAGCGAACGCACCCCAAAAGATGATCTTCTTGCTGGATGTCATCATCAGAACGACCAATATCATGGCTGGCGTCAGCACAACAGACAGTCGATTCTGTGCCAACAATGTTAGAACACCAAAGACGACGCCGATCGGAACCCAGATGAGTTTTGACCACTCATACTTGCCGATAAAATAGGCGACCACGATAACCAGCAATCCAAGTGCCGCCGTATCGGCAACGTCCGTCGCATGCCAGAATTGCCCCATTTTTCCGCGGGTAAACGCTCCAGTGCCATAGCGGGCAAACGCAACCAGCATGATGACCGCTCGTAATAGTAATGCGGCGGTCAGGTGAGCAAACACGATCGAAACATGCCGCGGGCTCTTCACCAACCGAGCAACGGTCATTGAAAACAGAATCATCAAAGCCAGTGAGAAGGTCTGCTTAAGCGAATGAGATGGCAGTGCTGACCAGCTCGCCGATCCTGCCGCAAAAGCAAGGAACAAAATCAAATAGCGAAAATGATAGAGCACACGTCGGATTGGTGTTCGGCTGATACACGTCAAGTTTATAAAGATCAGCAAGCCCATCGCGAAGGCACGGGAAGCCAGTTTATACTTGAGCGCCCACTCAATATTGCCATCGATAATCGTGATGATCACGCCATACATTCCCAGCATGGTCAAGTGCAGCATCAGGTTGCGCTGCTTTGCAATTTCGTTGGCGTTCCCGTAGACAAGCGAATTCGATCTGTCTGGAATGCTCAGCCTCGGCTGTTGAACTGTCGCCATTTTTCAACCGCAAACTGGAGCATTTTAACCGGAAAGAAGACGACTTCCTTTGCAATGTCACACGCTTCCGAAGCAAGTTTCGGCAACGGGGGAAGCTGCGTTTCGACTTGGTTCGCTAGTGCACCAACAACATTGACACCGGAGTTTATCAGAAACTGAGACGCCGCTGCGGCTCGTTCCTTCGTCGTTTTACCCGGTTGAATTACGATGATCACCGCGTCCATCTGGCTGGCGATCGGTACGCCGACTGCGTCTCCGCCAACAGGAGGAAGGTCAAAAATTGCGATCTGATATCTGTCGTTCAGCTTTTCAAGAAACCGTGGAAACTCGGAAAACGCGACGGGAGAAAACGACTTTGGAGCACCAATTCCGATGGGTAAATACTGCATTCGGGGAACTGGCGTTGTCACCATTGCATATTCAAGTGTGCTTTCGCAATTCAAAACCTGCCTTAACCCAGTTCCATTGCCTTCAACACCAAACATCGCTTCGAATCGTTTTTCGCCAAGACTTGCATCGACCACAATCGAGTCTAGCTCTAACACTTCCGCGCAAAATCGAGCCAGTCCCGAAACACAGGTCGAAACGCCCTCGCCGCTTTCGCAACTCAATAACCCGATTCGAATGGCGTGCTGATCGCCTGACGCCAGGCGATCAGCAACAACGGACTGAATTCGATTCACCAGTGACGCATAGATTGAATCGGTAGAAGTATCTCGCTGAGCGAGTTCAGCAAAGGGACGAATCATTGGACCACCTCACTGGCAGCATGAGTGATTCGCAAAATGGGCTTCGTCGTGTCCAACGATGGAACAGTACCCAACAAATCGACTTTTAGTGCATTGACGAAATCCTCAGGCGCGTAAAGCGTGCCTGAGAGTCGATCCACGATTAACGCGAATAGAAATGCTCCGATCAAAGCACAAATGCTTGTCAAAACAAGCAATATGGATTTTCGCGGAGACACGTGTTTTACTCGATAAGAACCAGCCTGCACGATTTTGACATTGCTTATTTGTTTTTCATCTAACTCGTGGTTGATCCGCGCCTCTTCTTTTTTCTCCGAATAGATTCGATAACTGCGGGTTGCATTTTCAACGTCTCGGGTAAGCTCACCTAAACGAATTTCATTTCGATTCAGCCGCGTCATTTCTTCGGTCGATCTTTTCAGTTGCTCTAGCAGATCTTTTTGCTCAGACGTAACCGATGTCGTCGAGACTTTGTCGTTCATCATGTTCAGTTTTAGCGCTTGCAAATTCGTGTTGACGCCCTTCTTTTGAACTTTTCGATCGGCTTGACCGTCCATGATTTCGCGGGCCTGCTCCACTTGAGCACGAATAGAGATAACCGTCGGGTGATCTTTGGTGTACTGCGACAGGAGTAATTTTTCTTGAAGCTCAAGATCATACAAACGATCTCGCATCAACTCCGTCCCTTGCTTTTCCGCGCCTTCGGTTTCCTCAATCAATAATGTTTCGGGTACATCTTTCATCAAGTCAGCGGAAGTTCTTAACCGGGTCGCGGTCGCGGCAAGGTTAGAACCTGCGTCGATGAGGCGGTTTTCAATCAGAGAAATTCGGTTACGTAACGCCTTGCGTTTGTCGACGATCGACATGACGCCGATTTCGTTTTTAAACTCACTCAGCCGATTAGTGGCTTTGTGAAGACGTTTTTCTTGTTCCGCAAATTGAGTTTCAAAGAAACTAAACGACCCGTCAGTCTTTCTGGCAAGAACGTGATGCTTGATGTAGGTCTCCATCAACGTGTCAACGATCAATTTTGAGAGCTCAGGGGATTCGGTTTTACACCAGATCGTAACCGTGGCTGCTTTCAGAGGTGTGCTGACTTCTAGCATTTCTTGTAGTGCGGCAACTGCCAAATCCATTTCTCGGTGCTGCTCGTACTCTGCGTCGTATCGCCCAAACGGCAACGATGGAACACCGATCATTCCAAGCAGGCTGCTGGTTTCCAAAATTCGAGCGGGAGTAATGTCTGGATGAGAGGCGACTTCTTCCAAAATCCCACGGCTGGTCATAATGTCCACGACGGAATTGATTTCGGCTTCTCTTGATTCCAATACCGTTATTGTTTGACTGGTTGTTGTGGTTGGGTCAAGCGTGACACCTCCGCGGCCAAGACGGACGAAAAGTTTGCCGTCCGACTCGTATTTCTTTGGGATGAATAGCAAGATAACGAATACAGCAACGATCATCGTGACGGCAAATGCTACCGCCTTTCGTCGCTGGCGATAAACCGAGAGCAAGACACTCTTGATCGTCATGTTCGCAAAAAACTCTTCGTTCATTTTTTGTTTGGGAAGGATGATAGGTGTGCCCGATAGAGATCAATTAACGTGAGATCTCAATGCAATTATTGTAATTCCAATTGAAAAAATGCGGTAATAACTCTTCTATTTCGTGCCTCGATTTACAAAAGAATTCTGGCACCCATTGTCTCAAACTCGGGACAACAAATCTGAACCTCATTCGGAATTCGTTCAAATCCCTGTGCATCTTGACGATTGGCTGAATCACCGTTGCTTGGCCAAGTTCATTGGCACACGCGTTGACCACCGCAAACGCCATCTACAGGGTGACCATTCCAGCAAAAGACAATCGCCGTAGCCGACTGTCCAGTCGGCGCGTCTTGAATCCGCTTCCAAAACAATGAATCGGCGGGCAGCGTAAGTGCTTCACTATCGCTGGTCACCTGAATTCGATTGAGCATTGATATCGTTTTGTCAACCAGCAAAACAACCAACAAAACTGTCGAACTTCAGTCGTGTGAGGTTAATGAAAAGTACCAACAAATGTTTTAGAATGAAGATCACGTTCGACAGACTTGGACGCCATTACCGGAGTGCTTGATCGGTAATTCGGTGATCAATGTCAGTTTTGCGATTCAAAACTTCCAATCTTTAAGCCTCAAGGCGCTTCCATGATTCGACAGACGCAATTTCGAACATCCTTGGTTTCTCAGTTTCTCGTCTTGAGTAGCTTTTGCTTTCTGTTTTTCGGATCGGCGGAAATTTTAAATGCCCAAACGAACTTGGAATTGCAAAAAGGCGATCACGTTTGCTACATCGGCAACACTACAGCGGATCGGATGCAGCATCATGGCTGGCTGGAGACCTACATCACTAATGTTTTCCCTGACCACGACCTTACGTTTCGAAATTTGGGTTTTTCAGCTGATGAGATAAAAACTCGCCCGCGGTCGATGAACTTTGGCACCCCCGACCAATGGTTAACAAAATGCAAAGCCGACGTGGTGTTTTGCTTTTTTGGTTACAACGAGTCGCTTAAGGGAAAAGACGGTCTACCGAAATTTGAAAAAGAGCTGGCTGAGTTAATCGACCAGATGAAATCGCAGCAATACAACGCTAAGACCGCGCCAAGGTTGGTCTTCTTTTCGCCGATTGCACACGAAAACCTCAAGACCCAAAACTTGCCAGACGGTTCCGAGAACAACGCTAACCTCGCCATTTATAGCGAGGCGATGAAGAAAGTTTGCCAATCAAAATCGGTTACTTTTGTGGATCTTTTTTACACGTCAGGCAACCTGTACCAAACCAACGTCGAGCCCATGACGATGAATGGCATCCACCTGATCGATTCAGGGAACAAGAGGCTGGCCAAGGCAGTCATTCCAAAACTGTTTCCCGGCAAAGTCGCTCCCGACGATAGTTCAGTTGCAAAACTTCGAGACGCGATTCTAGACAAAAACTATTACTGGTTTAGTCGATACCGAGTCGTCGATGGATACAACGTATTCGGTGGTCGATCCAAACTGGCGTGGTTTGATCAATCCAACGCGGACGTGATGCTTCGCGAAATGGAAATGTTCGACGTGATGACGGAAAATCGAGACAAGAAGATTTGGGCAATCGCCAAAGGCGGCGACCTGAAGATAGATGACAGTAATCTCCCTCCCGAACTGGTCGTCAAACGTAATAAGGTTGGCCCACTCAAAGACGGTGACTGGCCTTACCTCGGTGCCAAAGAAGCGATCGACAAAATGACGGTTCACAAAAACATGAACGTCAACGTGTTTGCGTCAGAAGAGATGTTTCCTCGCTTAATCAATCCAGTCCAAATGGCTGTTGATACGGACAGCCGATTATGGGTCGCTTCTTGGGAATCTTATCCTCACTGGAATCCAACGCAGCCTCGCAAAGACTGTTTAATGATTCTGCCAGACAATGATGGTGATGGTGTCGCCGATGAATGCAAGATTTTCGCGGATGAACTTAATAGTGTCACTGGTTTCGAATTTTGGGGCGGAGGCGTCTTGGTGGCAGCTCCGCCTGAAATCTGGTTTCTGAAAGACACGGATGGTGACGACGTAGCGGATTTCAAATTGAGAATGCTGCAAGGGATCTCAAGTGCCGACACGCATCACTCTGCCAATGCTGTTGTCATCGGACCTGATGGATGGATGTATTTTTCGCGAGGGATTTTCAACGTCGCGAACTTTGAAACTCCAACGAAGACGTTTCGAAGTGGTAAATCTGGCGTCCACCGTTTCAACCCACGAACCTTTGAATTCGAATTTCATTTTCCAATTGGCCCCAATCCCCACGGCGACGTGATCGACCGCTGGGGTTTTCAGTTTGCCAATGATGGAACAGGGGGAACTGGTTCTTACGTCAACATTGGAAAGGGAATTGGCAACAAAAAGTGGTTTGAAAAACGTGTTCGGCCAGTCGCAGCAACGGGGCTTCTTTCCAGCAGCCATTTCCCGAGTGATCACGAGGGAAATTTCTTGATCTGTAACACAATCGGATTCCTTGGCGTGCTGCAGCACAAAGTCAGCGTTGACGGAGCAGATATTACAGCCAAAGAGATTGAGCCGATCCTGTTTTCGGACGATCCAAACTTCCGTCCCAGCGACGTGGAAATCGGCGGCGATGGAGCGATCTATGTCGCAGACTGGCACAACGCTTTGATCGGACACATGCAACACAACATGCGAGACCCCAACCGCGACCACTCACATGGCCGAGTATACCGAGTGACTTATGACAACCGTCCGTTGGTGAAACCAGTCAAAATGAAAGGCAAACCAATTGACCAAGTTTGCGAGAACTTTTTTGCTCTGGAAAACAGCACGCGCTACCGGGCTCGATTGGAATTATCAGGTAGAAGCACGACTGACATTGTTGCCGACGTCTCTCAATTCGCAGCATCACTAAACCCAAACAACTCCGTTCGTGAGCGGGATGAATCGCAGGCTCTGTTGGAGTGTTTGTGGGTTTTTGAGGACCACCGAATTCCTAACATGGCGTTGCTTGGGAGAGTCTTTTCTGCGGAAGAACCGAAAGTTCGAGCTGCGGCGATTCGAACGATGGGACACTGGGCGGGGCGAATCGAAGGATGGGAAGACTTGCTAGTCACAGCTGCCAAGGACCAGTCTGCTTTGGTTCGCGCCGAAAGCGTGAAAGCGTCTGTTGATCTCGGTGGAATGGCTGGTGCCGAAGCTGTTTTTGCGGCCAGCGCTGGTCCAATGGATCCAGAAATGGAAACCGTTTTAAAGTATGCCAAATCGCAATTGAAAATCGAATCCATCATCAAACAAATGTTGGCTTCGGGAGCAGAACTCTCGCCGGTCGCCCGAACCTATGTCTTGTCGACCGGTAGCGCAAAAGAGCTTTCAAGACTCGCTCCATCAGACGACGTCAGTCGGGCGATCCTTTCTCGAAAGGATGCGTCTGATGAACAACTAAACGCGGCTTTGGATCGGCTGGCTAGTTCGTCAGGGAAACAGAAGACCAAACTGCTGGTTGACTTGATCTCGGAAGAACAATCCAACCCTAACGGCAATGTTGTGAAACTTGGGTCACTTTTTGCCTCTCAACCCGTTCAGAATCTGAAATCCATTCAGGGTGAAGTTGAAAATCTGGCAATCAATGGAGCAACACCAGATGTCAAACGACTTGGGTATGCCGCATGGGTTGCCGCAGCCGGTCCTGGAGACGCTTTTTTGGCCGCAACAAAAACGAAAGAGAGACTAAAAGATTTTCTCGATGCGGTCCCGACCGTCGACGAATCCGCACGCGGATCTTTGTTTGAAAAAGTCATGCCATTAATCTCTGAATTGCCTGCTGGCATGGAAGCAGAAACAGTAGCTGTTACCGATCAAAATGGGGTTCTCGCATTTTACGGAGAACCAAATTCAAACACAGCCAAAAGCGAAGTTCTAGATGGACGCACTCCAAGTGATCAATCCGTCGTTCCAAAGTTTCAAATGATGATTCCTCCCGGGAAACCCAGCGACAAATTTTACAATATCCTAAAATCGAGTTTGCAGATTTCAAAAACTGGGAACTACACTTTTTACATTGCGTCCGATGACGGTTCTATGCTCTACATCGATGACAAACTCGTGATCAACCACGATGGCGATCATGGCATGAGCGAGAAGAACGCAAAAATCAAGTTGACGGCGGGCATGCATTCAATCCGTGTCAACTATTACGATTCGGGCGGCGGAGACGGACTGAGAGTTTCCTGGAAAGTGCCCAAGGGCAAGAAGGAAGAGATTCCTTCGGACCGTCTATTTGTTGGCGGAGAAGAGACTTTGCACGCCGTTGCGATTCGAGCTTTGGCTTCGATTTCTGGGCATGAATCCGAAAAGTTTAATGCTCTAACATCGTTAGTTGCAGCAGGAAGAGAACAAGGACCGTCCATCGCTGCACTTTCGAATATTGAATCTGGCAACTGGACTAAATCAGAGATTCGACCGCTTGCCAACAACATCGTTGGGTATCTAAGTTCGATGCCTGCAAGCCGGCGGACGAGTGAGTCTGCAATTTCAGCCATCAGGTTTGCGGGAGCGTTGGCGGATAAGCTTCCAGCAAAAGCTCGTGACTCGATCAAAGATCGCTTGAGCAATCTTGATGTTCGCGTGATTGCGATCGGCACGGTGCCACACCGAATGATCTACGACAAAGAGATGATTGTGGTCGAAGCAGGAAAGCCGGTTGAGTTTCGGTTTACCAACACGGATTCAATGCCGCACAACTTTGCCGTTGCGATTCCGGGGTCACTTCAAGAAGTCGGTGAACTTGGCGAATCGACTGGCCGCGATGCGGATGCTGCGGCACGTGGATATGTTCCGAAATCGGATAAGGTCTTGGTTGGGAGTAAGCTGCTTCAACCGGGCGAAGAGGAAGCCATCTCGTTTGAGGTTCCAACCGCGCCAGGAATTTATCCCTACGTTTGCACTTATCCAGGTCACTGGCGAAGAATGTACGGGGCCCTTTACGTTGTGCCTAGTTTTGATGAGTATCGAGGTGACCCCGAAGGTTGCCTTGCGAAACTGAATCTTCCAATCAAAGACGAGTTGTTGGCTCGAAATACTCGAGGACAAGAATGGAAGTACGACGACTTGATCGGTGATCTAAAAATGTTGATGGGTAGGTCGCATGAGGTTGGTAAGGCTTCGTTCAAAGCAGCCAACTGCATTGCCTGTCACAAATTTGGTGGTGAGGGTCAAGCGTTTGGGCCGGATCTGGCAACGATGTCAGACGAGAAACGGACAACGGCGCACATACTTCGATCTTTGCTTGAGCCGTCCAAAGACATCGACGACAAATTTGCATCCAGCACGTTTTTGATGATGGATGGCCGGACAATTACGGGAATGGTGATGGAAGAAGACGACAACGACGTAAAAATCATCGTCGACCCGTTAGCCAAAGACAAACTGACCGTGCTCCCATTGGATGAAATCGAGGATAGAACCAAATCTAAAATTTCCCAAATGCCTGCCGGGATGGTCGACAAACTTTCACGCGAAGAAATTATCGACTTGATCGCGTATGTGATTTCAAAGGGAGATATGAAACACAAGGTGTTTGAGGGCGGTCACG
>CAZQQR010000095.1:0-16653 GCA_964595515.1 uncultured Pirellulaceae bacterium
GTACAACGACGACCAAAAAGAAAAAGGCAACCAAAAAGAAGACCAAAAAGTAGTCCTTCTAAAAGTGATCCTTCTTTAAGTGAGCCCTTAATGAATAGGTTCACACCAAAACATCGAATACCGATTCACGAATCCTCGGCCATTGGGCCGGGGATTTTTTTCGTAGCCAGCTGCGGGAACTATATTCATTCAAACGCAACGCGAAACATCTCG
The DNA here is from genome assembly GCA_964595515.1 of uncultured Pirellulaceae bacterium. GTDB lineage: Bacteria > Planctomycetota > Planctomycetia > Pirellulales > Pirellulaceae > Mariniblastus. The sequence goes on from CAZQQR010000095.1 coordinate 214, forward strand.
CTGCACAAATTATGGTTGTCGCAGCGGATTAAAGCGACTCACGGGCAGAGTGTTGCCGCCACGAATCGGAGACCATTTCGGAAGCGTATTGCCGGAAGGTGATAGCAAGTATCGCTTCATAGGATTTTGAGGCAGCGTTGACCAGTTTCCTTGCAGTGGAAGTGTTCCACGTGATGGCAGTGTCGACCAGCTACCCAAAGGAAGCGTCCCTCGTTGTGGCATCCAGCCACCACTTGGGAGTGTTCCACGCCCTGGCAGTGTTGATCCCCACATTCCTCCTGTAATCGGCAAAGTCGATCCGCCGGGCAGGGTCGAACCGGCGGGCAAACTCGTCGCGGCAAGATTGGGACGCCACTTGGATGGTTTATATCTTCGTTGATTGCATCCGGTAAGAAGCACTAGCAAGCAGGTGCAAGCCATTACCAACGTCATAGTACGAAGTCCGGCAACCCGAGACGGAGTCGCTTGGTTTGGGAGCGCTTGTTTTGGAAAAGTCTGGTTTGAGAAAACTTGATTCTTCATTTGTTCTTTGATGTTATTCACGACCGTACTAGGAGCTTTCGAATGCTCACGAGTAATTGTTTTCGATTTAATCGGCTTTGATTGATCAATTTCAATTAAAAAAGATCGAATTGGCAGCTCGTTAATATAGTTCAACCCCTCATCAGTCAAAAGCATCATTTGAAAGACCGAAGTGCTCGGCGCGTTGATTTCTCAAATCGTTCTTTAAAAACACTCAATCAACGAGCCTTTTTCAGGCCAGGGATTCCCCCATTTGAAGGCGGGTCCAAAACTGTCGAAGTGCCCAGTGTTGAGATCTCATCCGCTGTTTTGGCCAAAAGGGTTGTTGATTGGATTGCCAGACATAAAAGTCACAGTGACACGGGCAATGGGATAGACAGGATTAATCCGACCAATTGGTTCTGGCCAGCAACTTCGGAAAAGCTTACCTCAACGGTCGGGTTTCCAAGACCGGAATCACAGGGCAAATCGTTAGTACGCCTTCATCACGCAATAGCGTCAATCACTTTCGAAATCTCCAGAGTTCGGAACTTTCTGGTCGATCCCGTGAAAGACATATCTGATTGTGCTGTTTCAGCACGCCCAATTTACTTGGATTTTCTGGTACCCAATGGAGGGGACAGGCAAGTAAGTTGCTTTCAACTCGAACTTCAGACGCGTACCTCAAACTTCTTTCGCTGCTCAAGGCAAAAGATCATTGAAGTGTGTCAAAACCGAACAACTAGCTCGGAGAGGTTTGATGGAATGTGGTTCGAGTCAGTAGCTTTAAGGAGACGAGTCTCGATGAAAATCAAATTAGCTGCAGTGGCGCTCTTCGCGAGCGTTGCAATGATGTGCAGCACCAGCAACGGCGATCTTCTGAGCCGGATGTTGGGACGGGGCGGCTGTGGCGGTTGCCAAGCTTCGTCATGCTGTGACACACCTTCGCGAGCAAGCGGACGGTGTTTACTTAACCTCAACATTAACATCGGTGTCCCAGGTGGACTATTCCGAGGTGGTTGTGGTGGCGGCCTGTTGTCAGGCGGCTGTGGCGGAGGCGGAATGATCGCTGACGCTGGTTGTGGTGGCGGTTGCGGTGGCGGGATCGTCGCTGACACCGGCTGTGGCGGTGGATGCGGTGGCGGCCTCCTTGATGGTGGTTGCGGCGGCGGATGCGGCAGCAAGCTTTTCTCTCGTGGTCTGTTCTCACGGATCTTTAGTGGCGGCGGTTGCGGAAGCGATTGTGGTCCAACTTGTGGTGGCGGATGCGAAGCACCTGCACCAGTCGTATCTTGCGGTGGCGGATGCGAAGACGCTGGTTGCGGATGCAGCTTGGGCAAACGGCTGTTCAACGGTCGACTTCGCTCACGTCTAGGAAGCCTTGGCGGCGGATGCGGCGACAACTCTTGTGGTTGTGCAGCTCCAGCACCAGCACCTTGTGCGGCTCCAGCCCCAGCACCATGTGCAGCTCCGGCACCTTGTGCCGCTCCTGCTCCATGTGCAGTTGCAGCTCCTGCTCCATGTGCGGCTCCAGCTCCTGCTGTTGTTGCTCAGCCTTGTGGATGTGGGTCAGCCGCTCCTGCCAACGAATGTGGTTGTGGTGGAAACGGTGTTGTAAGCGGTCTTCTTGGCCGACTTGGAAACGTTGGTTGCCGCGAGTGCGGAAGCCGATCGACTTGTGGTTGCGGAAGCGACCGACAGCCTGTGCGAAACGTTGTTTCTCGCATTCGTCCATCAAGCTGTGGCGGATGCGGTCAACCTGCAGACAGCTGTGGTTGTGGCCTTGATCGTCAGCCTGTACGAAACGTTGTTTCTCGGGTCCGGCCAGGTTCAAGCTGTGGTGGTTGTGGTCAACCTGCAGATAGCTGTGGCTGCGGTTCAGCTGGCGGCTTGCTAAGCGGTGTTGGTTCACGAGTTCGCTCGCTTGGATCAAAACTACGATCTGGTTGCGGATGTGGTTCATCTTCTTGTGACGGCGGATGCGGTTCAAGCTGTGGCTCTAGCTGCAAGCTTTCTCTTCTTGATCGCCTTCGTGGTGACCGAACTCCTCGCGGACCTGGATGCCCAACCAACGACGGTTGCAACTCTCCTTGTCCAAACTCTGGCTGCTCAAGCTGTGGTGGTGGAGAAGTTATCTACTCAGCTCCTCAAGCTCAACCTTGTGGCAGCTGTGGTGGCGGGCAAGTGATGTACGACCAGGGAATGCAAAGTGCAATGCCTGTTCAAAGCGTTATGCCTTCGAACACAATCGTAGATCCGATTCCAGCCCAAGCTGCACCGGTACTACAAGCTGCTCCTGCTGCAGTTCCAGCCGCAACAGAAGGAAGCGTCATCGTTCCTAACGGAGACGGCGCTTCAACTTCTCCTGTTGTTGATCCTTCTGCTTTCGTAATCAAGCGAAACTAGAATTAAGAATTAGAGACCCGTGTTGGTTATGAAAATAACAAACGCGACTTAGAGCAAGAAAACGGCTTGGTCAATTTTGGCCAAGCCGTTTTTGCGTTTCAAGATTTAGCAAAGACGCGTATTTCAGAGCCTCAGTGTTTTTATGATTCAGCATTTCTAAGACTCTGCTGAGCTGGTGTTGCTCGATTGCCCCAACAGGCTAATGGCAAACCCAAGCAGATCGTCTTGGCTCTGGTAAAACTTCATCAGTTTTTGGGCTTGAGCTGAGTCGCTTGCCATCTCAAACGGATTGGGTGAAATTCCCATCGGTTCATGTTTGCCAAGAAAATGTTCCGTTGCAACTTCGATTGCTTCGTCATGACGTCCCAAACGCATGAGTAACGCGGACAACGTCTCAGCCGCGACCGGACCGAATTCTTCGACGGATACGGTTTGGATTTTGCCGCGAAAATGTTCAATGGCTTCATCTGTTTTTTCGCCCGCTAACGCGCGGTAATAAAAGAGATGGTCGACATAAGTTTCTTCAAACGGCGGTACGCCAGGATAGCGAAAGTCTTTTGAAAGGCCGCTGCCGTACTCAGCGAGTTCTTTTGCTTTTTGCAAGTCTTGAGAGTCAGAAACGGATCGGCAGATTCGCATGGCGGATGCTAAGTGAGTGGTGTCAATGTGATGCGCACCGTTTTCGGTCAGTCCCGGGAATTGTTTCATCAATTCCCCCAGCGTTGCGTCCTCCGGTGCTTCGTTCCCGTTTTGTTTGATCGCATAGCGAACGTTTGAGCTGAGTTCGTCATAAAGATGAGTCAGCAGCTTTTTTGCCATGGCTGACTGGGTGGCATTATCAAACCGGGTGCTCTGAGTATCGAATGTCGTGATGCCGTTGCAGGTTCCATAATGTTCCAGCAGCAATCCATATCCGTACTCGGGGGCGGCTCCTTGGGAAACGGCGATTTCGACAACCGTGTCGATATTCTCCTCGTCGATTTTGACGGCACGAATCAATTTGTCAGATAGAGATTTGTCGCCTACAGGTTGAAGATACATCCAGCCTTCTTGGATCTGCCCGTTCTTGAAAAGCAGTGTGCCAACTTCACGGCAGGCCGCGATCAGTCCGTCCTCCAAGTCCTTTTGCCGATCGTCGTTCAGATCGTCGGGTTGTTCCGTGTAAACCAGTGGCAACCCCAAGCGATGACGACAGCGCATTTTCAGGATTTCGAAAAGCTTGAAATACTCTTTGTCTCGCCGAAAGTGATGCTCAAGAAAATCAAGAGCCTTTTCGACTCCCGACGCTTCAGCCAATCGTGTTAATTCTTCGAAGGGTGTTGCCATCGTCGTGTTCAGTATTGCTGGTTCAAAGTGTTGGTTCAGAGTTTGCCGGCTCAAGCCGAGCTGTTCAATTGCAAATTGTAACCGATTTCGAGTCATTCGAACTGGAATCGACCTTGTTGTTTGGGCATTCAACAATCGGTTCCCAAAGTCTAGCATGGGCGGCATGAAACGAGCATTTGACAATCTTAGGTTGGCGGTAGTTACCGATGATAACTTTCCTGGTTCCGAAACGTTGATGTCGGCCATCGGAGATCAAGGCGGTGATCCGATTGAATTTAAACTTGAAACCAGTTCGTCCATCAATCAAGAAACGGCTGAACTTGCCAATCGAATCTTGACTGCTGATATCGAAGTGGTTGTGTTCGTCACCAGCGTTGGTGTTCACTATTTGATAGAGCAGGCCTCCAAGAGCGTTGACCGTCAACGATTTGTTGATTGTTTGAGTGACACGGCCACAGTCGCAGGATCTGAAAAAGCAGCTGAGGCGCTTTTGCAATACGGAATAAAGCCCGCCCTGGCGATCGACACGGCCGGTTCCTGGCGGGATATTTTGATGTCGATCGACAAAAATTTGCGAATCGCGAATCAAGCAGTGGGCTTGGAAGAATCTGGAGATCTCTATGGTTTGGCGAGTGGGTTGGAGGCTCGAGGTGCAAGGGTGACTCGTATTCCGATTTACGCTCAAGAGCCACCAGCAAAAATCGAAGCAACAATTTCTTTCTTTGAACAGATCGAAGCCCACGACTTTCATGCGGTTGTTTTTACCGCGCCCAGTGCCGCCGCCCGATATTGCTACCTTTCAAAACAGTTTGGCCGAGCAAGGCTTGCCAGCCATTTGCTTGACAATCACATTGTGTTAACACTAAACCCTGAAACAAAAGAGCTACTGCTCGATCGGGGAATCGCAGTTGATTTTGCTGCGGATCAAACCGAAGTCTTGGCTGCAGTCGATCAGTTTGTCGATACGATTGAGCATATCAAAAAACAGAAAAACATTATTCGCGTGAACATGTCCGGACCTGCCTCAAGTAACTCAGATCAAAATGCCCCGTGGTACGATAGCCCGTTCATGAAAGCCTGTCGGGGCGAACCAACGGACGTGACTCCGATTTGGATGATGCGTCAGGCTGGGCGCTACATGGCGGAGTATCGCGACGTCAGGTCCAAGGTTTCATTTTTGGAGCTTTGTGCAAATCCGCAGTTATGCAGCGAAGTCATGTGTACGGCGGTCAATCGCTTGGGTGTTGATGCCGCGATCATTTTTTCAGACTTGTTGCCGATTTTGGTGCCGATGGGATGCGATCTGGAGTTTGTCAAAGGCGACGGGCCAGTGATTCACAACCCGGTTCGAACGACCGCGGATGTGGATCGAATCCAAAGGTTAGAATCTAACGACGAATTGCAGTTTGTCATGGAAACTGTTCGGCAAACAAGAAACGACTTGCCAGCGGACATGCCATTGATCGGGTTTGCGGGCTCCCCGTTTACTCTGGCCAGCTACATGATCGAAGGCGGATCCAGCAAGACTTATCACAACACCAAAGCCATGATGTTTGGCGATTCCGGTTCATGGAAAAAGCTGATGGATGATCTGTCACATTCCATTGCGCTTTATTTGAACGGTCAAATCGAGGCAGGAGCCCAGTGCGTCCAGTTATTCGATTCATGGGCAGGATGTCTGAGTTTCGAAGCTTATCGCGAACACGTTCATCCTTACGTGCGAAAAATCATCGCCAGTCTCCCGTCCAATGTTCCAGTGATTAATTTCGCGACGGGCAATCCGGCCTTACTGCCGTTACTTGCGGACACACGTGCTGCTGTGATCGGAATCGATTGGCGAACTCGGTTGGACGACGCCTGGCAGACGGTTGGTTATGACAGGGCTGTTCAAGGCAACCTTGATCCGACGGTACTGCTGACCAACCCCAAAGAAATCAAACGACATGCCAAAATTGTGCTCGATCAAGCCGCCGGCAGGCCGGGGCACATTTTTAACCTGGGACATGGAATCATGCCAATGACACCAGTCGACAATGCGATTGCTTTGGTGGATGCGGTTCACGAACTCAGTCAAAAATAACTGTTCGCCGTTTGTTCAAGTCAAATGATTGAACTCACCTACCAACATACGATTCAGGAACGGAACGAACTCTATCGTTTGAATGGGCATCCGATTCCATCGCGCTGGAAAGCACTGGTGTTCACGGCACTTGCGATTAGCCCCTCGATCGTTCTGCTGTTTTTAACCAAGTCATTCTTGTTGGTGTCTATCGGCATCGTCTTGTTGGTAATTCTGGCGGCTATGTTCGTTGCCAATTGGTTTAAATCGTCTCGTGCCTATCTTCCAGAAATTACGATTCAAATCAGCGAAAATTCGCTGCGTGAAAAGGTCTCGCATTCCGTTTGCGAGAACAAGTGGCATCGATTCGGTGGCTTTCGGGAAACCGAATTGAGTTTTCAGCTGAAACGAACCAACAGTCGATTTATCTTGATTCCTAAACGCTCCGTTCCAGTAGAGCACCATGATTCGATTCGTAGTTTGTTCCGTGAACGAGAGCAGACAAACGCTCCCGATGTCCCACACGTGGATGGATATCAGCGATTTGAAACTGCAAATGCTGATGAAGTGATTGAGTTCAATTATCTCCAGCAAGACCTGCGTGATATTGGTCCAACATGGCAAGATATTTTAAAGCAAAACAGATCGAAACAGCGACGGTTTGTGAATGGATTCATTTGGTTGGGCATTTGGGTCGGGTTGGTTTTTCTGATGTTCGTTTTATTTCCTTATGGTTCGCAGCAGCTGACTCAGCAAGAACAGAAGTATCTCTACATGGCGATTGCAACACCGATTGCAGCGATGATTTTTCTGCGACTTTGGGTGAGATTGAACCAGACTAAAAAGCGGATTGAAATTCCAGTAGACAAAAACAAGTTGTTGCTTTTGAGCGAGGGATTTTGTGTTGGCAACAAAGATTCGATCACTGTTTACGATTGGCGAGATGTTGAAACGATTTTCTGGAATAGGTCGTGTTACGCTTTCAAGACGTTGAACAATTTGCTGGTCTTCTTTCCCAAGCGAATTTTTCGTGATGAAAATCACCAGCGAAAGTTTGTTGAACGGGCGGCCAATTTAATGAGAGAGCATCAGCGAAATTTTGAGACTCCTGTCGTTGGAGCTGAGACTGGTAACCCCTACCAAGCTCCGAAGACTTAGCCCTTTGCCAAACTCTGTTTGGCAACCTTCATGTCGCCGTCGAACTCATGACTCTAGATTCTGGATGCACAGCTCTGTTGAGGCATCGCTCTAACAGTTTTGCTGTGAAAATCTAACGGTCAGGTGAAATGACTCACTTGGGCCAATTCTCAATTCGTTCTTTCTTTGCAAACGCAATTTACTTCGGCGTTTCTGCACTCTCAACGATTAAGATATCCCCGAGGACTAGTGAGCAAGGACTAGCGACCAATCACGGTCTCAACTGAAAAAGTGATCGCAATAAATGGAGCTGGTTCGGCATCCTATCTCGACGCCCTCAGCCAACCCCGCTGAATTATGAATCACCCTAAAACTACATCTCGGCTACCGGACCACCAAACTCGGTTGTCCGCAGCCTACCAAAAAGTGCGTCAGCAGTTGTTGGATAACCGTCAAGACGGCCATTGGGTGGGGCAGCTTTCTTCTTCGGCGCTTTCGACCGCAACCGCGATCAGTACCCTGGCGTTTTATCGAGATGATCCTGGTCGCGCCGGCAATGATCCCCGTGTTCAGTTGCAAATCGAATCTGGGATTCGGTGGCTAGTCAATCAACAAAATGACGACGGTGGTTTTGGGGATACTAAAAAAAGCTATTCCAATATCTCAACCACGTTGCTTGTTATTGCTGCATTGAACGCGGCTGGTGTTCAGTCACGATACAGCGATGTGTTGCAGTCAGCCCAAACCTACGTAGATTCGCTGGGAGGTGTTGAAGGGCTTCGTGCGCGGTATGGAAAAGACAAAACGTTTGCCGTGCCGATTCTTGCTAACTGTGCGATGGCAGGAGTCGTTTCATGGAAAGAAGTTTCATCGCTTCCGTTTTATGCCGCTTGTGTGCCACAAAAATTTTACAATTTGATGCAGCTTCCAGTTGTAAGCTACGCGATCCCAGCATTGGTTGCGATTGGACAGGCTAAGTTCATTCTCGATCCGCCTTGGGATCCAGTTAGGAAAATGATTGGCCGAGCCTGCATCGCGCCCAGTCTTCGGGTGCTTGAAAAAATGCTACCGGCCAGTGGTGGTTTTTTAGAAGCCGTTCCGTTGACCAGTTTCGTTTCGATGGCATTGGTGAAGTCTGGCAGAGCGGATCATCCTGTCGTACAAGCGGGCATTCAATTTATCCTTGACTCTTTTCGAGTCGAAAATGAGCGAGTTTCAGATGGCGTCGGTGATTTAGATGGCGATGTAGAGCCAGTCGATGCCCAATCGCTTCATACCCACTCGTTTGGCAGTTGGCCGATCGACACCAACCTTGCGACTTGGGCGACGACACTATCAATCAACGCGCTGTCCAATTGTTCGTCTGAGTTCAGCGAATCTCTGGCGTCGCCAGATTCAGCCGCTCAGTGGGAAACGTGTATTCGGTGGGTGTTGGATTGTCAAAATACGAAAGTTCATCCGTTTACAGGAGCTGAACCGGGAGGCTGGGGCTGGACAGATCTTACGGGTTCGGTTCCTGATGCGGACGATACGCCCGGAGCCTTGATTGCACTTCGCCACGTTTATGACCAACTCAATTCCGTCAAAGATGACGGATCCATTGGTAGTAAAACAGTTGATGGGAAAATACTTCAGAGCAAAACCGTTGAGGATCTTTCGGCAAAGATTCTGGCAGCAAAAGACCTCGGGCTGAATTGGTTGCTCAACTTGCAGAACCGCGACAAAGGTTGGCCGACGTTTTGCAGAGGTTGGGGGAAACTTCCGTTTGACAAAAGCGGAACGGACATAACGGCTCATGCGATTCGTGGTTTACTTGCTTGGCAAGACGTGACGTCGGATTCAAGAATCCAGCCTGCGATTGATTCAGGATTTGCCTATCTGCGAAAAACGCAACAGAAAAATGGTAGTTGGTTGCCGCTTTGGTTTGGAAATCAAGATGTCTTTGATGACGAAAACCCTTGCTATGGCACGGCAAAAGTCCTGATGGCGTTTATTGATGCAAATGCTTTCGATACCCATGAGGCAGAAATTGGTTTAAAATGGATTCGTGAAAATCAGAATCCCGATGGTGGTTTTGGTGGCGGTAAATCCGTAACGTGGAACAACAGTAAACTCGGTTGCAGCAGTGTTGAAGAAACTGCACTTTGTACCGAAGCGTTACTCAATCACGACGACCAACGATCAAGATTGGCTGCCAATCGAGGTGTTCAGTGGTTAATTGAGGCCGTCGAATCGAGTGAGATTGAGTCTTGTTCGCCAATCGGATTTTACTTTTTTAAGCTTTGGTATTACGAAAAACTTTACCCGCTGATTTTTGCGACTTCGACCTTGGGTCGAGCGATTGAATTGAAAGCATATTGAGAGAACTGAGTTGACAACCTCAACTAAAACCGATTCCGACACCGTAGCGGACAACAGCGATGCCAAACCCGTTCGGCGTTCACGTCGTCGTAAAACGGCTCATCTAAAAATGGTTCCCTCATCAAAAGAGATGCGGGAATCGCTGCGAGAACAATGTCGCGTCGTTGCAAAAACCCTCAGTCGAGAAATTCCTCCGTCCAAGGATCAACTCGAAGCAATCTCTCGAAAAATTTTGGCCGACGCCGGTCAGCCCGAGGGATACCTTGGGTGGATCATGGTGGTCCTGTCGAGCGTGTTCTGGGAAGACCAGATCAAAGGCATTCCTCATTCGCGTCGTTTATTTTTACTGCCGCACTGTCTCAAGCACGCCGAAGGTTGTCCTGCCGATTACGACGAGTTTGGGTTGGCTTGCAAAACATGTGGAGCGTGCAGTATCGCTGACTTTCGCGCTTCGGCTGAAGAGTTGGGTTACAAAGTTCTGGTAGCTGAAGGCTCTCCGATCGTTTTGAAGATCATCGTGAGCGGACATGTAGACGCGATCGTTGGTGTTGCTTGTTTAAATGTTTTGGAAAAAGCGATCGACAAGATCATGCTGGCCGGAATTCCATGCATGGCTGTTCCGTTACTTTCAAGTGATTGCCGAAACACTACGGTCGATGAAGACTGGGTCGAGCAAATGGTTCGGGTGCCACATCAGGAACAAAAACAGGAAACGCGAAACTACATTCACTTGCTTCGTGAAGCCAACAATCTGTTCGAGCCGGAGACGCTTGAACGATTGGTTCCACGAATTCGTGGTGGAAAATCACTTTCAGAAGCCAACGGTCAGGGAGCGGCGGGGCTTGATCCAATCGCCGCCACCGAAGCGATCTCGCATGATTTCTTATCGGCGGGCGGCAAGCATTCGCGGCCCTTCATCACGATGGCGGTTTACGATGCCGTCACCGGTGGAGAGGCGACGCTTTCCAACGGTGCCGAGGTCGTCGCAGGCTACAGCGACGCGATTCGTCGAACCGCGATGTCAATTGAGACCTTTCACAAGGCATCTCTAGTTCATGATGACATTCAGGATTCAGATCAGTTTCGATACGGCGCAGAAGCGCTGCACGTAAAATACGGAGTTCCGACCGGGATCAACATCGGTGACTATTTGGTTGGACTGGGATATCGGCTCGTCAGTCGTGATCGCAAAGAGCTCGGAGCCGAAACGGCGGCGGATATCCTGGATTATCTCGCCGATTCGCATCAACGGCTATCCGAAGGGCAGGGGGCTGAGTTGATGTGGCGAGATGGAGCAACCGACCGGGCGCTCAAGCCGATCGATGCACTCAAGATTTATGCACTCAAAACAGCACCCGCATTCGAGGCTGCGTTTTACAGCGGACTGCGACTGGCAGGTCCGTGTGATGAGTACATTCAACCAATCAAGGGATTCGCTCGGAACCTCGGTGTTGCCTTTCAGATTTTGAATGATCTTAAAGACTGGGAGCACGACGACGAAAACAAAAAGTCGATCGGTGCTGATTTGCTTGGTGGCCGCCCAACGCTTTTGTTGGCTCTGGCTTTGCAGGGATTGAAGGGTGAGCAGCGAGATGAATTACTTAGCTTGATTGATCCGAATTCGAGCGTTCCTTCTGAAAAGAAGATCCTTCGTGCACGGCATTTGTATTTCGAAGCCGGTGTTTTCGAGAAAGCGTACAAGCTCGTTGATAAACATCAGACGAAAGCGGAAGAGATTGCTGATGAAATTCAGCCTGACGAATTGAGACGACTGATGTATTATCTCGCCGATACTGTTTTGGATCGGACTTCCGAAGTCAAACCGACCATCGACATTAAACACTTGACGTTTAACCAAGTCTTGCCGATCGTGTCAGGTGAGCTTCCGGTCGTTGGAGAGCCCGTGGATGTCTCTGACAACGTCAGTCACTAACTTTTTGTCCCTAACTTTTTGTTCCTAACCGTCAGTCCTCCTCGGTAACCAAATCCATAGCGGTCTGTTCTAACCGGTTCGATCGTAGTTGATCCATTCGAAAAAGTGATTAACGTTTTCAAAACGACGCAGCTAAAATTCCCAACAGGCGAAAACGATTGAACGTTGATCCTACAAAATCTGAAATGGCAAATGTAGAAATCGACTTACTCGTTGATTTGTTCTTCGAAGACCATTCCAAACTTGGGAGTTTTCACGAAGTCTCTGCCGATGTGGTTCCCGAGCCAAGCCAAGGCTTGCTGGCTCACGATCATCACATGACGGTCACGCTTGAAGACCACCACGAAGGTCCTGTTGATGTTCAGGTGCTTGAGTCGCGGACTGACGGAGAACACTATTCGCGAAAGATTTTGCTTACACGTCAGTCGGATGGAGTCGTGGTTCAATACGGAATCGTGCGACTGAATCTTGGTGTGTTGGCAGACGAAGTCAAGCAAGAGATCATTGCCCGTAAAACGCCACTGGGCCGAATCTTGATTAATCACAACGTCATGCGTCAGGTTAAGCTTTTGAACCTATACCGGTTTGAATGTGGCGAAGCGCTGAGTGGAGCGTTCGGTTTGACTACTGACACAGATGAAATTCCAGTTGTGTTTGGCCGAACGGCTTTGATCTACTGCGATGGGGCTCCCGCGATCGAACTGCTTGAGATTGTTGGCTGAAGGCGAATTCACTTCTGAGGAACGATTCTCTGACGAACCTTCTTCTGACGAACGATGTTCCGATCGACGGCTTGGCTGAATTGCGTGCCCGCGTTCACGGAAATCTGAAACCGTGCTACGATGCCGTTTTTGTCTCTTTCACACGACTGATTTTCGATCATGAACATTCTGATTACCAACGATGATGGCTGGGGTTTTGAAGGGATCAAACGTTTGGAATCGGTCGCTCGAGAAATGGGTAACGTTTGGGTGGTGGCTCCGCAAAAACCAATGTCAGGGATTAGCCATCAAGTAACATTCGAAGTCCCGATGTCGTTTGAGGAGAAGGCTCCGCAGTCTTACGCGCTGGATGGGACTCCGGCGGATTGTGTTCGAGTTGGGATGACACAATTGGGCGTAAAATTCGATTGGGTTTTTTCGGGGATCAACAAAGGGGCAAATCTTGGCTCCGATCTTTCAGTATCGGGAACCGTCGCTGCGGCGCGGGAAGCCAGTTTTTTTAAAGTAAAAGCAATTGCGATTTCTCAGCACTTGAAAAAATTTGATCAGCCATTCGACTGGTCCAAACCCGAGAGATTGGCAAAACGCGTGTTGCCGCAGATCGTTGAGCGGAGTTGCGCACCAAGGCAGTGGTTCAATATCAACCTTCCTGATGTTGACGAAGCCGCTAGTCTCGATCAGCTGGAAGTTGTTGACACGGATCAAGACCTCGAGCCACTACCTGCTGACTATAAAAAAACAGAGGACAACAAACTTCTCTACTGCAGCGTTTACAACGATCGAAAACGAACGCCAAGCCATGACGTTGCAGAGTGCTTTGCACAAAAGATCACGGTAACCACTCACATCGGTCCTTAGCCGTGCATTCGTTGAACGATCGTGGGCTAAATCGAAATAAAGTCGCCTCTCCTGCTTTCGCTCGCGATTGATCCATTTACAATTGCTGCGTCGGTTGAAAGCTTCGTCTGGTGTCCCGTTTACTTTGTTGAATCTGGGACACCTTGTGTTGCGATGTTACAGTTCGTGGGGGATCAAATGAAGCTCATTGTCACGCTCTTGGTGGTGTTATTGGTTTTTGCTCACCAAGATTTCTGGAATTGGAATAGTGACAAACTCTTCTTCGAATTCTTGCCGATCGGGCTCGCTTACCACATGATGATTTCGGTCGCCGCCGCTTTTGTCTGGTTTATCGCCTGCACATTTGCTTGGCCAAAAACACTTGAACACCTCGACGAATTGACGGAAGAGGGAGGTGAAGCATGAGTGGTTTTCTGATTGCAATGAATGCTGGCCAAACACGACTGGCGATTATTCTGGCATACCTTGGGCTGTTGCTGATGCTCGGGTTTATTGCCAGCCGATTTTTTAGCGGGACCAAAAAAGACTACTTACTTGCCAGCCATTCGATTGGCCCGTTCCTGCTGTTGTTGAGTATGTTCGGAACAACGATGACGGCTTTTGCATTGGTCGGATCATCGGGTGAATCCTTCGACAAAGGGATTGGTGTTTACGGGATGATGGCTTCGAGCAGCGGGATTATTCACTCCCTCTGTTTTTTCTTGATCGGCGTCAAGGTTTACACATTTGGTCGACGTTATGGCTACACGACTCAGATTCAGTTTTTCCGAGACAGGCTCGAAAGCGATTTTGTCGGAGTGCTTCTGTTTCCAATCTTGGTTGGATTGTTGATTCCCTATCTGCTGATCGGCGTCATGGCCAGCGGGGGCGTGATTCATGTGATGACACAAGGGGCTCTGCCGGGAATGTTCGAAGGAGGCGGGCTGCCGACTTGGCTGGGCTCGCTAATCGTTTGCTTGGTTGTTTTGACTTACGTTTTTATGGGCGGAATGCGGGGCACCGCTTGGGCAAACGCTTTTCAAACCTTGGTCTTTATGACATTAGGGATCGTCGCGTTCGTTTTGCTTGCAAACAAACTTGGGGGAGGAGAAACGTTGCTGGAGAGCATGCAGAAGGTTTCTGCCAAGGTTTCGCCAGAAAAAATCACGCGACTCAATATGTCACAAACCGTCTTTTTCTCGTACATGTTCATTCCTCTGTCCGTGGCGATGTTCCCGCACCTGTTTCAGCATTGGCTGACAGCTAAAAGTGCTAAAACATTTAAGGTCCCTGTGATCATGCATCCAATTTTTATCATGCTGGTTTGGGCGCCTTGCGTCTTGATTGGAGTTTGGGGCACGACGGTTGAGTCGTCGCTTCCTCCGAACTTTAATCCGAACAACATTCTTGCATTTTTGGTCAACACCAAGATTGGTACGGTGATGGGCGGCTTGCTCGCGGCGGGAATTTTGGCCGCCATCATGTCTTCGCTCGATAGCCAGTTTCTTTGCCTCGGGACCATGTTCACAAGCGACGTAGTGACTCATTACGCTGGGAAAGATCGTTTCTCTGATAGCGCACAAGTCTGGATTGCGAGAATGTTCATCATCCTGATCGTCGCTCTGACCTATGGGCTTAGTTTGGTTGCTGAGAGTACCAGCATCAGCATTTTCAATATGGCGGTTTGGAGTTTTAGCGGTTTCGCTGGGCTGTTCCCAATTGTATTCGCGTCGCTGTACTGGCGAAAACTTACGGCTGCCGGAGCCGTTTCTGGAATCCTGGCGGCGTTCGGAAGCTGGCTGTTCCTTTTCCGCGAATCAGGCTGGGGTGTGAATAAACAGTTCACGATCAATATTCCCAGTGAAGTCACGGCGATCATGCCTGTCGTCGGTGTGATTGTTTGCTCGACGCTCGCGATGTTGGTTACTTCTTGGCTCACGAAACGCCCAAGCGATGAGACCATCAACCGATTTTTTGCTCCGGAAAAATCTAACTAAACTCCGCCCGGCGGTTTTGCGAATCTGCTACAGCTTTGTAACGTCTCATGTCATCCCGAAAACGCAGTAAGTTTCCATCGCCTGAAAGCGAATCCCATTTTATCGATATGATCGAATGGTTGGCGATGGAATCGACGGCTGAAATTCAGCGGATGGCGGAGCGTCGCAAGAATCAAAAACTTGACGAAGCCGAAAAGCGGGGCGAAACAATCCTCGATCTCGTCATCGCGGATTATGTTCCCGGCCTTGCTGGGAACACGCTATTTACTTTTAAACGGCGAAGCGAGACGAACCCGATGCCTTGGCATCGACTCAAAGTCGGTACCCCCGTTATTGTCTCGCAGTTTCCATCATCCGACGATCATTCTGAATCAGGCGTGGTCAGCAAAAAATCTCGCGACGCGATTCAGGTTGCACTAACGAGATTTCCAGAAGGCGATCTGTTTCGAATTGACATAACGGCAGACGAAGTGACTCGCAAACGTCAGCTTGCCGCGATCATGACAGCCAAAGATTCCCGGGGGCGATTGGGGCATCTTCGGAAGGTCCTGATGGGAGAGCGAAAGCCAGGTTTTTCAGAAAAAGAATTCGATATTCGTTATCGAGGCAATCTGAATCAATCTCAAGAAGACGCCGTTCGGTTTGCACTGACCGCCGAAGACTTTGCCGTGATCCATGGCCCGCCAGGAACGGGAAAAACGACGACGGTGGTTGAGTTGATTGTTCAAGCCGTCGAGCGTGGCGAAAAAGTTTTGGCCTGTGCGCCCAGCAACACGGCAGTTGATAACTTGCTTGAAAAATTGATCCACGCCAGGCAGCGTGTCGTTCGGATTGGCCACTCGGCTCGGGTTGCCGAACGTGTGCGAGCCCATTCACTGGACGGATTGGTCGAGCAGCATGAGAATATGCCAGTCATCAAAGACATGCTTCGCGAAGCGGAGGGGATTTACCGAAAGCTCGATAAATGGTCGCGGGCCAAACAGCCCCGCGGCTACCGACAGGAACAACGTCGAAATGCAAAACGACTGAAGTCGGACGCAAGAATGCTTGAGCGACAAGCGATTCATTCGATTTTGGATCGTGCCCACATCATTTGCGCCACGACAACGTTCAACGAAGATCTTTTGGGGGATCGTTGGTTCGATCTTTGCGTGATTGATG
>CAZQQR010000096.1:0-2567 GCA_964595515.1 uncultured Pirellulaceae bacterium
ACGTCAATTGATCGAAATCTCGTTGATAAAATCAACCATCACATTCAAAATCTTGGAATCACCAAGCAAAAATTGCGAAGCGAACTCGTAACTTGGCCGCTCCATTAGCGACGCGAGATGCGCGCACGATTCTGACTGACCCTCTTCAACCAAAAACTGCGCATAGTCATGAAAATTCTTGAGCACTTTCTTTTTGGCTGCAGCGGAGAAACTGCCTTTTTCGACCCTCAAAATGATCCGATCATTTAGCCCAGCGATCTCGTGCGTTTGCAATTTCTTCAGCTGGTCTTTGTTCTTGGAGAACCGCAACAGAATGTCTTCCGCTGAAACCAAGTGCGAATGTTTTAAACTTCTTGCGAACACCATTGCTGCATTGACACCGATAATCCCTGCGAGCATTTTGACGTGAGCCCTGCCAAGCTGCTTGGTGCCTTTGATCGCCTGCGATACTCGCTCCCAAGATCGACGGTCTGGCGTACTGGCCAACTCGGTTCCAAATCCGCCATCATCGGAATCTGATTTTGGATCGCCGTCCAAATACTCGCTGTTGGCTTGGATAAACCCAACCACGCGATCGTCCAGCTTGCTTTTGTTTGCCCAAACGATCCAATCTTCAACCGTGGGCGCAAACTGGTAAATGTTGAATCGAGATACGAGTGCCGGATCCAGGTCGGTTAGTTGGTACTCCTCTCCTTCGTTGACCGCCGAAACCACTCGGCTACCAGCCGGCAATGACTTTCCGGCCAGTGTCCGATTCAACGTCAGATCCATCACGGCTTGCAGAATTTCTGGTCGGGCTCGGTTCAGCTCATCGAGAAATAACACCATGGGCTCATCATCCATCGGCCACCAAAACGGAGGCAAGAATTCCGATTGCCCCGTTTTCTCATTCTTGTGCATCAACCCGATCAAATCCCCCGGGTCGCTCATCTGGCCAAGAAAAAAAGTAACGACTTTTTGGTTTTCCGCCTCAAAAAACGAAGTCACGATTTGTGATTTACCGATTCCATGCCGTCCCACCAACATGATGTTTTGCTGAGCAGGGGTGTGACGCAGAGTTTCAATTAACTCGGCGGTGTTGATTTTAATCGCGGGCATCGTGAATCGTCCGTGTTATCAGGCAAGTGGTCAAATCTTCTGACCTGTGGATTGTAGCCATTGGTGTATCGGCTTTGAACCGGATCAACAATCGCTAGATAGAAATGACCCATTGAATCCCTCCTCAAGAAAGCAACATTGGAGAGCGCCATCCAAATAAGAACTTCCCCGGAGATTTATTACCTTGGAGCACGCTTGGTTGATCTGGATTTCGGTTCTTTTACTTTGGCTTTTTTCGGAGGCTCGATCCACTTTCCTTGCTTGGCTCGCCAGTGCTTATTTTCACTTCGAAATGCAACGCCAAGTGATTGCAGCTCTTTGAGTGTTTTGATCAAGTCCGGAATTTGCTCAATCACGGATGCGAGTTTGCCTTTTGGAAAAGTAAAATGATACCCGCGTTTCCGTCCACCGAGCCGGATACTCAGTCTGACATCGCGAGCGGTCTGGCTCATGGCAAAAGCGAAATCGTGTTCGACTCCAAGCTCTTTCAATCGGGACGTCAATCCGGTCTGCTGAAGCGACGCAATCTTTTCCTTGCGGCGATCACGCAAATGGTTCCTTTCCTGAATCGTTTTGATTTTTTCAACAAATTCAAAAATCTGCCTCACTTCAAAAACCGGATATGGCCCCGGTTTTTCAGTTCCGTGTTTTCGACGGCTAGTACTTTCTATCCAAAGCCCAAGCGTATCGTTGCGTGTCTCAAAACTAAATGCAAAATCATCATGCGGATTACGGCCTTTCGAAGGTCCAATCACACCCAACTCCAGCGAACATTTATCGTCTTCTTCGCTGGCCCAAATATGCGCCTCGACTCGTTCCATCGTTTTTAGCCGCTGGACCAATTTGTTGAACCAAGCCTGCCGATGGCCATAGCCGATTGAAATAATTTCGCGCAGATCATTTTCCTGAGTCGTAAAAGACTCTCTCATGACTTTTCGAATGGTTGCGACGGAGAGCATGTGCGCTAAAATTAGACTACGAAACAAGGACGTTCAAAATCGAATTCAATGGCTACCACTTGCTTGAGATAATTCATGTCACCACGGAAAACACAATTCAAACTTACCGTGAGTGAGCGAATCAGCAAGGTCACGCAACAGTGGTTTCTAACGGAACCGCTGTTATTTGGGGCTTGGACAACGCATCAAATTTCATCCAACAAGAATATCGATACGATTCGAGTGGGAAGAGGGAAAGTCGAATACAACCCGGGTTTTCTTGAGGCAATCAACGACAAGACACTTCGCGAAGTCATGAAGTTTGAGTCGCTTCGAATCATTCTCAAGCATCCTTATGAACGCAAAAAGTCGAACCTGGAATTTTCGCTGACCGCCAGTAACATCGCCATCGACCAATGCTTGCCGACTTCGCTGCCAATGCCAACTGCCCGATCGACATTTGATACGGACGCTCACGACAACAAGTATTTCGAGTTCTACTACAACCTATTGATCGGTTTGAAACCAGAC